>DCIM01000032.1 GCA_002316005.1 Prevotellaceae bacterium UBA1726 | reverse complement strand
GTCGTATGGCTTGGCATCAGGCACTCGGCTTTGGTGCTGAGAACTATCGTTTCCACAATCACGATAAGTTGGCTCACTATGCAAACGCTGCAACAGATGTTGAGTTCCACATGCCATTCGGTTTCAAGGAGGTNNGAGGGTATCCACTCTCGTACAAACTTCGACCTTGGCCAGCATGCTAAGTTCTCAGGCAAGAAGATTGAATACTTCGATCCAGAGGCAGGCGAGAGCTACACTCCTTATGTAATCGAAACATCAATCGGTGTTGACCGCATGTTCCTTTCTGTAATGTGTCACTCATACGAAGAGCAGCAGCTCGAGAATGGCGAGACACGAACAGTACTCCATCTCCCAGCAGCACTTGCACCAATCAAGCTCGCTATCTTCCCTCTTACAAAGAAGGATGGTCTTCCTGAGAAGGCACGTGAGATTCAGGATGCACTCAAGTTCCACTTCAACTGTAAGTACGAGGAGAAGGACCAGATTGGAAAGCGTTATCGCCGTCAGGATGCAATCGGTACTCCTTATTGCGTAACTGTTGACCATCAGACACTTGAGGACAATACTGTAACCCTCCGTCATCGTGACACAATGGAGCAGGAACGTGTAAATATCGCAGATCTCCGCTCTATCATCGAGGATAAGGTGAGCATCCCAAGTCTTTTGAAGAATCTGAAATAATTAGAAAATGAAGATAAATAAGTTCTTTTATTTATTTGCCCTCCTGTTCATGGCACTTTCTTTGGTGTCATGTTCAGAGGTGGACGATACTGAAGAGGAATTCGTTAACTGGCAGAACACCAACGAGACTTACTTCAATACGCTTTACAGTTCAGTGAGCGAAAAAATAAAGGCTGGTGATACTTCATGGAAGATCATCAAGAATTATTCGTTGCCTGATGAGAGTTCAACCTACACGTCTTCTGCAAAGGACCATATCATTGTGGAGGTTCTTGAAGAAGGAACTGGTGCCGGTTGTCCACTTTTCACCGATTCTGTGCGTTGCCACTATAGTGGTCGTCTGCTTCCTTCTACAAGCTATAAGGATGGTTATGTCTTTGACAAGTCGTATTATGGCACATTCAATGAGGCTACAGCAAGTCCTGCAGAGTTTGTTGTGAGTGGATTGGTTGATGGATTCGCTACTGCTTTGCAGAATATGCATATTGGCGATAGTTGGCGTGTCTATATTCCTTATCAGTTGGGTTATGGTACTTCCGATTCGAATTCAATTCCGGGCTACTCAACCCTCATCTTCGACATTAAACTTGTCAGCTATCATCGCGCAGGTGCAGGAGTGCCTGATTTCAAGTAATTTGTTGTAAAGGATAGACTGAACAGCTTTTGAAGGAAAGTGACAAACTCCTTGCTAAGATTCGCGAGGGGCAAATAATTACGAGTAAAGAGAAACTGAGGTTGATTGTCAGCCTCAGTATTCCATCAATATTAGCGCAGATGACCTCTACGCTAATGTTTTTTATTGATGCTGCGATGGTTGGATACTTGGGCGAGAAAGCCTCTGCATCCATAGGAATCGTTGAGACTTCTACCTGGCTCTTCGGCTCACTCAATATGGCAGCATCAATGGGATTTGGTGTTCAGGTGGCACAGAGTATTGGTGCCAACGATTTTGTCAAGGCCCGTCAGGTAGTAAGAACGGGTTTGGTGGCAGTTCTTTGTTTCACACTCCTCCTCACTTCTTTAGCTGTTGCGGTTCATGCCAAACTGCCTCTGTGGCTTGGCGGAGGAGAGGATATCGCCCATGATGCGTCTCTCTATTTCCTCATTTTCAGTCTTTCCATACCTTTCTATCAGTTGGCCAACTTCTCAACGAATATGTTGAAGAGCTCGGGCAATATGAAGATACCATCTGCCTTGAATATTCTCGCTTGTGTACTTGATGTAATCTTCAATTATATTTTCATCTATCTTTGTGGTTGGGGAGTTCCTGGAGCGGCAGTAGGCTCTTCGTTGGCAATACTCATCCCTGCAGCAATCCTTGCCTATTATGCATATTGGAAGTCGCCAATATTGTCGTTGTGGCATGAGGCGGCAAGTTGGCGTCCTAAGAAGGAATATCTCAAGCGTGCCTTCAAGATAGCATCGCCAATGGCATTGCAGTATACCTTGATGAATACGGCACAGATGATTTCAACCATCATCGTTGCACCATTGGGCAATTTTGCCATTGCTGCAAATAACTTCGCTATCACAGCTGAGGCTCTTTGCTATATGCCGGGATATGGTATTGCTGATGCCGCCACAACACTTGTCGGTCAAAGCGTTGGTGCAAAGAGAATCGATTTGTGCAAGAGTTTTGCTTATCGAAGTGTGGCATTGGGAATGCTCGTCATGGCATTCATGGGATTTGTGATGTATGTCTTTGCTCCTGAATTGATGGGCCTTATGACTCCGGTCAATGAGATTGTCGATCTCGGAGTTCGTGCTTTACGCATTGAGGCATTTGCCGAACCGATGTTTGCAGCTGCTATTGTTTGTTGTAGCTGTATGATTGGTGCTGGCGATACATTGGTTCCTGCCACAATGAACCTTTCCACAATGTGGGGAATACGCCTCACACTTGCTTATTACCTTGCACCAATCTGGGGACTTGCCGGTGTTTGGACAGCAATGGCAATAGAACTTTCCATAAGAGGAGCATTGTTCCTTACACGCTTGTTCCGTGGTGACTGGTTAAAAAAGCAAACCGCAAGATAGTCCTTGAGGTTTGCTTTTGTTGTTTTCGGTATCGCTTTTATTTCAAGTGAATTTCGATTTCGTATGTTCCTTTTGCATCAGCAGGAATGAATGCCTTGCCAGCCTTGCCATTGATAGTGCACGACTTTACCTTGCAGCCTTTTCCGCTGATGGATATATTCAATTTGGCATTGCGATAAGGAACATCCTTCAGCTTCACAGTTGAACCATCTTCCATACCCATTGGCGAGAATGCAAGTCCCTTCTCTATTGGCTTCATACCTATTATATAATATAGGAAGTTGCGAACAAAACCTGTTGCACACCAAGTCTGGTGGTTGAGAGGAGGCCATTCGTGGTCACATTGCCAACCACCCGAAGGAGTTCCGTCCATCTTGTAAATCTCGTGGAAATTAGGTTCGCCCTTAGCATCATAGTGCATAGCAAGGTCGGCGAGATTATTCATCTCAAACCAGAACGGCTTCAAATCCTTTGCTTTTGCGCAAGCCGAAGCATAGTACATATTCACATGAGGCCAAACCATCATATTGTGGCGGCCCGGTTTCTCAGGAGTGTTACGCTTGAAACTTGGATAGACAGTTACTATTCCGTGAGGACTGATGGCGCAATTTTCCAAAACTCTGTTGCCTTCCTTCTCATCAACAATACCGAACAGTACAGCAAAGGCAATGCCTAAACCCTCCTGGAAATCGTGCAGAGTGCCATTATGGTCAACAAGATAGTAGAAATGATGGTGCGCTTTGTCGAAAAGATGAGTAAGAATTGCGTGCTTCAGTTCTGCTGCCTTTTTCTCAAACGCCTTTATTTCCTTCTTGTCAGCTTTCAGTTGCTTGCCCATCAAAGCGAGAGTGCGATAAGCCTGATAGTAGTTGCAGTTTGTAGAAAGACACTTGATAGGACCTGAGTTTGGATGGTCGAGAACATACGATTCATCCTTGTGAGCAGGAGAATAAACCGGTTCTTCGTATGCCGCAATACCGTCTTGGAATACAGCAGGACCCGTGAAAAGACCATATTTGCTGTCGAATACCGAATCCTCAAGCTGAGTCATAGATGCCTTGCAGCATTCGTAGGCCTCACGAAGGAAGTTCTCGCGACCAGTAACAAGATAATGATTCCAGGCAGCAATGGTCCAGATAATCTTATCCCAATACTGATGCCCGATAGATTTATGATTGTTTGTGACGCTCCAGAGGGAGTATTCCGCAACATCAGGACGCAACTGAGAAGCAGCATTCCAAGAGTTCATTGAAATGTCGCGAGTCCATTCGCCACCATAATCTCCACCGGCATTGAGAAGACCTTCTTCGTTGGTGTTATGGTCGATTGTCCACATTGCCTGTTTGAAGGCATCGCCTAACAACTTGTTCGAGGTCTCGAGAGTCTGAGCCTGAACAATAGATGCCCCAAGGCAAAGTGCAAAAAGAATTGTTGTTTTAATTAGGTTCATTTGTTTTTAGATAGTTAATATGTGATATGAGAGATTGCCTATTCCTCATCGCCAATAGCAACCTTGTATTCCTTCCAGAGGTTTGATACATAGTTCTCTGGCTTATCGCCAAGGATATAGCGGCAAGCGGCATCCCAAGACCAAGGGTAGAGAGTTGCGGCAGAAGCGTTGAACTTCTTGATGAACTCAGGATCCTTGTTCAACTGAAGCCAGTAAAGAAAATAGCCCGATATGCGATAACCACTTTCCCACTTGCGTTTCTGGTCGTTGCGAGGTCTGTCCTTTGACTTGAAATCCTGCTCAAAACAGCCACATGCCACACGGACAGCATCTGCCAAGCCTTCAATGAACGACCAGCAAGGCGACTTTCCGTCATATCGTCCACAGCCCATTGGTTCAAGCTGATAGGCATGAGTCAGTTCATGATAGATTACACCACGAGTCTCGTAATCGAGCTTATCGGCATCGCCTTCACGGAAACACTTCTCAATCCAGCGTGTAGAGTAGCGAATAGCGACATGATCGCCCCAACCGCTCTTTTCGGAAATACCGTCATAATCCTCCACAGTATAATGAATATCCTTGATAAGTTTGATGTTCGGGTCATCAGGGCCGTAGTAAAGAGTCTGCAGGACACGCAAGGCATTCTCGCCGATATACTTCTCCTTGTCCTTTATCATTTTGTTGTATATCCTCGAACCTTCAGTCTCTGGCGACTTGTCATAGAAATGAACTGCACCAGGGTTATGCTTCTTCCACTGTTTCTCTATTTTGATTGGTTTGTGGACAGTTTTCTTTCCCTTAGCTTGCACCGAAAGACAGAGTGCAGCCAAGGCCATAATAATTAAGTATTTCTTCATAGTTTTGGTTGTTTAGTTGGCTTGGTTTTATAGTTCCCCTCCCTTTTAGGGGAGGGGTTAGGGGAGAGGCTTGCTTTATACGAGATGACGAATCAACTCCTCCTTATCGCCACAAAGCATGTCGATAACAGGAATCTCAATCATTGTGTATGCACCTGGCTGCTGCTTCATAGAAGCACGAGCAACATTAACAAGTACCTGTGCTGTAAGAGCAGGGTTGTTAATCTTCATGTTGAACTCAAAGAGCTGGTTGTGGGTCTTGCCTGAAACGCCCTTGCGAACGAGGTTTACTCCATGACCAACATCATTCAAATCATCAACGCAAGCAACCTGCTGCACATGAGTCTCGTCGTTTACGAAGTAAGGATCTGCCTTGATTGCTGCCTCAACAGTCTTGAAATCAGCACCTTCCTCAAGTTCAACATATACCATACGACGGTGAATGCCAGTACCAACAGGGATTGTCATAGACAATGCATCACGAACGCCAGCGATTGCGCGAACTGCTACAGAGTGGCCCATTGAACGACCAGGACCGAAGTTTGTGTAGCTCACACCCTTTGGCGCGAGTGATTCCATGAGTGAACGAACGATAGAGTCAGAACCTGGATCCCAACCTGCAGAGATGATAGAAACTGCACCATGCTCCTTTGCTACAGCATCGAGCGAACGACGAAGGTCAACAATCTGAGTGTGGATATCGAATGAGTCAACTGTGTTGATGCCAAGAGCGAGACATTGCTTTGCAATCTCCTCAACCTTACGAGTTGGAGTTGCGAGAACAGCAACATCAACATCCTGAAGTTCGGTAATGTCCTTTACGATAGTGTACTTTGCCAGTTCTGCTGGTTTGTTCTCAGCACCACTACGGCTTACGATACCTACGATTTCAAAATCAGGAGCAGTCTCAAGCGACTCCAATGTGTAGCGGCCGATATTTCCTGTGCCGACTACAGCTGCACGAATTTTCTTCATTGTTGTTTTATATGTTTAATTGTTAGAATTTCATTTATTTCTGTGGCTCTTTTCTGTAAATCTTATAGCCAATGGCGGCATGCAGGATGCTCATCAGAGGCGACAGATAGCAGAAGAAACAGTAGGGCGCATAAACGATTGTCGCCACACCAAGAACCGTACTTTGTGCCATACCACATGTGTTCCACGGAATGAGAACAGAGGTCACAGTTGCTCCATCCTCACACGAACGCGAAAGCAGGCGGTTTTCATATCCTTGTTCCTCATATTCCTCGCGGAACATATTCGCTGTGAGCACAATCGACATATACTGGTCGCTCGTTATCACATTCATCGTCGTAGCGTTCACGACCGTTGATGATACAAGGCCCAATCGACTGTGGCGCAACTTGTCGAAAATGGTATGCACGAAGCATTTCAGCATTCCGCTTGCCGTCATAGCTCCAGCAAAGCAAGTGGCGCAGATGATGAGCCAGATGGTGTTGAGCATTCCAGCCATGCCACGAGTCTCGACAAGTGAGTTGATAAGGTCGTGACCTGTATCAGTAGAGGTTGACGAAGTGAGCATCACGAGTGTTCCGCGGAACATATTCTTGAACGAATGGTCCATCTCCCCGCCTACAGCACTGATGACATCTGGCTGTGCAATTATTGCCACTATAGTAGCCACTACTGTTGAAGCAAACAATACAATCAGCGAAGGTGTCTTGCGATAGATGAGATATCCGGTGAATACAGGCACAAGCAACAGCCACGGAGAAACCACGAAACTGCCCTCCAATGCCTCTGTGTACATTGTCACATCACTTGGCGCCTGATGTCCCATGAACAGTCCTGCCACAAAGAATATCGTCAGAGTGATGACGAAAGTCGGAATTGTGGTCAGAAGCATATATCGGATATGCTCAAATAGTGGTGTTCCCGAGATGGACGAAGCCAAAACCGTAGTGTCGCTCAATGGCGAAAGTTTATCGCCAAAGTAGGCTCCAGAGATGATGGCACCTGCCGTCCAGCAGTCGGCGAAATCCTCCGCCCGACCAATTCCCAGTAAGGCAATACCGATTGTTGCGATTGTTGTCCACGAAGAGCCCACCGTTATTGACACTACTGCCGATATGGCACAGGCGCAGACGAGGAAAACCGCCGGATGGATGACCTGAATTCCGTAGCAGATGAGCGAAGGCACAACGCCACTGAGCATCCATGAAGCTGACAAACTGCCGATGAGCAGAAGGATGAATATAGACACCGCCGTATCCTTCACCTTGTCGGTCATGGCCCTTTCGAAATCATGCCAATGACCTCCGCAGAAGAAGTAACTCATCTCAATGCACACAGCTGTGGCAATGATGAGAGCCACTTGCGAACCGCCATTCAATGCGTCACTACCGAAAACGGAGATGACCAACGCAAGGCAGACAACCAGACACACTATTGGCGTCAGGCTTATCCAAATGTTCGGTTCTTTTCTTGCTCTACTCATAATCAAATGCAAAGTTACGAAAAAATGTTCAAAATCATCCCTACGCGCGCGTGATTTTATTAATGTGTAAGCGAAAAAGTTGCTTTTTGTAACTGTGCGAGTGATTTTTCTTACTATTTATTAGATTTTTCGCATCAGTTGCTAATTATACATAAGTTTGGTGGAAATTGTGGCGAATATATTTTACAAAACCGAAATCGTAATACCTCAATACTGCGATATTATTCACCCCATGTTGCTTTGCCTTCGTATGACCGAGTTTTGGGAGGTTTTGTTAAACCGTTGAGATTCAAACTGTTAACCTTTTTCTTGTTGTGATTTTATCATTCGCTGTAGATGAAACCTATGGAATGACGCCCTCATTCTAATGGATTCATGCTGTCATTTCAGTTAAATGAGCGCGTCATTTCAATTAAATGAAGTGGTCATTCCAATTAAATGACCATGTCATTCCACTTAAATGATTTCGACTTAGCAATTTTGAGAGCAAATCTGCACGCTGAAATGAGAATTTCATTTCTATTTTGGCGGATTTTGAAAACGATTTTTCTTGTGAATAATTTTGACTTTTGGGTCTTAAATGAAGTGTGTTGGACGATAGTGGAATGATGGGTTGATGCATATTAATAATATGTGGAAAAGCAAACTTTTTTGCCTTCGTTTGCAATAATTCCTAAGATTCTGCGTTATAAATTTGTATTAATACAAATTGAACTATTATTTATGATTGAATACATCAAGGGCGAGTTGACCGACTTGACCCCTGCAATGGCTGTCGTTGAAGCTGCAGGAGTGGGTTACGGCTTGGGCATTTCGCTCATTACTTACTCTGCAATTCAAGGTAAGAAGGACATAAAACTCTATGTCCACGAACAACTCGTGACAGGTGGTCGTGATGACGGATTCACATTGTTTGGCTTTGCCACCCGTCAGGAGCGCGACCTCTACAGAATGCTTATCACCGTTAGCGGAATTGGTGGAAATACCGCACGAATGATTCTCTCGGCAATGTCGCCAAGTGAACTCTGCAATGCCATTGCCACAGGTGATGTTCGTCTGTTGAAGAGCGTTAAGGGCATTGGTCCTAAGGCTGCACAGAGAATCATTCTTGAACTGAAGGATAAGATTGTTTCGAGCGGTATCGCCGACGAACTCCATGTGCCTGCAGGTTCGGGAAATCAGGTTGCCGGCATCAACAAGGAAGTTCGCGATGAGGCAGTAGGAGCCCTCACGATGCTCGGATTCTCGCCTGCACCAACAGCCAAAGTGGTGAACGAGATACTCAAAGACAATCCAGACATGCCTGTAGAGATGGTTGTTAAGCAGGCGTTGAAGATGATAAAGTAAAGATGAAACTGAGAAACAAGGTACATACAATGATGTTAGCAATGCTCATTTTGAGTTTTGCGGCATATGCTATGTCCTTGCCTCAGGACGACAAAACGCGCCCAAGACGCCAGATGCCCCAGAAAAGGGAGGCCACTCAGGGGCAGAAACGAGCGGAGAAAGCCGACGAGAAGAAAGCCGAACAGGAAAAGAAGATAAATATTGCCCAGCAGGCAATACTCGACGAAGAAGACTCAATACCAGATTCGTTGCTCCATCCTCGCTGGAATGTTCAGCGCACAATGCCTATCACCGTTGAGGACCTTGACCAGAATGCCACAGACCTGAAACGTCCGGACAATATCAAACAGGAAGTAGAATACAACGACACAATAGGTTATTACCTTTTTGGTAACAAGATGGCGGGCACTTATGTGCAGGCCCCTCTTGCCATGACCTACGAAGAATACGCCAAATGGAGTGAGAAACAACTCCTCGACAAACTCTTCCGCGCTAAGAATGACGCCATCTTTGAGGCGCAGGGAAAAGAGAAGTTTGACTTTACCGATATGCACTTTGACCTTGGTCCTGCCGAGAAAATATTCGGCCCTGGAGGAGTGCGCGTCACAACACAAGGTACGGCAGAGTTGAAGTTTGGTGCCACAATGAAGAACACCCAGAATCCGTCGCTTCCTATCAAGCGAAGAAAGACTACTACAATCGACTTTGACGAGAAGATTAACATGAACATGACGGCAAAAGTCGGCGATAAGGTCAATATGAATCTGAACTACAACACAGACGCGACCTTCGACTATGACGCCCAAAACATGAAACTCAAATATGACGGAAAGGAAGACGAGATTATCAAACTTGTTGAAGCCGGTAATGTATCCTTCCCGTCAAACTCCGCCCTTGTACGAGGAGCATCATCGCTTTTCGGTTTGCGAACAGATATGCAGTTTGGTAAACTCAAACTCCAAACCGTTGTCTCGCAGAAAAAATCATCGTCAAAGAGCGTAAGTTCGAAGGGAGGCGTTCAGCTCACACCATTTGAGATTAATGTGGCTGAATATGACGAAAACCGCCACTTCTTCCTCTCTCACTACTTCCACGACCACTATGATGAGGGCATGAAGACACTCCCTAATATCATGACGGGAGTGACCATCAACCGAATTGAAATCTGGGTTACAAATACCCAAGGAACAACCACCAATACGCGAAACATCATTGCCCTTACCGACCTCGGTGAACCAACGGCAATATCAAATCCATATTGGTATCCTTCGGGCATAAATGTACCTGCCAATGGAGCTAACGATGTGTATCAGACAATGACCTCTATTGGTGCACAAAGCCGAAAGATTGATGATGTCGGAGCCCAACTTGCAGGGATGACCGACCTTGAAGGCGGTACTGACTACGAGAAACTCGAAAAGGCGCGCCTTCTCACCTCATCGGAATATTATGTCAACAAATCACTCGGCTATGTAACCCTCAATGCCGGAGTTCGTACCGACCAAGTGCTGGCTGTCGCTTTCGAGTATACCTACGGAGGAGTAACCTATCAGGTAGGTGAGTTCTCTTCGGATGTCACAGATGTGAATAGCGTTCTTTTTGTCAAGTCGCTCAAGAACACAAGCAACCACCCAAGACAGGGTAACTGGCGACTGATGATGAAGAATGTGTATAAGATTGCCAATACTGTACAGAAGGAAAAGTTCCGCCTTGATGTGAAGTTCCAAAGCGACACAGCTGGTGTATACCTTTCTTATATACCAGAACGGCAGGTGAAGAGCAAGACGCTCATCAAACTCCTTGGTGCCGACCGACTCGACAATAACAACAAAGCCCACTCGAATGGATATTTCGACTATGTGGAAGGCTATACCGTCCGTAATGGATATGTCTTCTTCCCTGCAGCCGAACCATTTGGCGAGTTTATGCAAAAGACATTGGTGGAGAATGGAGTGGCTTCAAAAACAGCCGAAAAATACTCATTCACAGAACTCTACGACTCTACAAAAACCGTTGCGAAGCAGATTGCCGAGAAGAACAAATATATCCTTACCGGTCAGTATAAAGGTTCGCG
This sequence comes from Prevotellaceae bacterium UBA1726, assembly GCA_002316005.1. Lineage (GTDB taxonomy): Bacteria > Bacteroidota > Bacteroidia > Bacteroidales > Bacteroidaceae > Prevotella. The sequence goes on along the minus strand of DCIM01000032.1, from coordinate 55,492 downwards.
TGAAGGTGTGATTTCTGCCGGAGCAACGAATATTCCGCAAGGTTCGGTTGTCGTGACAGCCGGAGGTGTCACTCTTACTGAAGGTTCTGACTACTCTGTTGATTATGCCAGCGGTGAAGTCACCATCCTCAACCAGAGCATCCTTGCTGCGGGAACAGATATCAATGTGTCGCTGGAAAGTAATTCTGACTATTCGCAGACGCGAAAGACAATGTTTGGCGTAAACTGGGAGTACGACTTCACAAAGGATTTCCAGATGAGCGGTACATTGCAGCATCTCTACGAACAGGCCCTCACGACAAAGGTGAACATGGGTTCTGAACCTTTGAACAATACCATCTGGGGTGTAAATATCAATTGGAAGAAGGAGAGTCAGTGGCTCACAAATGTGCTCGATGCTATTCCTTTCCTGCATGTAACCCAACCTTCGAATATCTCATTCAAGGGCGAATTTGCCCAACTTATTGCAGGCCAGAGCCATGGAACACAGGATAATGCCTCTTATCTCGATGACTTTGAGAATACAAAATCGACAATCGATGTAAGTACCCCTTCTTCGTGGATTATATCGAGTGTGCCTTCACTGTTCCCTGAAAGTACCGATAAGACAACATTGGCAGGAGGTTACAACCGTTCATTGCTGGCTTGGTATAACATTGACCCATTGTTCACTCGTCGTTCTTCATCGCTTACTCCGGCACATATCAAGAGCGACCTTGAGCAGTTGTCGAACCATTATGTTCGTGAGGTCTATGTGCGAGAACTCTATCCAAACCGCGACCAGAGTTCGTATAATGGTGCGACAAGTACTCTTTCTGTCCTTAACCTTGCTTATTATCCAAACGAACGAGGTCCTTACAACTTCAATCCAAACCTCAACAGCGATGGTACTTTGCCAGATCCGGAGTCGCGTTGGGGTGGTATGATGCGTAAATTGGATACTCCTGACTTTGAAGCCGCCAATATCGAGTATATTGAATTCTGGATGCTCGACCCATTCATCTATACCCGAAAAGAAGGAAATGCCAAGGACTATAAGGGTGTTCTTCGTATTGATTTGGGTGAAGTGAGTGAGGATGTCCTGCACGATGGAAAGAAATTCTATGAGAGCGGTATGCCTGTCGACGGTTCGGAGCAGTATATAACAACCCAATGGGGTAAGGTTCCGACGCCTGCAACAGAGAACTATGCCTTTGCCACAACCGATGGTTCGCGTGAGCGTCAGGATGTGGGATATAACGGTTTGACTGATGCCGAGGAGTTGAACTTCCAACCATATCAGGACTTCGTCAATGCTGCTCGCTCGCGAGTATCGACAAATGTATGGGATTCTATCATCTCAAAGGATGTCGCAAACGATAATTACAAGTATTTCCGCGGTTCTGAGTTTGATGCAAAGAAGACATCAATCCTTGAGCGATATAAGCGCATTAATAACCCACAGGGTAACTCGCCAGACTCAAAGACCCGTACTGAGAGTTACGATACTTCGTATAAGACAACCCCTGATGCCGAGGATATCAACCAGGATCATACTCTGAACGAATACGAGAAATACTTTGAGTATATTGTCGACATTGACCCAGATGAGTTGGAAGTCGGTAAAAACTACATTGTTGATAAGCGAGTTACCTCACCAAAACTCCGTAATGGAGAGACGAGCGAGGCTACTTGGTATCAGTTCCGTATTCCTATCGACAACTACGGACAGAGAGTCGGCAATATCTCCGACTTCACCTCTCTGCGCTTCATGCGTATGTTCATGACAGGTTTTAAGCACCCAATCGTACTCCGATTTGGCTCGCTCGACCTTGTTCGTGGAGAATGGCGTGTCTATGAGCAGGATCTCGACAATTCGTCAGGTACTGGCCGAATGGACATTTCTGCCGTGAATATTGAGGAAAACAACGATAAGACACCTGTAAACTATACACTTCCTCCAGGCATCCAGCGTGCTCAGGACCCTACTCAGCCACAGCTCGTGGAAAGTAACGAGCAGGCTTTGGCAATGACCGTGACAGAACTCGGTACAGGTCAGTCGAAGTGTGTTTATAAGAATGCTACAGTCGATATGCGTCAGTATAAGCGTATTCAGCTCTTTACTCACGCCAATGCGATGGATCCAAACCCAACAAACCTCGCTGATCATCAGCTTGCATTGTTTGTTCGTCTGGGTTCTGACTATAAGAACAACTACTACGAATACGAGATTCCTCTCACCTTGACACCAGCCGGTCATTATGACCAGTATTCAAGTCAGGGATGTAGAGCCGTTTGGCCAGAGGAGAACATGATGGATGTCGCACTCAAGGTGTTCACAAACTTGAAGAAGAACCGTAACAAGCAGAAGTCGCTTGGTATGGCGTCATATAATCAGGTTTACTCGGAGTATGACGAAGACAATCCGAATAACAAGATTTCTATCCTTGGTAATCCAACTCTCGGTGAGGTTAAGACCATGATGATTGGTGTCAGAAACAAGGCCGGTGAACCAAAGAGTGGTGAAGTATGGGTCAACGAACTCCGACTTCTTGAATACGATAACTCAGGCGGTTGGGCTGCCCAGGGTAATCTGAATGTGCAACTTTCCGACTTTGGTACTGTAAATGCACAGGGTAAATTTGTGTCGCAAGGCTTTGGCGGTCTTGAAGACGGAGTTGCTGCCCGCTCAAAGGACGATAAGGGTTCATATTCCGTTACTGCTTCCCTTGAACTTGGAAAGTTCTTCCCTGATGCAGCGAAGGTTACCGCACCACTTTACTATTCAATCTCACAGGAGAATTCAAAACCAAAGTACAATCCGCTTGATACGGATATGCTCTTGAAAGATGCACTTGAGTCGGCCGACAATCACGAAAAAGACTCAATAGAGAGTATTGCTGTGACAAAGACGCTCAACACCAACTTCTCGCTTTCGAATGTTCGTGTGGGTGTTGCCAACAAGAAGCATCCTACTCCGGTCGATCCTGCCAACTTCTCGTTCTCGTATAGTCACAGTCATAAGCATACTTCTGGTGAGACGACAGTATTTGAGAATGAGGACAACTGGCGCGGAAATCTCGATTATGCCTGGACTCCTGTCTATAAGGCATTCGAACCTTTCAAGAAGCTGAAGACCAAGAGTAAGTGGATGGATATGGCTAAGCAGTTTACTCTGAACTGGTTGCCTCAGAACATCACTTTCGGTTCGGACATTAACCGCAGTTACTATGAACTGCAGGAACGCGACCTTGAGAGTATGGAGAATTCATCGCTGCCGCTTACTTTCTCAGAGCAGTTCCTCTGGAATCGTGAGTTCTCAATCCGTTGGGATTTCACTAAGAACATCCATATGAATTTCAGTAGTGCTACCCACTCTGAAATAGAAGAGCCATATACACCTGTCAACAAGGACCTCTATGCCGACCATTATGAGGCTTGGAAGGATTCCGTTTGGACGAGCATCAAGAATCTTGGTACTCCGCTTGATTATACCCAGAGCTTCTCGCTTACATTCCAGTCGCCTCTCGACAAACTCCCTATCCTTGACTGGACGAAGATGGATGCTTCGTATAAGTCGAATTATAACTGGGTTCGTGGTTCAGACCTTGAAAACGGTACATCACTTGGTAATAATATCACCAACAATCGTGATATCACCTTGAACGGAAGTTTCAATTTCGAGAAACTCTACAACCATATACCGTTCCTGAAGAAAGCAAACGAGCGATTCAACAAGGATACTCGTAAGACAGTAAAGAAAGAGACAGCAAAGAAAACTCCTGCTGCCAAGAAGAATGACCCGAATGCCAAGGCTGAGGCTGAAGCTCAAGAGCAAAAGAAGGGTTTGCCAACAAACAAGAAGGGCTTTGAGAAGGAAATCACCATTATGCCGGATACAGTCATTTCCGTTAACCATGCCCGCAAGACAAAGCGAATCATCGTTTCTGCCAAGACTGCTGACGGAAAGTCATATCCTATCAAGTACAAGGTGAAGGACGATAATACTATTAATATTATAAATAAGGTGGACTCTGCCATGAATATCAAGATTAGCGTTGTGGCAAAAGAACCACTCGACGACAAGTCTTGGTATAAGGCTCTTCAGGTCACTTCACGCCTGCTTATGGCAGTCCGCAATTTCAGTTTCACCTATCATAATAAGGAAGCAATGTCGCTCTCTGGCTTTATGCCAATGGCGGGCAAGGCTTTCGGTCAGAAGCAGAACAACGGATATCTTGCTCCTGGTCTTGGTTTTGCGTTCGGACTTGAAGGTGAGGACTTCATTGGTAAGGCTCGCGAAAGAGACTGGCTGATGCATAATGACTCTGTGGCAACTCCTGCGACAGTAAGCAACACTAATGACTTGCAGTTGAAGATGACTCTCGAACCTTGGAAGAACTTTAAGATCGACCTTAATGCGTCACGTTCTTGGACAAAGGCAAAGAGTATTCAGTATATGTATGAGGGTATGCCGACAACTCAGACGGGTACATTCTCAATGACTACTATTTCCATTGGAACAGCATTCCAGAGTAGTGGCAATGCCAATAACGGTTATTATAACAAGGCGTTTGAGAAGTTCTGCAATTCTATTGCCGACTATCAGATTCATGTTACTAATCTGTATGAGGGCTTGCCATTCCCTGATGGTTCAACTCGCTCGGGTGAGGTCGTTGATCCTTCAAAGGAAGGTGATAGGGTAGGACAGTATAGTTCAGATGTTCTGATACCTGCTTTCCTCAGTACCTACACATCAAATGGTGGTGGTCTTGACATTTTCCCTTCGTTGGCAAAACTCCTTCCTAACTGGTCGCTGAAATTCTCGGGATTGTCAAAACTCCCTTGGATTCGTGATCATTTCAAGTCGGTTAACCTCAACCACGCATACAAGAGCATATATGCTGTGGGCTCATATAGTTCATTCAGCACATTCCAGGAGTATATGAATGGTCTTGGTTTCATCAATGATGCAACCACGGGCAATCCAGTTCCTAACTCAATGTACAATATTTCTACGGTTTCAATCAACGAGGCGTTCTCGCCACTTCTCGGTCTTGACTTCACATTTATGAATAATATGACCTTGAAGGCTGAGTATAAATCAACCCGCGTATTGACATTGTCAACAACTTCTGTACAGCTTAATGAGGCAACTTCACGCGATATTGTTCTTGGTTGGGGATACAAATGGCAGAACTTCAAACTCTTTGGAGGTAAGAATCATCGTGCTGTAAAGAACAACAAGAAATCAAATGATGATGACGGTAATGAGAAATCTGCCCAGAATAATCAGAAGTCTTCGGCAAGAAACAATAATGCTAAGGGTCAGGTTAACCACGATCTTAACTTGCGTTGTGATTTCAGTTACCGCCAGCAGGCTGCCATCAGTCGCGATATTGCATCAATGACATCTGCTGCAAGTAGCGGAAACAGAGCCTTGAAGATTTCATTCATTGCCGACTATACACTTTCGAAACTTATCACAATGAGTTTCTATTATGACATGCAGAAGAATATTCCGCTGTTGTCTTCAAGTTCTTATCCTACCACAACTCAGGATTTCGGTCTTTCTCTTAAATTCTCTCTTAAGCGTTAGTAGAGCAAAATCTTTATTTGCAGATTGCCATACAGACTCTATCCTGGAAATTCTTTGCCCCTTGGGCGCGCATCATTGATTGGTTGATGATACAGAAAGCAAGCATATGGCCTTCTGGAGAAATACAATAACCAGCAAGCGAGGAAACGCCTGTGAGAGTTCCTGTCTTCGCGCGTACGTTATCTAATACAGGTTCGTGCTTCATTCGCTTTTTGAGAGTTCCGTCAACACCTGCTGAAGGTAATGACTGGCAGAAAGTTCCAAAAATCTTCTTATTGTTGTAGGCATAGCGCAAAAGCTTCACTTCGCATTCAGCAGAAAGATAATTGTAGAGCGACAATCCAGAACCGTCTGCCAATCTGTATGTGTCAGGGTCAAGGCCCGCTTTCTTCATTACTTGCTTCTCAATGCTCTGGGCATTCTTTGCCGAGGATTGCTTGCCTCCAATTGCACCAATCTGATAGAGCATTGATTCTGCGTAGAGGTTGTCACTTTCCTTCATCATCTTGTAGAGAATTGACTCTATGCCAGAAAAGCGCTCAGCGAGCAATACTGCATTCTGAGGAACTCTTCCGATAGAATCTCCGTCCATCACTACAATTCCTTGTGCCTTCAGTCTGCTGCGGAGTATTTCGAGGAAATTGTCTTTCTTGTTGTAGAGTAGGGGAGTAAGGGTGTAATTCTTATCATCCCAGCACCAACCTTCACCGAATTTCTTATCGTCTTTGAACGAAAGGTCGGCAACGAGTTTTCCTTTGATCGTATCAACATGCAACTTTGCCACCCCCTCAATGAAACAATCCATCTCATAATTCGAGAATGAAGGGTCCATTCCGCCCTTTACATACAAGTTGCCGTGAAGGGAAGTAGAGTCGCATTCGCCTACAGAATATATAGATGTGGAGTAGCGATACTTTGTGCCCAATTGGTCGAGTGCGGTTATTGCAGTAAGAACCTTCATTGTTGAGGCAGGACGAAGCAATTGCTTTTCGTTGTAGGCATAAATGACCGAATCTGCATCCAAATCCCAAACCATCAGTCCAACCTGCGAAGTTTCGAATATCTTATCTTTCAGCAGATTGTCAATCTTCAGGACGGCACGCTCAGGGTAAGGAACTTCCATGTTGATGCTGTCATTTCCGAGTGAGTCGACTGCTGCAAGCGAATCGGCCAAAGCCAGGTCGGCGGCTTCAGCATTCAAGGCATCTGTAGAGTCGTTTACTGTTGTTTCTGGAGCAATGGCGATTTGTGCCTCAACCTTTTTGCTTGCAGCAGGAGCCTTTTTTGATATCTTGTCCTGAGCAATGCAGTTGGTTAAAACCACAAGAAACAACAATGATAATATGTAGGGAAAAGTCTTTTGTGTCATGTTTGCAAAGTTACAAAAAAAAAATGAGAGATTTGGGCAATGACCAATTCTATATCAAAAAAAATGCTCAAAAGTGAATATGTGTGCACAGTATAGTTCTCGTTGTGCATTTTTAGCAGTAGATATTTGCATAAATAACAAAAAAGTAGTACCTTTGCAGTCGTTTCGCGTGTGTACACATACGCGTAAACCTTATTTAAAGTATATACATTTAAATTTTAGAATAAATGAGTTTAAAGATTGTAGTACTTGCAAAGCAAGTGCCAGACACAAGAAATGTGGGTCCTGATGCCATGACTCCAGAAGGCACAATCAATCGTGCCGCTCTGCCAGCCGTGTTCAATCCAGAGGATCTCAACGCTTTGGAGCAGGCCCTCCGTTTGAAGGACCAGTTCCCTGGTTCAACCATCTCTGTTGTTACAATGGGTCTTCCAAAGTCGGCAGAGGTAATCCGCGAGGCTCTCTATCGTGGTGCTGACGAGGGTTTTGTTGTTACTGACCGTCCACTCGGTGGTGCAGATACATTGGCAACAAGTTATACTCTTGCACAGGCAATCAAGAAGATTGGCGATTTCGACATTATCCTTGGTGGTCGTCAGGCTATTGATGGTGACACAGCACAGGTAGGTCCACAGATTGCAGAGAAGCTTGGTCTCACACAGGTAACATATGCAGAGGAGATTCTTTCGCTTGACGAGGCTGCTCGTAAGGTTGTAATCAAGCGTCATATTGACGGTGGTGTAGAGACTGTAGAGGCTCCACTTCCACTTGTTGTTACAGTAAATGGTAGTGCTGCTCCTTGCCGTCCACGCAACGCAAAGCGTCTTATGAAGTATAAGAATGCCACTGTTAAGGCAGAGCGTCCAGCAGATGCTCCTGCACCAGCAAAGGCATACCTTGATATCGCTCAGTGGGGTGCTGCAGATATTGATGCAGATCCAGCACAGATTGGTAAGGCAGGTTCTCCAACAAACGTAAAGGCTGTTGTGAATATCGTCTTCAAGGCTAAGGAGTCAAAGAGCATGACAGGTTCTGACGAGGATATCGAGAACTTGATTGTTGAAATGTTGAATGATAAATTGATTGGTTAAAAGATAAGGAGAAACAGTATGAATAATGTATTTGTATATTGCGAGATTGAAGGCACAACCGTAAAGGATGTCTCTCTCGAGCTCCTTACCAAAGGACGCAAACTTGCCAATACTCTTGGCGTTCAACTTGAATGTATTATTGCCGGCTCAGGTCTTGATGGCGTTGAGGCTCAGGTTGTGAAGTATGGTGTTGATAAGGTTCATGTGTTTGATGCAGAAGGCCTCTTCCCTTACACATCAAATCCTCATACAGCACTTGTTGTAAACCTCTTCAAGGAGGAAAAACCACAGATTTGCCTCATGGGCGCAACAGTAATCGGTCGTGACCTCGGCCCACGCGTAAGTTCTGCTCTTCACAGCGGTCTTACTGCAGATTGTACTGAGCTTGAGATTGGCGATTTCGACATGAAGAAGAATGTAAATGGCGAAATCAAGCAGTTCCACTATGAGCAGCAGCTTTATCAGATTCGTCCAGCATTCGGTGGTAACATCGTTGCTACAATCGTAAACCCAGATCATCGTCCACAGATGGCGACTGTTCGTGAGGGCGTTATGAAGAAGGAAGTTCTTGATGAGGCATACAAAGCAGAAGTAGTTCGTCATGATGTTGCAAAGTATGTACCAGAGACAGAATATGTAGTAAAGGTTCTTGAGCGTCATGTTGAGGCTGCAAAGCATAATCTCAAGGGTGCTGCAATCGTTGTGGCTGGTGGTTATGGCGTAGGTTCAAAGGAAGGTTTCGATCAGCTCTTCGAACTCGCTAAGGAACTTCATGCCGAGGTTGGTGCTTCTCGTGCTGCTGTTGATGCAGGTTGGGTTGACCACGATCGTCAGATTGGTCAGACAGGCGTTACCGTTCGTCCAAAGGTTTACTTCGCATTCGGTATCTCTGGTCAGATTCAGCACATTGCCGGAATGCAGGATTCAGGTATTATCGTAAGTGTGAACAACGATCCAAATGCTCCAATCAACACTATCGCTGATTATGTGATTAACGGTACTGTAGAGGAGGTTGTTCCTAAGATGATTAAGTATTACAAGAAGAACTCTAAGTAAAAATGGCTAATTTCTATACTGATAATCCGGAGATTAAGTTCCATCTTAATCATCCACTTATGAAGCGTATCGTTGAGCTCAAGGAGCGCGAATATGCTGATAAAGACAATTACGATTATGCTCCTCAGGACTTTGAGGATGCACTTGACAACTACGATCGTGTGCTTGAACTCACAGGTGACATCTGCGCTAACATCATCTGGCCTAATTCTGAGGCTGTTGATGCTGAGGGCCCTCACTGCGAGAATGGTCGCGTTCGTTATGCAAGCAAGACATACGAGAACTATGATGCAACAGTAAAGGCTGGTCTCAATGGTGTTACAATGCCTCGTCGTTATGGCGGTTTGAACATGCCTACTGTTCCTTATTCTGCAATCAACGAGATGATTTCTGCAGCAGATGCTGGTTTTGAGAATATCTGGTCGCTTCAGGATTGTATTGAGACTCTCTATGAGTTTGGTGATGAGGATCAGCGTCAGCGTTTCATTCCACGCGTTTGTGCTGGTGAGACAATGTCAATGGACCTTACTGAGCCAGATGCAGGTTCTGACCTTCAGTCTGTAATGCTCAAGGCTACTTTTGATGAGGAGAACAACTGCTGGCGTTTGAATGGCTGTAAGCGATTCATCACTAACGGTGACTCTGATATTCACCTTGTTCTTGCTCGTTCAGAGGAAGGCACACGCGACGGTCGTGGTCTTTCAATGTTCATCTACGACAAGCGACAGGGTGGTGTTGATGTTCGTCGTATTGAGAATAAACTGGGTATTCACGGTTCTCCTACTTGCGAACTTGTTTATAAGAACGCAAAGGCAGAAATCTGTGGTAGCCGCAAGCTTGGTCTTATCAAGTATGTAATGGCACTTATGAACGGTGCTCGTCTTGGTATTGCAGCACAGTCGGTTGGTCTTTCGCAGCAGGCTTACAATGAGGCTTTGGCTTATGCAAAGGATCGTAAGCAGTTCGGCAAGGCAATCGTAAACTTCCCAGCTGTCTATGATATGATTTCTCTTATCAAGGCAAAGCTTGATGCAGGCCGTTCGTTGCTTTATGCTACAAGCCGCTATGTAGATGTTTACAAGGCACTTGAGGACATCGCTCGCGAGCGTAAGCTTACTCCAGAGGAGCGTGCAGAGTGCAAGGAGTTCTCTCGTCTTGCTGATGCTTTCACTCCACTTGCAAAGGGTATCAACTCTGAATATGCAAACCAGAACACATACGATTGTATTCAGGTTCATGGCGGTTCAGGTTTCATGCTCGAGTATGCTTGCCAGCGCCTCTATCGTGATGCTCGTATCACTTCTATCTACGAGGGTACAACACAGTTGCAGACTGTTGCTGCCATCCGTTATATCACCAACGGATTCTATGGTCAGGTGATTGCGAAGATGGAGCAGGAGGAAACAGCAGTGGAGTTTGTTGCACTTCGCGAACTTGCAAAGAAGATGGCAGTAAAGTACAATGAGTGCGTAGAGAAGGTGAATGCAGCTGAGAATGATGAGTTCAAGGACTTCTGCTCTCGTCACCTCTATGAGATGGCAGCTTCGACAGTAATGTCAAACCTCATCGTTTCTGACGCTTCAAAGGCACCTGAGCTCTTTGCTAAGTCGGCACGCGTTTATACTCGTTTCGCTATGGCTGAGGTTGAGAAGCACTACAACTTCATTATGTCAGCAACAGCTGAGGACCTCGCTGATTACCGTAAGTAATTGGTTGTCCTGAAGAGAAATCTCCTGACATTATAATAATAAATAAGGTGTAACTCTCAAAAGGGGTTACGCCTTTTTTGTTGCCAGCGAAAAAAGATTAAGGAAGAAATTACCACATCTCGCGTTTTTTTCGTAACTTTGCCAAAAGAAACCTCTTAAAAGAAATGATTGACAGACTGACCGTTGAACGAATCAAGGAAGCATCCAACATTGTTGATGTTGTCTCGGAGTTTGTGTCGCTTAAGAAAAGCGGTGCAAACTATAAGGGTTTGTGCCCTTTCCACGACGAGAAAACACCTTCATTCATGGTTAGTCCTGCCCGTGGCACCTGCCATTGCTTCGGTTGTGGAAAGGGAGGAAATCCTGTAAGCTTCATTATGGAGCATGAGCAGTTGACATATCCTGAGGCTTTGCGCTGGCTTGCAAAGAAGTTTGGCATTGAGATTCAGGAGCGTGAAATCAGCGACCAGGAGCGTCAGGAGCAGAACGAACGCGAGTCAATGTTCATAGTCAATGAGTGGGCGGCAAGTTATTTTGAGAAGATGCTGCACGACGATCCTGATGGCGTTGCCATTGGAATGCAGTATTACAGAGGTCGTGGTTTCAGGGATGATGTAATCCGCAAATTTCGCTTGGGTTTTGATGGCAAAGACCGTCACGCCTTGGCAAAGCAGGCAAAGAAAGAGGGATATAAGGCAGATTTCATCCTGAAGACAGGAATCTGCTATCAGTCAGACAAAGGCGAATTAATCGACCGTTATTCCGACCGTGTCGTTTTCCCTTGGATAGGATTGAGCGGAAAGGTTGTAGGTTTTTCTGCCCGTGTGCTTGACTCGCGTACAAAGGGTGTGAACCAGAAGTATGTGAACTCTCCTGATTCGGAGATTTACCATAAGGAACGCGAACTTTTCGGTATCTATCAGGCAAAGAAAGCCATTGCCAAGGAGGACCGCGTGTATATTGTGGAAGGTCAGACGGATGTTATTTCAATGCATCAATGTGGTATTGAGAATGTCGTTGCAAACTCAGGAACGGCCCTTTCAATCCATCAGATTCACATGCTTCATCGTTTCTCGTCAAACATCACATTGCTCTATGATGGTGATGCTGCGGGTATTCATGCGGCAATGCGAGGAACGGATATGCTCCTTTCAGAGGGAATGAATGTGAAGGTGCTGTTTCTCCCTGATAATGAGGACCCTGACAGTTTCGCACGCAAGCATACTGCCGCCGATTTCCGTCAGTATATAGAGGAACATCAGACTGACTTTGTGCAGTTCAAGACAGAGATTCTTGTCAACAAGGCAAAGGATTCTCAGCAGCGTTCAGAGGGTATTGACTCTATTGTTCAGAGTATTTCGGTCATTCCAAACCAGATTCTCCGTGCCACATATCTGCATGACACTGCCCAACTTATTGGTATGAAGGAGGATACGCTCATCAGCCGAATGAATACCATCATTCACGAGCGTAAGGAAAACAGCGGTACTCCGACTGCTGAAGTGGCAAAACCTGTTCAGGCGGCTGTGCTTGACAATGTGACAAGGACAAATCATGTTGAGCGACTTATCGCCCAGTTGATAGTGCGCAAAGGCGAAAAGGTGATATTGAAAGATGTAGAGGACAATGATGGAAACCTGATTAATCTGACGGTTGCACAGTTTATCTACTATAATCTTGCTACGGATAATCTGAAACTGCAGGATGCCTTGTGTGCCACAATTCTTGAGGAGGCAACAATGCATAGTGGTGAACCAAACTTTGTCGCAGAGACATATTTCGTTAATCATCAGGATATTGAGATAAGCAAACTCGCGTCTTCTCTTGCTGTCGACAAATACGCGTTGACTCAGACAAAGGCCCCGGAAGTGCCACTCAGCGAACAGGAAAAGGCTTTGAACGAAGAACAGGAAACCGAGAAACTCCAGCAGCAAGCACTCCACCTGACTCTTGATATCCGTATGGACATTGTCCAGCAGAAACTTGAAGAGTTGAAGAAAGAGGTGGTTACTGCAGCATCCGACCCTCAGCGAATGAAAGAGGTGATGGCAGAATATCAGCAGATGCAACATATTCGCAATGAACTTGCTCGTCAGTTGGGCGTCAAGATAAAATAGGGCAATTTCATGGTTGCAAAGAAGGGTGTTTTTCATTTCAATGGAATGAGGACGTCATTCCATTGAAATGAGGTGGTCATTCCATTGGAATGAGATTATGAAAAAGGTGTAATGAGTTTGTCATCACACCTTTTATATTTTTTAGAAAAGCCGAGGAGACTTTCCGGAAAGCCTTTTGCTTACTTGAAAATAGAGAAATTTACACTTCCGTAGGCTCTGTGCTCAACGAAATGTGGGTGAGTGGAGAAGTCGTTCTGCTTGCCGTGTTCAAACACAAAGACACCATCTTCGGCTAATAATTCATGCTCAAAAATGAGGTCGGGAATTGTTGCGAGATTTGGCAAAGCATAAGGAGGATCGGCAAAAATGAAGTTAAACTTCTGCTTGCAAGACTTCAGGAAACGGAACACATCACCACGAATCAAGGCACAATTCTCGTCTTCGAGTTTCTTCAGGCACTGGCGAATGAAGTTTGCGTGGTCTCTGTCAGCTTCAACACTCACCACTGTCGCACATCCGCGAGAGAGCAATTCGAGCGAGATGCTGCCCGTTCCTGCGAACAAATCAAGGGCGGTGCAATCCTCAAAGTCCACATATCCGTTCATGACATTGAAGATATTCTCCTTTGCAAAGTCCGTTGTAGGGCGGGCCTTGAACGAGCGTGGTACATCAAAATGACGACCTTTATATTTTCCTGTAATTACGCGCATTGTCTGTGTGAAAAGTTAGAGAGTGAAAAAGCAGCGGGCCTTCTACACAAACTGCAGAATCATATCCAATGGGAAGTTTAGAATCTGAGTTGCGGGAGCCCTGTTGAAGTCGGCCGAAGGGTTGATATAGAACACTCGTGCAAGGAATTGCTTGAGTTCTTCGGTCAGTTCTTCGCGTTCGTCGATTTTGCCGCTGAGATACAAATCGTCCATCATTGCCTGACCGCCAATCTGCTTCCAGGCACCAAGGATGAAGTAGAGTGAGTTTGGAATATTCTCTGCCTCGAAACAGTTGGCAAAAGCCACACGAGTGCGGTTGAAGGAACAAAGTTCTACTTTGCCGTCGTGGAAGTAAGCATACAGTTTTTTGCTGTTGCTTCCGAAACTTCTCTTCAGGAAGAAATCCCATACAGAAGCCATGAGCGGTTTGATTCTAACCTCCTCGAAATGGTCGTTAAGCACATTCTTCAGGTCTTTGCTGATGGCATATATGGCCATGTTTTTTACGGCTGGAATGACCGACATTTCGATTGATTTGTCCTCGCACGAAGGATATACGAAACGGAATTGCTGTTCCATTTCTTCAGTCTGGAAATCCTCGAGCGGAACAAGCATTGTTGGAGAATCGAGAATTACTGTAGCCTTTTGACATGCTCTGCGAAGCAAGTCGCTGGTTTTGAACGCCTCACGCAGATTTGCGGCCATGGAAATTCCGCTTTTCACCTCGTATGGTTCAAAGCAAATGCCTTCCTCTCCGCCAAGATTCATGGCGAACGAAAGACTATTGTCACTGATTCTTATCAACAATTGTTGTGTCGTTAACTGCTTCATCTGTCGTGGTTGTGTTACGAGAAGGACTGTAGACGCTAATAACGCAAATTGCCAAAAGTGCAAAGATGCACAATATCAGCAAGTAATTATTCCATTTTTTCATTTACTTCTCGGAAATAATTCGTATCTTTGTGCGGTATTCTAATCCGCACTGCAAATTTACAAAATAGTTTTCAAAAAACAATGACAAGTAGTCAATTAACGACAGAAATATGCAGAACTTTTGGTTTTCAACCTACCGACGAACAGCTTCGGGCATTGAGAACCTTCTCTGATTTCATGTTTCTCCCAAGCAGTTCTACCGTTATGTTGATGCGTGGTTCGGCAGGAACAGGAAAGACAACCCTTGCTGCCGCCATCGTGAATACGATGATACGACTTGGGCAGAAGGTCGTTCTCCTTGCCCCAACCGGTCGTGCGGCTAAGGTCTTTTCGGTGAATAGCGGTCAACCGGCAAGAACTATCCATCGGAAAATCTATCGTCAGAAGACTTTTGCGGGTATAGATACAGAATTCAATCTCAATGAGAACCTCAGCAAAAACACCCTTTTCATTGTTGATGAAGCATCAATGATAGCCAATGGTGGTTATGCGATGACAGACGACACCTTTGGTAGTGGCTGTCTTTTGGATGACCTTATTAAATATGTGTACAACGGGATGAACTGCCACCTGATGCTCATTGGCGATAAGGCACAGTTGCCTCCAGTGGGCGATGACGAGTCACCAGCATTGGACAGATATGTGCTTGAGGGCCATGGCTTGGATGTTTTTGAGTGCGATTTGAACGAAGTGTTGCGTCAGAGTCAGGATTCGGGCATTCTCTACAATGCCACGATGATTCGCCAGATGATAACACACGATGACATAACCCAACTGCCAAAGATTCATTTCAAGTGCTTTCCCGACATACATATCGTAAACGGAGCAGAACTCGTTGAACAGATTGATGATAGTTATTCGAAGGTGGGAATTGACGGTACAATGGTTATAACCCGCTCGAATAAACGAGCCAACATCTACAATCAAGGCATCAGGAATATGGTACTTGGTAGGGAAGAGGAGATTTGTTCAGGCGACCGACTGATGATTGTGAAGAACAGTTACTACTGGACGGAAATGGAGATGATCGCAAACAGGAAGAGTGGTGTGAGCAATGAAGGCGTTCCGTCGTTTCTTGCCAATGGCGATATCGCTGTAATTCAACGAATTAGGAACTTTCGTGATTGCTACGGATTCCATTTCGCAGATGCTACATTAATGTTTCCCGATTACGACAACTACGAAATCGTGTTAACGGTGATGACCGATAGCCTTGCTTCTGAATCACCTTCGCTAACAGGCGAACAGCAGCAGCAACTCTTCGCTGGTGTTTACGAGGATTATTTCGACAAACCTACAAAGGCCGAGAAGATGAAGGCTGTGCGTGAAGATCCATTCTATAACGCCCTTCAGATAAAATTCGCATACGCCATCACTTGCCACAAGGCACAAGGCGGTCAGTGGGAGCATATTTATCTTGATCAGGGATATATGACCGACGATATGCTCACGCCAGACTATATTCATTGGCTCTACACTGCTTTCACTCGTGCAACAGAGCATTTGTATCTGGTGAATTGGCCCGAGACACAGGTCTTTGACAAAGAGTAGAATTGTCAAGAATAATACAATTCTTTTCCTCCTTCTGTCTTATGTGGTACAGATAGGGTAGGGACAAAATAAAAGATGGCTCACGAAGGGCCATCTTTTATTTTGTATAATGTTGTCTGGAAAATCGTTTTTGCGATAGAATGCCTACACAAGAGTGTCAAGTTGCTTCTTCAAATCCTTCAACTGCTCACGACAAGAGATGAGAGTATCCATAATCTGGGTAGTCTTGTCCACCTGTTCGTGGTTTGCATTAATGGCTTTTCGTGCAGCCTCAAGTTTGTAGCCACGAACTTTCACCATGTTGTGAACAAGGCGAATCTCCTCAATATCCTGTTTTGTATACTGTCGCACACCCTTAGCGGTAGTCTTTGGGTGGATTTTTGGAAATACAGTTTCCCAATAGCGAAGCGTACTCTCGTTGACTTCGAACATCTTCGCAACCTCCTTGATGGAGTAATACAATTTGAGGTCTTTATTGCTGTCTAATGCCATGTTATTCTTTATTTTGAGGCAAAAATACAAAAAAAATGACGAACGACAAAAGAAAATTGCCTTAAAGTTCAATGTTGAGGCTCGAAAGATGTCTAAAATTGAAAATTTTAATGTAACTTTGCAGTCGGAAATAATAAACAATAACAAAATATTAGTCA
Organism: Prevotellaceae bacterium UBA1726; assembly: GCA_002316005.1. Lineage (GTDB taxonomy): Bacteria > Bacteroidota > Bacteroidia > Bacteroidales > Bacteroidaceae > Prevotella. Next base: position 38,728 of record DCIM01000032.1, on the reverse strand, counting down.
AATAGTTAGAAAAATGATGACTGCTAAAGAAATACGTGAATCGTATAAGAAGTTCTTCGCAGAAAAGGGACACACTATTGTTCCTTCTGCTCCAATGGTTATCAAGGACGACCCAACACTGATGTTCACCAATGCCGGTATGAACCAGTTCAAGGATATTATCCTTGGTACTCGTGAGCCAGAACCTCGTCGTCGTGCAGACTCGCAGAAGTGTCTCCGAGTTTCAGGAAAGCACAACGACCTTGAGGAAGTAGGTCACGATACTTACCACCACACAATGTTCGAGATGCTCGGCAACTGGTCATTCGGCGACTACTTCAAGGAAGGCGCTATCGATATGGCTTGGGAGTATCTTGTAGATGTTTTGAAACTTGATCCAGCTGACCTCTATGTTACAGTTTTCGAGGGAAGCAAGGAGGAAGGTCTTGCTCGTGATGATGAGGCTGCAGGCTTCTGGCTCAAGCATGTTCCTGCCGATCATATCATCAATGGTAACAAGCACGACAATTTCTGGGAGATGGGCGATACAGGTCCTTGTGGTCCTTGCTCAGAGATTCACCTCGACTCTCGTACACCAGAGGAGAAGGCTGCTGTACCAGGACGCGAACTCGTAAATAAGGACGATCCACAGGTAATCGAAATCTGGAACATCGTGTTTATGCAGTTCAATCGTAAGTCTGACGGCTCACTTGAGAATCTTTCAATGAATGTTATTGATACTGGTATGGGCTTTGAACGTCTCGTTCGTGCCATCCAGGGCAAGCATTCAAACTACGACACTGATGTATTCCAGCCATTTATCAAGGAGATTTCGCGTCTCTCTGGTAAGGAATACGGTAAGGTAGAGGATATTGATGTGGCTATGCGTGTAATCGCTGACCACCTTCGTGCTGTTGCATTTTCTATTGCTGATGGTCAGTTGCCAGGAAATGCAAAGGCTGGTTATGTAATCCGCCGTATCTTGCGTCGTGCTGTTCGTTACGCATACACATTCCTTGATCAGAAGGAAGCATTTATCTATAAGCTTCTCCCTGTTCTCGTTGAGGAAATGGGTGATGCTTATCCAGAACTCCCAGCACAGCGCGAACTCATCGGTCGTGTAATCAAGGAAGAGGAAGATTCATTCCTTCGCACTCTCGACAAGGGTATCTCAATGCTTTCTGAGGCTATTGACGAACTCAAGGCAGAGGGTAAGAATGTACTTGATGGTAGCAAGGCATTCCGTTTGTTCGATACTTACGGATTCCCTCTCGACCTTACAGAACTTATCTGCCGCGAGAACGACATTACTGTTGACGAGGCTAAGTTCAATGAGGATATGGAGGCACAGAAGAACCGTGCACGTAACGCTGCTCAGGTGGAGAATGGCGACTGGGTAACAGTTGGCAACTTCGAGGAGAACAACGAGCAGATTTTCGTTGGTTATGACTATTCAGAGTATAGCTGCCACATCACTCGCTATCGTATGGTAAAGCAGAAGAAGAACACTTTCTACGAGCTTGTTCTTGACAGCACTCCATTCTATGGTGAGATGGGTGGCCAGGTAGGTGATCAGGGCGTACTCGTTTCTGAGAACGAAACAGTCAACATCATTGACTCAAAGAAAGAGAACGGACAGACAGTCCACATCGTTGCTAAGCTCCCAGAGAACCTTGAGGCTGAGTATATGGCATGCGTTGATACTGACAAGCGTGCTGCTTCTGCTGCAAACCATACAGCAACTCACCTTCTGGATTATGCTCTCAAGCAGGTTCTTGGCGATCATGTTGAACAGAAGGGTTCATATGTTTCTCCTGACACTCTGCGCTTCGACTTCTCTCATTTCGAGAAGGTTACAGACGAGCAGATTCGTGAAGTAGAGCGTATTGTGAACTCAATGATTCGTGAGGACATTCATCTTCAGGAACACCGCGATACTCCAATTGAGGAGGCAAAGAAACTCGGTGCTATTGCTCTCTTCGGCGAGAAGTATGGTGATACAGTTCGCGTAATTCAGTTCGGTCCTTCTGTTGAGTTCTGTGGTGGTATTCACGCTACATCAACAGGTCGCATTGGAATGTTCAAGATTCTCTCGGAGGCAAGTGTTGCCGCTGGTATTCGCCGTATTGAGGCTGCTACTGGTCAGAACTGGGAGGAGATGTGCTACAATGCAGAGGATGAGATGCGTGCTATCCGTGCCCTCTTCAATAATGCAAAAGACCTTCAGGGTACTATCCAGAAGTTCCTTGGCGAGAATGCAGAACTGAAGAAGCAGATGGAAGGTTTCAAGGCACAGCATGTAGAGCGCGTAAAGAAGGAACTCCTTGCTCAGGCTCAGCCAGAGGCAGATGGTACAGTTGTTGTTAAGGCTGTCATCTCAATGGATGCTGCTGATGCTAAGAATCTTGTATTCAAGGTACGCGAGGCAGTTGCTGAAAAGCTCATTTGCGTCATTGGTACAGAGTTCCAGGGCCGTCCTTCTTTGAACATTATGTTTAGCGATGACATGGTTGCTGCTGGCTTGAATGCAGGTAAACTTGTTCGCGAGGCTGCTAAATTGATCAAGGGAGGTGGCGGTGGCCAACCTCACTTCGCTCAAGCAGGTGGTAAGGATGCTGCTGGTTTGAGTGCTGCAGTTGATAAGGTAATTGAACTTGTAAAGGCTGAGATGTAATCCTTCAAAGCCTATATATATAAATAAGGTGGAAGTCCGAGCGACCTCCACCTTATTTTTTATGATGCTTTCAGAATTAACTGAAAGAGAATTGTCTTTCTTTAGAGCGAAATAACTTCTTGCAGTTTTTCCACCTTCTTTAGGTTATTGATGATAGCGTTCAGTTCATCTCTGTTGTGAACCTTGAGTTCAATTGTACCGTCAAAGATATCTTCATGAGATGAAACCTTCAGACTGCTGATGTAGATATCCATCTCGTTTGAGATAACCTCAGCCACATCATGCAACATACCCTTACGGTCAATACCACGAATCTCGATTGTTGCATCAAACAATGTGTCGTGGAGCATATCCCAGCGCACATCCAAGATGCGATCTCCATAACTTGATTTCAGTACATTTGCAACGCTGCAAGAACGCTTGTGGATTACAACCTGCTTGTTTGTGTCAATGAATCCGAGGACATCATCGCCAGGGATTGGATGACAGCAAGTAGGGAAGTTGTATGTAGAGATATTCTCTTCTGTGATGTAGATAGTGCTCTTGCGATTGAAATCCTTGCTGATGATGAGATTTCCTTCCTCTGCTGGCTCCTCTTTCTTCTTTTCGCTCTTGAGGAATGGCACATATTTACGCCAGTTGCCTTTCTTTTTCAATCCCTTTCCACGGGCAGTATTGAGCAACTTGTCATCAAGCGCAATACCCTTTCGGGCAATTTCAATGAACAGACTCTCGTGCTTGCTCAGTTCGTTTGCTTCGCAGAGACGGTCGAGAACAGATGTGGTCATTTCCACTTCCTTTTCTTTCAACCAGTCGGCAAGCATAGTCTCACCTTCTTTCTGCTGTTCGCGAGCCTCGCGACGAAGTGCTGCCTGAATTTTACTACGAGCCTTCGCTGTTGTGACGAAGTCCTCCCAGTTTGGCTGAACCTTCTGCGATTTAGATGTCAGAATCTCCACCTGATCGCCTCCCTGTAGCTTGTGGCTCAGAGGAACGAGTTTGTGATTCACTTTTGCTCCAATACAATGAGTGCCAAGGAAGGTATGAATTTGGAAAGCAAAATCAAGAGCAGTACAGCCCGCAGGCATTGTGATGATCTCACCCTTAGGCGTAAAGACGAATATCTCGCTTGCGTAGAGGTTGAGTTTGATGGCGTCAAGGAAGTCCATCGCATCTGGCTGAGGGTCGTCAAGAATCTCCTTGATTGTGCCAATCCAGTTGTTGAGTTCGCCTTCCTCGTTGGCTTCGCCCTTACCCTCTTTATATTTCCAATGAGCGGCAAAACCCTGTTCTGCCAGTTCGTCCATACGATCAGAACGAATCTGAACCTCAATCCAGCGTCCTTGCTTACTCATGAGAGTCACATGCAAGGCCTGATAGCCATTGGCTTTAGGGTGGTTCAACCAGTCGCGAAGGCGGTCAGGATGGGCTTTGTACAATTGACTTATTGCAACATAAATCTTGAAGCACTCGTTGATTTCCTCCTCGCGTGTCTTTGGCGTGAAAATAATGCGGACGGCAAGAATGTCGTAAATTTCTTCGAAAGTGACATGCTTGGTCTGCATCTTGTTCCAAATGGAATAAGGACTCTTGATACGCGCCTTGATGTAATACTTGATTCCTAAAGCATCCAACGCCTCGCGGATAGGAGCCGTGAAGAGATCGAACAGTTTTTCGCGGTCGTCCTGTGAGATGGAAAGCTTTCTGGTGATTGCGTCATAAGTCTCAGGATGCTCGAACTTGAAACTGAGATTTTCGAGTTCGGTTTTTATCTTGTTCAATCCAAGACGGTTTGCGAGTGGCGCATAAAGATAGAGCGTCTCACCAGCAATCTTATATTGCTTACTTGCTGGTTGGGCATCAAGAGTGCGCATATTATGAAGACGGTCGCAAATCTTTATAAGGATTACGCGGATATCGTCACTCATGGTGAGGAGGAGTTTCTTGAAATTCTCCGCCTGTTCTGATGCATGCTCACCGAAAATGCCACCAGAAATCTTTGTCAAACCATCCACAATCTGAGCCACCTTCGAACCAAAGAGGTTCTCAATGTCCTCAACTGTGTAGTCGGTATCTTCCACAACATCGTGAAGCAAAGCCGCACAGATACTCGTAGAACCCAGTCCCATCTCCTCGCTTGCTATCTGGGCAACAGCAATCGGGTGCATGATGTAAGGTTCTCCAGAAAGGCGTTTCACACCTTTGTGAGCCTGGCGTGCAAAGTTGAAGGCCTTTGTGATGATATCAACCTTCTTACGATGTTTTGACGCCAGATATGTATCAACCAGATGTTGAAATGCTTCGTCAACAAGCTGGTCGTCTTTTGACTTTATTTCCTGTTCTGCCATAATTCAGTATTGAATTGGAATGACATTAGATGAAAGCCGGGAAGAAGATTACTTGACGCGAAGCTTCTTTCCTGCGCGGATAGTGCTACCCTTGATACCAGGGTTCAGTTTCTTCAGCTTAGCAACGGTTGTACCATTACGCTTTGCAATTGACGACAGAGTATCTCCCTGACGAATTGAAGCCGACTTACTCTTGCCTTTGCTCTTCTTCGATTTCTTCGACTTCTTGCCCTTCTTCGAACTTCTGCTCTTCTTGCTTGAATAAGTGTAAGTAGGAACATCCTGTGCCACCTCTACGGTATTGCGCTTTGTGAGCAACTCATCGCGGCGATAAGCATAGATGGAATCCTGGTTGTCGATAAATGCAATGATTTCCTTTGGCTCAAGGCGCAAGATACATGGTTTTGAGCCACCATTTACAACCTCACGACGATACTGAGGATTCAACGCATCAATCTTCTTCTTGTCAATGTTGAGGACAGCGGCAATCTGGTCGAAGTGATAATCGCGGTCGACCATGATTGTATCAGTCTTCACTGGCAATGAAGAAACCATTGGGCAGATATTGTGCTCGCAATAGTAATTCATGATATAGTTTGCTGCGATGAATGCAGGCACATAGCCGCGAGTCTCGTGTGGGAGATAAGGATAAATCTTCCAATAATCCTTTACGCCACCAGCACGATGAACTGCTTTGTTGATATTCTCAGGACCGCAGTTGTAGGCAGCAATAACGAGCGACCAATCGCCGAAGATGCGATAGAGGTCTGAGAGATAGTGAGCTGCAGCATAAGATGACTTCAGCGGGTCACGACGATCATCAACAAGTGAGTTCACCTCAAGGCCGTACTGTTTTCCTGTTGCCATCATGAACTGCCACAAACCAGTTGCACCTACACGAGAGACTGCCTTTGGATTGAGAGCCGACTCAATGACAGGCAGATACTTCAACTCGAGTGGAAGTCCGTATGCTTCAAGAGCCTCCTCGAATATTGGCATATAGAAGTTCTGCGCACCAAGCATAATGCTTACAGTACGACGCAACTTGCCTGAATAGCGGTCGAGGAATTGCTGTATAACACTATTGTAAGGCATCTCGATGATTGTTGGCAACTTAGCGAGACGCTCCTGATAAACCTCTGGTTCGTATGTAGGGTTTACATTTGGGAAATTGCAGTCGGCATCAGCCTGCAGATACTGCTGGTTATTGTAGAGTGCGAGCAATGAATCCAATTCCTCGGTCAATCCCTCAGGCATGTCAATTTCCTCAGAATCAACCTCATCTTCGTCTTCATCATCCTCGTCCTCTTCATCAACTTCAATGATTTCTGTATCCTCTTCGTCGTCGATTTCTACTTGGGCGAGCGAAGTCACAGGGAATGCAAAAATCATTGCTGCTATTAAAAACTGTAATTTTTTCATAAGCGGGATAATTGTTTTTAGAAAGTTAAACTGCACTGAACTCCCATTCCTCCGCTTTTGAGAGGGTTGTTGTTAGTGCCGTTGTTAATGTATGCTGGTTCCACGCGCAAACTCAGGTCATCAGAAATGTCGAACTGTGACAGCGAGGCATCTACATAGGCATCAATCACGCTGAGTGCATAGACACCAAGAATGCAGAAGAAACTCATGTCGCGATAGCGGCGGAAACGGTCTTTTCGTTGACTAAACAGTTTTTGGTAACGAGCTATATTCGACTCGTCAATCACCTTTCCAAGGTGCAGGAACTTCTCATAGCTCTTTGTATTCGGGTCGTCGTCTGTAATGTCGAGATAGGCCTGTTTGTAATCCTTGTACATCTGGCCATTCCACGAATATGCATAGGCACAACCCACGAAACCACCGACAAAGATTGGCAACTTCCAGTATTTGCGATTATACATCTGTCCGGCTCCTGGGAAAACGAGAGCAAGCCACATGGCGCGCTTTGGATCTGGTTTCCAAGTGCTCCAGTCACGTCCCGGTTTGATGGTCTTCCCTTTTAGAGTCTGCAGCGAATCGGCATAAATCACCTTCTCGCCTTCAACCTCGGCAAAGGTTGAGACTCCTACAGAATCGGCCGATTCTGGGGCTTCAACTCTGACAGAATCCACCAACTCCCTGACTTTTGTCTCTGTCTGTGCAGAAGCACCAAGTGGCAGAAGCAAGAGCAGGCACGCGAAGATACCTATCTTATATGTCGCTATAAGTGATTTCAATACTATGCGAGGAGGTTAGTCCTTTATCTTGTCGAAAATGTTCATAATACGCTCCAACTGCTCAGCGTCCTCGAAAGGAATGCTGATTTTGCCCTTGCCCTTAGGCGAGATGCTCATCTGCACCTTTGTATCGAAGAACTTTGCCAGTTGTGTGCGAAGTGTCTCGTACTCGCTTGGGAGTTTGCTTGTCGACTTAATAGTCTTCTTGCCCGACTGGATATCCTCGCCCGACTTGAGGCGCTGAGCCAGTTCCTCAACCTGACGCACATTATATCCGTTCTTGATAATCTCGTTGAACACCTTCACCTGGAGTGTAGGACTGTCAATGGCGAGAAGTGCGCGAGCATGGCCCATTGTAATCTCCTTTTTCTGGAGAGCCATCTGAACCTGTGCAGGAAGGCGAAGCAGACGTAGAGTATTGGTCACAGCTGTACGGCTTTTGCCCACGCTCTTTGCAACCTTGTCCTGTGTCATCTTCTCTTTCTCCATCATCTGCTGATAGGCGAGAGCCACTTCAATGTCGTTAAGGTCCTCACGCTGAATGTTTTCCACGAGGGCCATTGTCATTATACTCGCATCGTCGAGGGTGCGGATATAAGCAGGGATGGTAGTGAGACCAGCCAACTGACTTGCTCTCCAACGACGCTCGCCGGCGATAATCATATATTTGTCGGCCGAAATCTGATGGAGTGTGATGGGCTGGATGATACCAATCTCTGTGATGCTTGCTGCCAATTCCTGCAGAGCCTCTTCGTCGAAATCGCGACGAGGCTGATTCGGATTGCGCTCAATCTGATTGATTGGAATCTCGCTGATGGTAGAAGAACCTTCTGTTCTTACTGCCTCTGTTGATATCAGGGCGTCAAGGCCTCGGCCTAAAGCTGTGCCTTTTGCACCTGTAGTGAATTTCTTTTTTACTGCCATAATGTGTTTAACTGTTCTTTGCGATAATCTCCTTTGCCAGAGCGAGGTGGTTCTTTGCACCAGCCGAATTAGCATCATAGAGGATTACTGGAAGTCCGTGCGATGGACTCTCCGATAGTTTTACATTTCGCTGGATTACAGTCTTGAAGACGAGTTCCTGGAAATGGCGCTTCACCTCATCGTAAATCTGGTTGGCCAGACGCAGGCGAGAGTCGTACATTGTCAGCAGGAATCCCTCAATCTCGAGATGTGGGTTGAGTTTGCTCTTGATGATTTTGATGGTGTTGAGCAACTTTGTGATACCCTCCAATGCGAAATACTCACACTGAACAGGAATGATTACAGAATCGGCTGCTGTCAATGCGTTTACTGTGATAAGACCGAGCGATGGGCTGCAGTCAATCAGAATATAGTCGTACTCGTCCTTTACCGGAGCAAGAATGTTCTTAATGATTTTCTCGCGGTTTTTCAGGTTAAGCATCTCAATCTCTGCGCCAACAAGGTCGATGTGACTTGGAACAATGTCCAGTCCTTCGATATCTGTGGTGTAGATTGCTTCGTGAATGTCAGCATTGTTGATGATGCATTCGTAGATAGAGCACTCCACCTCGCTGAGGTCAACTCCCAAGCCGCTCGAAGCGTTTGCCTGTGGGTCGCCGTCAATGAGGAGAACTGTCTTTTCCAAGGTTGCCAGCGAGGCTGCGAGGTTCATTGAGGTTGTTGTTTTACCAACGCCACCTTTCTGGTTTGCTAAAGCGATAATCTTTCCCATTTTTATTATCTATATAATAATCGTGTATTAATTGGTCGTTTGTTGAAATGGCGTACTTTATGTCGCTATTTGTGCAAAGTTACGAAAAAAAGTTGGAATAACCGAAAGGTTATCCTTTAATTTGGCAAAAAACACCCTTTTTAAGGATTGTTAAGTTGCCGCGCCTCTCCTTTTATTATATATGCGAGCCGTCACCGTTTCCCGAAATTCATTTCGGGGGTTCTGTGAAAATACCCAACAATATACCCTCTGAGATTCGCGCGAAATCCACCAACTCCCATCTCGCTTCCAAATACGCGAGTTTTGGCGATTTTGCTAAACTGTTGGCTTTCAGTCTTTTAACGATTTAAGCGAAATTTTAGTCCTCGTTTTTTGCCATGAAAGTGCCCAAATGAGGTGGTGAAAGTGCCGTAATGACAAGCTCGGAAGGCTTAAATGACCTTGTCATTCCATAGGTTTCATGTTGTCATTCCATGCTTTTCTCCTCCGCGCCTCTGCTTTTCCTCTCTCTTATTGCGTTTTGGAGACGATTTTCGCTCGTAGAATGCAAAATTTTAAGATGCCGATTTTAGGCAATATTCTTTTACAAATTATGTTGTTTCTGTTGCTTGTGGTTGAGGCTTGTCCACCAAAAAACATCCGTCATTTCTTGGTTTTGTGCCGAAAATGCAGTATTTTTGCATTCGCAAAACTTATTATTAATGGAAAAACAACGACCACTCATACTCATAGCCAACGATGACGGCTATCAGGCAAAAGGAATACGCTCGCTCATTGAAATGGTGCGCGATTTTGGTGATGTCCTTGTCTGTGCTCCTGATGGCCCTCGCTCTGGATATTCGCGTGCTTTCACCACTATGGTTCTGTTCAACAAACTCATTTCGAGCGAACCTGGACTTGATATCTACGGCTGTTCGGGCACTCCTGTCGATTGCGTCAAAATGGCATATCATCAGATTGTGAATCGCACTCCCGACTTGGTTTTGAGTGGTATCAATCATGGTGACAACGCCTCTACAAATGCTCAGTATAGTGGTACTGTTGGTGTTGCCATTGAGGGCGCGATGAAGGGTATTCCTTCAATTGCGTTCAGTCTTTGTGACTATTCCGAGGATGCTGATTTTACGCCAATGACCGAGGTTGTTCGTCATCTCGTTGGAAAGGTTTTGAGCGAAGGTCTTCCTCATTACACTTGCCTTAATGTCAATTTCCCTGTGACCGACGATTACAAGGGAATTCGCATGTGCCGAATGGCTCACGGACAATGGCACAAGGAGGTTGAGAAGCGCGAGCATCCTCGTGGAGGACTCGATTATTACTGGATGACCGGCTACTATCAGAGTGATGAACCAGAGGCAGAGGATACAGATGCTTGGGCTTTGGCTCATGGCTATTGTGCCATAACTCCGCTTACGGTCGATTTGACCGATCATAAGGCTTTGCACGAACTGAAACTTTTCGAATAGGGTAGGAGGAAACTGTGTTATGAAATACTATCTCATTGTTGGCGAGGCTTCGGGCGATTTGCACGCTTCGCGATTGATGCGCTCATTGAAAAAGGAAGATGCTGAGGCTGAATTCCGGTTCTTCGGTGGTGACCTGATGACTGCCGAAGGTGGCACTCGTGTGCGTCATTTCAAGGAGATAGCATATATGGGCTTTGTTCCTGTGGTGATGCATTTGAAGGTGATTCTCAATGCTCGTAAGCAATGTAAGGAGGATATTCTGCACTGGAAACCTGATGTTGTGATTTTGGTTGATTATGCGGGCTTTAATCTGAATATTGCACAGTTCCTTCGCAATGAGCAGAAAGCAGGCCGTTTCTCTTGCAAAATCTACTATTACATAAGTCCGAAGATTTGGGCTTGGAAGGAAGGACGAATCAAGAATTTCAAGCGCGATGTTGATGAAATGTTCTCAATTCTGCCTTTCGAGGTTCCGTTCTTTGAACAGAAACACAATTATCCAGTTCATTATGTGGGCAATCCAACCCAAAACGAGGTTCACGAATTCCTTGAGTCATATACAGAGACAGCCGATGAGTTCTTGTCTCGTAATGGTATCGCCTCCCACTCGGGGGAAGATGGGAAGAAGCCTATTATTGCCCTTCTTGCTGGTTCTCGCATGCAGGAGATAAAGGACAATCTGCCGATGATGATTGCCACAACGCGCCACCTTATTAATAATTACACGCTCGTGTTGGCTGGTGCTCCTTCAATTCCCGAGGAAGTGTATCGCAGTTATCTTGATGGCACCTCAATTCATCTTGTGATGAACCAGACTTACCCTCTCTTGTCGCATGCCACTTCGGCACTTGTCACAAGTGGAACCGCCACTCTTGAGACTTGTTGTTTCAATGTTCCTCAGGTGGTACTCTACAAAACGCCTCTTCCTCCAGTCTCGCGTTTTGTGTGGGACAATTTCTTCAAGGTGAAATATATCTCTCTTGTCAATCTTATTGCCGATAGGGAAGTGGTACCAGAGATGATGGCCGATAAGTTCACAGAATCTCAGATTCGGTCTGAGCTCGACCGAATCCTCCCTGGAACCTCAACCCGCGAGATGATGCTTGAGGGTTATAAGGAAGTTCACAAAAGATTAGGCGACACTGTCGCTCCTGACAATGCCGCCCGTATAATGCGCGAATTACTTCTTAAATAAAACTCAGAGTATAGAGATAAACCACTGCGGCAGGTATTGCCATCAGTGAAGAATCAAAGCGGTCGAGCATTCCTCCATGACCAGGAAGGATGTTGCCTGAATCCTTGATGCCGAGAGTACGCTTGAATAGACTCTCCACAAGGTCGCCCCATGTGCCGAAGAACACAACAACCAATCCAAGTCCCATCCACTCAATTATGTTCATTCCTGAGCGTCCTACGCCTTCGGCTGTTGTTGGTTCAAGGTAACTAACCAATGCGGCAACAGCAAGAACGAGGATTCCACCGCCAATGCTACCTTCCCAGCTCTTTCCCGGACTAACTCGTGGGAACAGCTTATGCTTGCCGAAAAGCGAACCGCTGCAGTAAGCGCCAGTATCGTTGCACCATAGGAAAATGAAGATACAGAGTGGCAGGAGCCAATAGAACTCGCCTGTGGTGAAAGCAATGATATTGATGCACGAGAAAGGAAGGGCGATATAGAGTTGGCTCATCATCGCGTAAGCCCAGTCGTGGATTGGATCTTCCTGCTTCAGATAGAGTTCTGAGATGAACAGATAGATGATTGTAATCAGATATGGAATGAAAATCAATGCTGGTGTGAGGCCTGAACAATAACCCGCCATAGCCAGATTGAGGAACATTCCGGCAGCAGAGCAGATGAATCTGTTTACTGTCACTCCTTCACGCTCGTTGATAAGACCTGTGAATTCCCACACAGCCATACCTGTAATCAATGTGAACAGGAATACCATTGCGTCGAAACGCAGGAATCCCGCTATCATGATTGCTACAAATAACACACCGCTAATGGTGCGAACTATCAAGTTCTTTACCTTTGGACTCATCTTTATCCTTTATTATAGTTGTCGTTTTCGTTATCGCTCTTGCTGTAGTTGTCGCTGTCGGCAGGCTTTTCTGCTTCTGCCACATCAACATCTACTGTAGCATCTGTTGCCTTCATGAATTCCTCCTGAGCCTTGCGAACCTCCTCTGGCATATTCTCGAGAGCAAGAGCCTCCTCCTGCTTCTTCTCGTTTTCTGCCTTCAGAGCCTCGTTTGCCTCAATGATTTCCTCTGTGCGGCTTGTCCAAGGACGCTTGCCGAAGATGCGCTCAACATCTTCTGCATAGATAACCTCACGAGTGATGAGAAGTTCTGCGAGTTCGGCATGACCCTCCTTATGTTCCTCAAGAATCTGCTTTGCACGAGCATATTGCTCATTAATCATCTTCAGAACCTCATCGTCAACAATCTTTGCTGTTGTCTCTGAGTAAGGACGCTGGAACTGATACTCCTCCTGATTATAGTAGCAGATGTTTGGCAACTTGTCGCTCATACCTGCATAAGCCACCATTCCAAATGCACTCTTTGTGGCTCTCTCAAGGTCGTTCATAGCACCCGTAGAGATGTGGCCAAGGCACAAGTCCTCTGCTGCACGACCACCAAGAAGCGAACAAATCTCGTCGAGCATCTGTTCCTTTGTCGTAATCTGGCGCTCTTCTGGCAAGTACCATGCTGCACCAAGAGCCTGACCGCGAGGAACGATTGTAACTTTCACGAGTGGATTTGCAAACTCGCAGAACCACGAAATTGTGGCATGACCTGCTTCGTGGAGTGCGATTGAACGCTTCTCAGAGGCAGTCATCACCTTTGTCTTCTTCTCCAAACCACCAATGATTCGGTCAACGGCATCAAGGAAATCCTGCTTTGACACAGTTGCGCTATTGTGGCGAGCTGCAATCAAAGCAGCCTCGTTACAAACATTCGCAATATCAGCACCAGAGAAACCAGGAGTCTGGCGAGCCAGGAAGTCAATATCAAGAGTGTTGTCGGTCTTCAGAGGTTTCAAGTGAACAAGGAATATTTCCTTTCTCTCCTGAAGGTCAGGAAGGTCAACATGAATCTGGCGGTCAAAGCGACCAGCACGCAACAATGCCTTGTCGAGCATATCGGCACGGTTTGTGGCAGCAAGAATGATTACTCCGCTGTTTGTTCCAAATCCGTCCATCTCTGTGAGGAGAGCGTTCAAGGTATTCTCGCGTTCGTCATTTCCACCCATAGAGTTCTTTCCGGAGCGTGCACGACCAACAGCATCAATCTCATCAATGAAGATGATACAAGGACTCTTCTGCTTTGCCTGAGCAAACAAGTCGCGTACACGACTGGCTCCAACACCCACGAACATTTCCACGAAATCACTTCCCGACATTGAGAAGAATGGTACTCCAGCCTCACCGGCTACTGCCTTTGCAAGCAGAGTCTTACCAGTTCCTGGAGGGCCCACGAGCAATGCTCCGCGTGGAATCTTACCACCCAGTTCTGTATATTTCTGTGGATTCTTCAGGAAGTCAACGATTTCCTGCACTTCCTGCTTTGCTCCTTCCTGTCCGGCTACATCCTTGAAAGTGATTCCAAGTTCACCGCCCTTCTCGTACATCTTTGCTTTGCTCTTGCCAACGGAGAAGATTCCACTTCCGCCGCCACCTCCGCCGCCCATACGGCCGAAGATGAAGAACCAGAATACTACAAGAAGAATGATAGGACCGAAGTTGATGAGAATGCTCATCAAACTGCTGTTGCTCTTGTTTTCGTAACTGAATTCATTGATTTTCTTTGCTGTCTGCTGCTCAGAGAGGAACTTCTCGAGCTCGTCAACACTACCAAACTCAACAGAGAGGTAGTTCTCGTCGCCAACTTCCTTCAGTGATTTCTTGAAGACATCGCGTGTGTACTTTGCCTTCACATACATTTTCAATGTGTTTGTCGTCTTGTTGACAACCACATTACTGGCATATCCCTTCTCGACATACTGCTTGAATTTCGTATATGAAGCCTTGTCGGAAGTACTGCCAGAAGCCAATGCGTCGCCACCACCAGTGAAGAAGAGTATTGCTAAGGCAATAATCACCAGGGTGTATATCCAGTTCATGTTGAACTTCGGCATCTTTGGTTTCTCGTCGTTGTTGTTCATTCTAATGCGTTTTTTCTCGTTTATTATTATAATAAGGTGTATTCCGCCTCGTTATTCTTATGGCAATAAGTGTGCCAATTAATCGAGGTCGGCAATGTATGTCATCTTTGCATCTTCCCAGAGATGCTCAAGGTCGTAGAAGTCGCGCATCTCTGGCACGAAGACATGAACCATCACATCTACATAATCCATCGCAACCCACAATGCCTGCTCCAAACCAACACATCCTGCTGGTTTCTCGTGGAGCTTCTCGCGACAGTGATCGGAAACCTCTCCTGCTATCGCCTCCACCTGAATAGGGGTGTTGCCTTCGCAGATGATGAAGCACTTTGCAATAGCCCCATCAATTCCCGACAAGTCGATGATTGTGATTCCACGACCTTTCTTCTCCTGGATACCTTCAACAATGGTATCAATAAGTATCTTTGTTTCGTTCATTAGCAATTTTATGTTATTAAATATATTATGGTACAAAGATAGTACAAAATCTTCAAATATCCCCTTAAACAATAGTAAGAAAACGGAAAAAGTGCGCTTTTTTGCGATTTTTTAGAAAAAAGTTGCCGAAATTGTTGCAAGTTACAAAAAAAGGCAGTAACTTTGCACTCGCATTTCGGAAGAAGTGTTTTCGGGAATGGTGTTCCTGATATAAGATTGGGATATGGTGTAATGGTAACACTGCAGATTCTGGTCCTGCCTTTCCTGGTTCGAGTCCGGGTATCCCAACAAAGAAGCAAGGTTTAACGCCTTGCTTTTTTTTTGTATATTGCAATCCTTGCACGAGAGCGCTTTTGTGCTAATACTAAAAAAGGCCCGCATTGCTGCGAGCCCTTTATTCTTTTGTTCAGAAAACAAGTGGGGAATTATTACTCCTCCTCCTTGTTCTTCTGGTCGATAGCCTTAATCTTGTCGCGTGTGAGCTGGAGGTCACCCTTCAACTTCTCAACCTTGCGAGTGATCTCGTCAACAAGTGCATTTCCCTTCTTGCTTGCTGTTGAGAGGAAACCGAGGTTGTTCTCGTAAGTCTGGATTTCCTGCTTCAATACATCGTAAGCACGCAACAGACGAGCACGCTCATTGTCGATAGCATCCTCACCACGCTTTACCATTGATGCCTTGAATCCTTCCAGACGACGACTGCGACCTGCAGCACGGAGTTTTCCATAAACAGCATCAAGGGCAGCACGATACTCCTGATAGAGCTTGTCCTTATCGCGGAATGGTACATGACCAACCTTGTTATATTCCTCCTGGAGTGCCTGAATCTTCTCCTGCAGACCTTCTGTTGCCTCTTCTGCAAGTCCCTTCAGCTGCTCAATGATGCCACGCTTAGCCTCAAGATTCTCCTTCTCTGCATTTCGTGTACCTGCATTAGCAGCATTACGAGCCTCGAAGAACTTGTCACACTCAGCACGGAACTCTGCCCACAACTGATCGCCAATCTTCTTTGGAGTTGCGCCAATGGTCTTCCATTCCTTCTGAAGAGCAATGAGTTTATCACCAGCCGAACGCCATTCTGTGCTCTGTGCCAGTTCCTTAGCCTTCTCAATGATAGCCTGCTTCTTTGAAGCATTCTCGCTGAATGCCTCCTTCAGTTTCTTATAGTGTTCAGCCTTTGCTGTGAAGAACTTGTCACAAGCAGCACGGAAACGCTCGAAAATCTTCACATTCATCTTCTGTGGAGCAAAACCAATGGTCTTCCATTCTGCCTGAAGAGCAATAATCTTCTTTGAATGCTCCTCCCAGTCAGAACTGCTTGCATTTGGTTCCTCGCAGATTGCCTCAGCCTGCTCACAGAGTGCAGTCTTCTTCTGGAGGTTCTCCTCCTCACCGGCACGAAGTGCCTCGAAGTGCTGCTGATGAGCCTTATTGATTACTGTAGATGCTGCCTTGAAACGATTCCAGATTTCCTCGCGTAGTTCTTTTGCGACAGGACCAATCTCGCGATACTGGTTATGGAGTTCCTGCAACTGATGGAAAGCACTTACTACATCGGTCTCTTCTGCCAGACGCTCAGCAGCCTCGCAGAGAGCAGTCTTCATCTCAAGATTCTTCTTGAAGTCGTATTCGCGAGCCTCGATGTTCAATTTGAGGAGATCGT
This sequence comes from Prevotellaceae bacterium UBA1726, assembly GCA_002316005.1. GTDB lineage: Bacteria > Bacteroidota > Bacteroidia > Bacteroidales > Bacteroidaceae > Prevotella. The sequence continues at coordinate 22,098 of DCIM01000032.1, read as the reverse complement.
AGTACTGCTCAACAATATGCTGATAGTTTCGCCAAACCTCTGTAGAGTTCTCTGGAGGAACAGCACCAGTAGCCTTCCACTCCTCCTGCAATACCTTAAATTCCTTATAAGACTTGTTTGCCTCATCAGGAGAAGTTGCCATCTCCTTAATCTTTTCTATGATCTCAAGTTTCTTCTTCAGGTTGTCCTGCTTCTCAGTCTCCTGCTTTTGGAACAAAGCGGCACGCTTCTCGCGAATCTGAGCCATTACTTCCTTGAAAGATTCCTCTGTTGGGTCGAGTTCCAACTGGTATGATTCTGGATCGCCACCTTCCTCGAGGTATGCTTTCAGTTTTTCGTCACGCTCAGCATTAAGCAACTTGTAGAATACGGTCTTGAGCAGATCTACTTCTTCGCGGGCCACGCTCTCGTCGTTTTCTGCTATTTCCTTAGCCCTCTCTACAACCTCTTCTTTTGAAGCGTAGATTCTCTTTGCAGGTTCTTCTGCAGGTGTTTCTACTGGGGTTGCTGTCTCTTCTACCTGTGGAGTCTCCTCCTGTACAGGTGTCTCTTCCTGGGTTTCAGGGTTTTCTACTACAGGCTGCTCTGCTGCCTTTACTTCTTCCAAATTGTCCTGTGGGAGGACATTCTCTTGAGAGTCCATCATTTACAGATTTTAGTTAATGAATCGATGAATTAAAACAAATGTTCTGCAAACTTATAGAAAAAACTTTAAACCACCTAATGTTTGAGCGTTTTTTTTCGGTGGTGACGAAGAAAAAGACACTTTTAGTCGCGAAATGTTTGGATTCTGCGGATTTATTTATAAAATAAAACCCCTTCGCACTGTGGAGTGGAAGGGGCTATATGAATGGTGCTTTGCCTTTGAAAAGACAAAAACAGTTATGTTACACCAAGTGTTTGTGGCGAAGGATTAACCATGAAACAACAGTAACAATGATTGATATTGCTATTGCTGCAATGAATCCGAGAGTTGAATTCTCCATACCGGTGTAGAGGTTCATACCGAATGCTGATGTGATGAGCGTTGGCACCATCAACATGATTGTAACAGATGTGAGGGTACGCATCACGGTATTCATGTTGTTGTTGATGATACTCTGGTATGTATCCATCGTACTCTCGAGAATGTGCGAATAGATATTCGTTGTCTCGCGAGCCTGACTCATCTCAATGTTGACATCTTCGATGAGGTCGGCATCCAACTCATCGACCTGCAGTTTGAACTTCAGTTTGGCAAGGAGGTTCTCGTTGCCACGGATTGAAGTCTGGAAGTAGGTGAGCGAATCCTGGAGGCGTGAAAGACCGATAAGGCTCTCGTTGTTTACGCCATGGTCGAGATTCATCTTTGCCTTTTCCACAAGGACACTAATCTGCTTGAGTCGCTTCAGATACCAAACGGCAGAAGAAAGGAACAGACGGAAAATCATATCGACATAGTCGGTGAATCCTGCAGCTCGTTTCTGCTGGTAACTGACGAAATCAATCATCATATTTGTCTCATAGAAACAAACCGTGATTGTCACATCTCTCTTGTGGATGATACCGAGAGGTACTGTAGTATAAGGTGTACGCGAGCGAACCTCCTTTACATAAGGGATACGCAAGATGATGAGCATCCATCCGTCATCATATTCATAACGGGCACGCTCATCAGCATCCGAGATATCCGAAAGGAAATAATCAGGGATGTTGTAGGTCTTCTCAAGTTCGTCCTGCTCTTCTTCTGTTGGGCATGTTACCTGTACCCAACTGTTTGGCTGCCACTCCGGTATCTGCTTCAGGCCGCCGTTGGTGTTCCAAAAAGTCTTCATTGTCTGCTAAACCTCAGTGAAAATTCTGACATGAGGCATAGCAGCCTCACGCCTACAAGTTAAAATTCTCCGCGTGATAATCGTCCATTTTTGAATTATTGATTTGATGTGGGGGATAGTTAGTCCCACATAATCCGTCTGCAAAAATACGAAAAAAAAACTAATTCGTTGTCTTTTGCAGAAGAAAAGTTGCAAAAAAACAGCAATTTTAGTGCTTATTTACAAAAAAAGAGGGGCAACCATTGCTGGTCGCCCCAATATTAAGTGCTTTTTTGTGTGATGCTTATTTCACTGGAATTTCCTCAAGAGTCTTGACGAGGAGAGTCCAGAACTTAGGCATTGTGCTGATCTGGCAACGCTCCTTTGCAGTGTGAGGACTTTCGAGAGTTGGACCGAATGAAACAATGTCCAAACCAGGATACTTGCTAAGGATTACAGAACACTCAAGACCAGCATGAACAACGCTTACAGTAGGCTTGTTGCCAAACTCGCGCTCGTAGATCTGCTCCATAATCTTAATCATTGCTGAGTTAGGATTTGGATCCCAGCCCATATAGCTGCCACCGAGTTCAACGCTCATGCCAGCCATTGAGAATGTGCTCTCGAGAGTTGTAGAGATATACTCCTTCTGGCTCTCAGAAGCCGAACGAGCAAGAATCTTCACCTTTGCCTTACCATTCTCGATGTCGATGATTGCGAGGTTGCTTGATGTCTCAACGATTGTTGGGATTGTTGGGATGTAACGCATTACGCCGTTTACGCAACCATAGATAGCATCAACGAGGTTGTCCTGAATCTCCTCAGGAACCTGAGTCTTTGGAGTTTCAACATCCTCAACGACAACGCTGATATGATTCTCAATGCCGTTATATTCGTTGTTGAAGATGGTCTCCCAGTCCTGAGCAGCCGACTTAACCGACTCGACATTCTCAGCAGGAACAGTAAGAACTACGCTACCCTCGAATGGGATTGCGTTACGCATGTTACCGCAATGCCATGAGCAAAGGCGAGCCTCGTCAGAGCAAATCATATCCTGAACAACGCGAACGAGAAGTTTGTTAGCATTTGCACGACCAAGACCAATCTCAATACCAGAGTGACCGCCCTTGAGGCCCTTAACGGTAACCTTTACGGCAACATCGTCAGTATCAGTCTCCACTTCCTTGTATTCAAGAGAAGCAGTAACATCAATACCACCAGCCGAACCGATAATCATCTCACCTTCGTTCTCAGTGTCGAGGTTGAGGAGAATCTCGCCATTGAGTTCGCCTTCAGGAAGAGCATTTGCACCAACCATTGAAGTCTCCTCATCAGCAGTGATAAGAGCCTCGAGAGGACCGTGCTTGAGGTCTTTTGCCTCCATTACTGCCATAATTGCAGCAACTCCCATACCATCGTCAGAACCAAGAGTAGTGTTGTTTGCATACACCCAGTCGCCCTCAATGTGAGTCTCGATAGGATCAGTCTCGAAGTTGTGAGCAGAAGTGAGAGCCTTCTGAGGCACCATATCCATGTGAGCCTGCATGATAACACCCTTGCGGTACTCCATGCCAGGAGTAGCAGGCTTGCGCATTACAACATTTCCAGCAGGATCGAGGAAAGCCTCAATACCGGTGTTCTTTGCCCAATCGAGCAAATACTGCTGAATCTTCTCAAGATGTCCTGAAGGACGAGGTACCTGTGTAAGAGCATGGAAGTTTCTCCAGATGCACTCAGGCTTCAAGTTTAAAATTTCACTCATAGTTTTATGTTATTTAGTTCAAAATCTTTTTTTCGGAATCCGGATAAACCGGCGCTTTTATCTCTTCTCAATATACGATAGTCTTGCCCATGCATAGACGCCAAGTGCTACAACGAGCAGAGTCTGGACAGTGTGGACGATGAGTACGAAGTAGAGGGCTGCATTGTCGGCAACACCATAGAGGATGAGCATTGTCTTTACGGCAAAGTGCCAAGGTCCAGCACCATTAGGAGTAGGAACAATGACAGCGATACTACCAATGATAAATGTGACGAGTGCGCACATCAGTCCAAGATGGCTTGTAGCCTCAAAACAGAAGAATGTGAGGTAGTAATGAAGGAAATAGTTTACCCAGATTCCCACTGTGAAGAAAAGGAACAAAGGCACATTCTTTACATTCTTCAACGACATGACGCCTTCGAAGATACCCTTGACTGTCATCTTTATCTTCTCGTAGAATGCCAGTTTGCGAAGGAGGAAATGCAATAGAATCAATACAGCAACGCCGCAGATTGCCGTTACGAGATATCCCTCCCAAGAGAACCCGCGGAGAATCTCCTCGAAGTTTGTTCCTGTGCGGGCAAAGAAACTATTGAAAACCGGCACCTGAAGCAACATCACTATTGCCGTGATTGACAATACCAAAAGCGAGTCAATGGCGCGCTCTGTCACCACTGTGCCAAGAGACTTTGGAAAAGAAACGCCATCTTTCTTGTTCAATACGCCGCAACGAGCAAACTCACCGATACGAGGAACGACAAGGCTGACGGCATAAGAGAGAAAGATGGAATTCAGTGCAGTTGATGTGCGTGGTTTTTCGCCTATTGGTTCGAGGCTCTGTTTCCATCGCCATCCGCGGAAAGCCTGTGCAAGAATGCCAAAAGGAAAAGAGAGAATCATCCACCACCAGTTCATCTCGTGGAGCATGACATGCTTTACTGCACCGAAATCGAAATCGCGGTACATCCAGTATAGAATTGCTCCGCCAAGGAAGACGGACAATGCTATCTTGAAAGCGTCATTAAGGAATTTTCTCATTATCCTTGTTTATGGTCAATGTATTCAACTGCAAAAATAAGAATATATTTTCACTTGACCAAAGGAAATAATGATTTTTAATACAAAAACAACACATGCAAGGCTGATGCTAATAGCAGTTGTCGTTGGCTATTCGTAGAAAATCGCTTAATAATTTGCATTGGTTAAGATTATTTCGTATCTTTGCAACCACATTATTATATAATAGATAGACATTTACAAAAAACAGAATCATCTTAATGAAGAGAATCCTTTTTGTGCTTTTTGTAGCACTCGCAATATTTTCTAATGATGCATTTGCATCAAAAGCAGTTACCCGTCCTCGTTTAGTTACACTCCAGGATGGTCGTCAGGTTGTGGTATCACTCCGTGGTGACGAGCATTTCAGCTATTATGCTTCTTCAACAGGCGAACTCATCATCCGTGAGGGGAATCTTTGGCGTGTAGCTACTGAAACGGAACTTCATGAGGCAGAGCAGTGCTTCAACAATACGATGCGCAAGACGGGTGAAGCAATCACAGGAACACGAACATTCCCACATATTGGAAATCCAAAGGCATTGGTTATTCTTGTAAGTTTCAGCGACAAGGATTTCTTCTATACAAAAAATGATATTGAACCATTGTTCAACAGCACTGAATACAATTCAGAATCTGGTCGTTGCAGTTATTCCTCTCTGGCTCAGTATATGAACGATTGCAGTGAGGGTCAGTATCGTCCAGAGTTTGACGTTGTTGGTCCTTATCAGCTCAGTGGCACTATGGCTTACTATGGTTCGAATACCTCAGGTAAGGATGCAAATATTGGACAATTTTTAAAAGATGCATGTACGGCGGCTGATGCTGATGTGGATTTCTCGAAGTATGATGCCGATGGCGATGGATGTGTCGACCTTGTCTATATTGTCTATGCCGGATATGGCGAGAACTGGGGCGGCAGTACTGATTATCTCTGGCCAAAGTCGGGCTATGGCTATTATGGAAACTATGATGGAGTGAATATCTATCGCTACGGAATAAATAACGAACTTATTGGTGACGAAAGTGTTAAAGATGAGCAAGGCAACCCTTATCTTGGCGGTATTGGTGTGCTTGCTCATGAGTTCTGCCATACACTCGGTTTGCCAGATGTATACCCAACAGCGAAGTGGTCGGATGTGACTAAGTACGACAACCAGAGCATGGAGATTTGGGATCTTATGGATGGTGGCGAGAACAACTATAATGGTTATTACCCAACACCTCTCACAGCCTTTGAGCGCGAGCTTTTCGGTTGGATGAAGATTGATACACTGGCTAATGCTGCCAATGTAGAAATGCAACCTCTTCAGGATGGCGGCAAGGCTTATCGCATTATGAACGATAATGACGAGACAGGCAACGAATACTACATCCTTGAAGCAATTCCAAACGGAAAGGGCACAGGCTGGTACCGCCGTATGCGCGGAAATGGTCTTCTCGTTACTCACATCAACTACGATGTCAACAAGTTCTCAAACTTCAATAATCCAAACAATGCGGAAGGTGAACCTCGTTGGACAATCATTCCTGCCGATGGATTGATTATGACTTCTTATAGAAGAGACCTCAAGGACACCGACGCTAATTACATTACTGCCTCTCAGTATTATGCCGATCATGCCGGTGATACATATCCTGGCACATCGAATGTGATAGAACTGACGGATTATAAGGCGTATATTGGCGTTGTGGAGAAACCTATCACTGAAATCGCGCAGGAGGGTTTCAACATCAGTTTCAAGTTTATGGGCGGTGTTGATGGCATTGAGACAATCACAACAAATGCCAATGAAAGTGCTGCTACATATAATCTGCAAGGTCAGAAGGTTGCTGACGACTATCGCGGCATTGTTATCCGTGACGGAAAGAAATATCTTAAGAAATAAACAGAATCAGTCATTCCTGATTCATCATTTTGTCCCCACGCTTTAGAACAATTGTCCCCAAGGCGTGGGGACAACTGTTTTTCATCGTGGGGACAGTTGTTTTTCGCCTTGGGGACAATCTCATTCCATTGGAATCATTTTCTCTGTGCTATGGAATGGTTTTATCCGCTTATTCCAGATTCAATTGATGTCTTTGTGGGAAACTCTTCCATCTCAAACCAAAGGTGTTGTAAGCATCGGTCACAATGACAAAGGCGTTAGGGTCGAGATGTCCGATTGCTGTTGTCACCTCATCAACTTCTCGCATACGAACCACCATCATCAGTGTGGCCTTGTCTTGCTGAGAGTAGAGACCATGACTTGTGATAACGGTTGCTGTGCGGTCGAGTTTGTCAAGGATAAAGTCGCGTACCTCCCATTTGTCGTGGTCGGTGATGATGAAGATGAGTTTGTTGTTTTTCTCTCCGGATATTACATACGCCACAGTCTTCGACATTATCACAATGCAAATGAGCGAATAACCCGAAAGGAGCCATGCGTTCTTTGTAGGGGCTTCTGTGCCGAGACCAAAGCCGATGACGATAAGTCCGAAACAGATTACAGCAGCGTCAACAGCAATCAATGCATTTGTGAAACGAACGCGTAAGTACTTGTGAATCAGCATTGCCACAATGTCGGAACCGCCTGATGTCGCTTTACATCGCATCATGATTCCTTCGCCTAATCCGATGAGGATAGGTCCAATGATACAAGCAAGAATCAAGTCGTTGCTCAAATCCATTTGTCCTCCTGCCAGCAACGATGGGTCAAGTGTGTGCATAGCCTCTTCGGTGGGGTAGGCGAGGGTAGTGAGGAGGTTCATCAACGACGGTGTGACAAGCGAAGCCACAAGGGTTCGGGCACCGATGTTCTTTCCAAGGAAGAAATAGGACAGGATGAGCAGCGGAATGCTAATCATGTAGCCAAAGGTACCTACCTGAAAGGAAGGAAACAGATTGTGAAGTACGATACTCGTGCCATACACGCCACCCGGTACAAGTTTGTAGGGGTTTATCAAGAACACGAAGGCCACGCTGGTGATGAAACATCCAACAATGATGCCGAGATATTCAAAAATTATTTTTTTCATGGTTGCAAAGGTACGGCAAACGAGTGAAATAACCAAATAAATTTGAGTATTTCATAGAGTAGTCAACTTTCAGGATAATATTCTTTTGCTAACTTTCGCAAGAATAATAGGAAAAACATTAAAAAAATCACTATCTTTGCACTCGCAATGAATCGCCGAACGCTTTTATCGCTCGTTTTGTTGGTTGTTTTGTTTGCAAGTTGCGACAAACGCCACATTAGTTTCCGTCAGAAAAACCTGAACGGGGCATGTGTCGGTGTGCTTGCCAGTTCAATGCAGGAGAATCAAGCGAAGGAACTTTGGCCTAACGGACAATATCGCGCTTATCCTACTAATATTGATGCGCTCAATGCATTGCGTCATGGAGAGGTTGAGGCTGTTTATCTCGATGAACTTGTCGTTTACAATAAGCAATACAGTAAGAAACTGTTTGAAATAGCATTTATTGAAAACGACCATTTGCCAATTGCTGGTGCTTTCCGTCAGTCGGACACATTCATGGCCAATAAGTTTGCTGAATTCCTTCGTGTCATAAAGAGCAACGGTATCTTCGTCAGAATGAAGAACCGCTGGACGATGAGCGAGAATATCGACACGATAACGCCGGTTCGATTAGTCAAGGACTTCAACAAGAAAACTCTTGTCGTGGGAATCATTGGCGAGATGCGTCCTTATTCACTTATGAACAAAGGACAATGGACGGGTTTTGAGAATGAGTTGTGGGCACTTTTCGCCGATTATATAGGTTATAATATCCAGTATGAGGTTTATGATTTTGCTGAACTCCTTCCGGCTCTGCTCGAAAATAAGGTTGATGTCATTGCTGCCGCCATCACTGTAACCGAAGAGCGTGAACGCAAAGTGCTGTTCTCAAAACCTTATTCTCATAGTTGCTCTGTCTGTTTAGTCAAAAAATAATGCAAGTGTAGAATTTCTATCAATATTTTAATAACCGCGAATTACGCGAATTACACTAATTACCATACGGCATGAGAAAAATAAATTCGTATAATTCGCGTAATTCGCGGTAAAAAATAATTATGGGGCAAGTTCTTTATTATTACCAAAAATAATCCCCCTCCCTGTTTTGAGTAGGGAAGGGGATTGTTTTTTTTATCCGTTGTTGATACACTTCTCAACCAACTGCTGCAGTTTTCCTGGATGCTCGGTCAGTTCGTGGCGCAGTTCTGTGTCGTTGAATGCACGCAGGTAATCGCGCAGATAATCAACGATACTCTCAGAGAATACACCCTTTGATGTGTAAATCTGGCGATCTTTCTCCAATTCGTCGGCAGCCTCTACGCAAGATGCAGGCAACTGCTCCAGAGTCTCCTGTATTTCTTTGTTGTTCTGGTCGTGGATGTTTACGCCCAAACCAACATAGGTGCGTTCTGCAATCTCCAACGAATCCTCGCGCTCAAATCCATGACGAGCAGCACAGCAAAGAGCCGCCATGAGCATGTAAGTGTCTGCGAAACAGTCGCTTGCACGCCACTCGAAAGTCTGCTTTATTGAGAAGTCCTTTCCTGTTGGTTCCTCTAATGGATTCACCTTCTGTGCCATCTCCATCTTCTGCAGCCAACCTAATGGTACGCGAACAAGTGCCGAACGGTTTGAGAACGACCAGCAGAGAGATGTTGGTGCTTCCTGATGAGGTACGAGGCGCATGAACGACAATGGATGAGGATTGCCAAATGCAGGCAGTGATGTTCCAGCCTCCATGTAGCCGGCGATTGCCTTCTTGCATGTATCTGTAATCTCGCCATTCTCAACCATCATCGACTGACCGTCCTTTGTGATACGGCAATGAACATGCATACCGCTACCAGCCTTACCGGTTGTGATTTTTGGAGCGAATGTCAGTACTACGCCGTACTTATGAGCCAACTGGCGCATAATCCACTTTGCAACAACCAACTGATCGGCAGCGTCCTCAATGTTTGTAGGAAGGAACTCAATCTCGTTCTGTTCGTAAATCTTGCCGTCAAGAGTGAAGTTACCTACTTCCGAATGACCGTATTTGATAAGACCGCCACACTGAGCAATCATCTTCATTGCCTCCATGCGGAAATTGGTGAACTTGTTGAAAGGCGCACTCTCGTGATATCCGCGCTGATCCTCAACAGAATACAAACCGTCATCCTCGGCAATGACATAGTATTCCAACTCACCCATTGTCTCCATTGTCATGCCTGTAGTCTCCTTGAATACTCTGTGTGCCTTCTGGAGGATATACTGTGGAGAACTCTCAAAAGGATTGCCATCACGATCCATGAATGTACAGAGGAGGTCGAGCGATGGTTCCTCGGTCAGTGGGTTTACGAAGGCTGTGCGATAACGAGGAATGACATAGAGGTCGCTTCGTCCTGCCTGAATGAATGGGAACAGACTTGAACCGTCAACGCGTTCGCCAGCCTCAAGAATTGTGCGAAGATGGTTTTCGCTTTGAATGACGAAGTTGAGAGTCTTCAGACGACCGCCCCAACCACAATAGTGGAAATTGATGAAACGAATTTTGTTTTCCTTGCAGTAACGCACGATATCTTCACGAGTGAAGTCGGTAGCCTCTTTCTGAAGGTACTGAACCAACAGATTAGGATTCATTGAAATATTAGATGTCATAATTGCTTGTTGTTAGTAATAATCTATTGGCAAAATAAGCAAATTATTTCAATAAAACCAAATTTTTATGCGAAAATTTTTCAAACTGCAAGTTTCGCGCGCAGACAATTATTCAAGAAGAACCAAGTCTGCCCTATAAAAAGTACACACGAAAGATTGAAATCCGTACAAAGTGCAGATTTATCGTGATGGCAAATAGCAAAAAGATTAATTTGAGTTTTTTTTCGGAGTAATGCCCGTAACGCCTTTTTCAAGCGGAAATCAGCCGAAAAGACAATTAAACACCTGTTCGGAAGTCTTCTGCTTGAAGCGGCTTCTGCGCTTACGGAGTGTTGCCTCCGAGGTCTTTGTCAGAATCGAGGCAGTGGCATTGTTACATCCCAGATAAATCAGTACGGCATAGATACACTCGTCCTCTGTCAGTTCGGGGTAATTAATGCGCAGTTTCTGCAGATGATCAATGAAAACCTCAAGCACACTGTCAATGAGAGGCATACGCTCTTCGTCTGGCAGATAGTTCTTGTCGGTGTGGTATTTCAACTGACGCAGTTTGTTGTAAGCCGGGCGTGAACGGAAGATATCCCTTGAAACAGCGAACTGTTCAAGATACAACTGCTCGAGGTTCTCTTCTTTCTCTTCTGTCCAAGTCTCGTCTTCTGGGTCGTCACGCTTCTGCTCCTCGCGTACTACCTGAATCTTCAAAGCCTCCATTCTTCGTTGGAGGTTAACGACACGGCGCTTGTTGCGATAGAGCAAATAGAATATGATGAACACGAATATCAGAACGACATCGGCAATGGCAAGCAGCCAATGCGAGCGTTGCAATGCAAGTTCAGCCTCGTATTTCTCTTGTTGGTATTTCTCGGTAATGTTCTTCAACTCCTCGCGTTGCTTCATTCTGAACACCGAATCGGCAAGGATATATGAAGAATCTGCTGCATTGCAAGCTGTTTCCAATTTACCGATATTCTTCTCTGCCTGATAGAGACGGCGATATAGTTTTTCGCGAGCCTCAATATCTTTTTCATCCTGACATTTCAGACTGAGTCTTATCTCCTCTGCGCATTTCTCCCATTGATGCAGATTCTGGGAGCAGCGTGAACGATTGTAATGATATGTTGCATCATCTTTTTTGCGATGAAGCGAGAACGCCGCACCCTTATCAAACATTTCAAGAGCCTCTTCAAACTTTTCTGACGAAATCAATACAGCACCGATATTGTTGTATGCATTGACAATCATTATCGAGTCTTTCTTCTCAAGAGCAATATCTCGTACCTTATTATAATAATAGGTCGCACTGTCGTGCATGCCCGAGAGGTAGTAGCATGAAGCAAGACGGTTTAGTATTTGCAATTCAAGAGAATCGCCGTTGAGGTCGGTTGAACACTGCTGTGCTTTCTTTGCATAAAGAAGAGCTTTGTCTGTGAAATCCTGTTGCCAGTAGACCATTGAGAGAAGATAATAGGTGGAGGTGAGCATCGAAGTCGGCTCACTCTCATCCTGCAGGGACAATGCCTTGAGCAAAGCCTCTCCACCTTCAGTCCATTTCTTTTCGTTTGCGACAAGTGCCTTTCCCTCTTCGTAAATCTTCTTTGCATCATCAGTGCTTTTTTTGCAAGAAAAGAGGACGCAAGATACTATCGCAAGTATTAAAATGAGTGATTTCTTCCCCATTGGTAGTTTCGTAAGTTGTTTTTTCTTTTCTGCAAAGGTAGTTATTTTTTGTGCGAAAAATGGCTTTTTCCTGCTTTTTTTTATGGAAAATGGCCTAAAAAGCGTGACTTTCGCGTGACTCCAAACCCCGTCACACTCCGGTCCTGCCTAATGTTTGCTATATATTTGGTTATTATCTACCTTTGCATCAGAAAAATTCAAAACAACGAAATTATGATTGTCACAATAACAAAAATCACTATCGCAGTTATGCTGCTTGTGTTAATCGCGGTCATCATGGACGACCAGAAGAATTAGAAGAATGACAGAATTTGAAGATATATTTTTTGAACAAGGTAAATAGAATATAATAAGATATGAAAACAAATAAAGAGATTGAATTCACCAAGATCGTACAGGACAATAAGAGTACTATCTACACCGTATGCTATATGTTCTCTAAGGATGTAGATGAGGTGAATGATATGTTTCAGGAGACACTGATCAACCTTTGGAAAGGCTATGATTCCTTCCGCAATGAGAGTAAGGTTAGCACATGGATCTACCGTGTTGCCATGAACACTTGCATCTCTGCCGACCGAAAGAAGCAGCGCCGCAAGGATAATGTTCCTCTCACAATGGATGTGAACCTCTATGAAGACACCGACGCAGACTCACGCCAGGTACAGATTCTCCATGCGCGCATAAACCGCCTTGGAATGGTCGATCGTGCCATCGTCCTGATGTGGCTTGAGGATATGACCTATGATGAGATTGCTGCTGTCATTGGTATCACTCCACAGCATGTAGGCGTTAAGATCCATCGCATCAAGGAACAGCTCAAGAAGATGCAATAATCCATCGTTCACTATACTCGTCCCCCCTCTTTCCAACAGTGGGGGGGGACAAACAAATCCCGGGTAGTCATCATAACTACCCGGGATTATTCTTTATCTGTTCCCTTCTGATATGAGAAGGATTAATAGACCTTTACTTAACCTCCTCGAAGTCAGCGTCCTGAACATCTGGACCCTGCTGGCCGCCCTGAGGACCCTGACCACCTTGGAAGCCTGCGCCACCATTGAAGCCCTGACCGCCCATGTTTGGATCAGCACCTGGCTGAGGACCAGCCTGTGAGTACATCTTCTGCGACATTGCCTGCATTACATTGTTCAACTCTGCTGTTGCAGCATCGATAGCAGGAATATCCTGAGCCTTGTGAGCATCCTTCAACTTCTGGAGTGCTGCCTCGATTGCTGGTTTGTCGTCAGCAGGAACCTTGTCAGCATTGTCCTTCATGAAGTTCTCTGTTGTGAAAATCATTGAGTCAGCCTGATTGAGCTTGTCAATCTTCTCGCGTTCCTGCTTGTCAGCCTCAGCATTTGCCTCAGCCTCAGCCTTCATGCGGTTGATTTCATCCTCTGAAAGACCAGAAGAAGCCTCGATGCGGATCTGCTGCTCCTTACCAGTAGCCTTGTCCTTTGCACTTACATTAAGGATACCGTTTGCATCGATATCGAATGTAACCTCGATCTGAGGAACACCACGACGAGCTGGAGCAATACCCTCAAGGTTGAACTGACCGATACTCTTGTTCTGAGCAGCCATTGGGCGCTCGCCCTGGAGTACGTGGATAGTTACTGCAGTCTGGTTGTCAACGGCTGTTGAGAATGTCTCCGACTTCTTGCAAGGGATAGTAGTGTTCGACTCAATGAGGTTTGTCATTACGCCACCCATTGTCTCGATACCGAGAGTAAGAGGAGTAACATCAAGAAGCACGATATCGCCTACACCACTTTCCTTGTTGAGGATAGCACCCTGGATAGAAGCACCTACTGCTACAACCTCATCAGGGTTAACGCCCTTTGAAGGCTCCTTGCCGAAGTAGTTCTTTACGAGAGTCTGAACAGCAGGGATACGGCTTGAACCACCTACGAGGATCACCTCGTCAATCTCGCTTGTAGAAACACCAGCATCACGAACTGCATTCTGGCATGGTACGAGACAAGCCTGGATGAGTGAGTGAGCCAACTGCTCGAACTGTGAACGAGTAAGGGTCTTTACCAAGTGCTTTGGAACACCGCCCTCTGCTGAGATATATGGAAGGTTAATTTCTGTTGAGGTTGAGCTTGAGAGTTCAATCTTAGCCTTCTCTGCAGCCTCCTTCAGGCGCTGCATTGCCATTGGGTCCTTAGAAAGGTCGATGCCTTCCTCTGCCTTGAAACCGTTTACAAGCCAGTCGATAATAACCTGGTCGAAATCATCACCACCAAGGTGAGTATCACCATTTGTTGAGAGTACCTCGAATACGCCACCACCGAACTCGAGGATTGAGATATCGAATGTACCACCACCGAGGTCGAATACGGCAATCTTCATATCCTTGTTAGCCTTGTCAACACCATAAGCGAGTGCTGCTGCTGTAGGCTCGTTCACGATACGCTGAACGTTAAGACCTGCAATCTGACCAGCTTCCTTTGTAGCCTGACGCTGTGAGTCAGAGAAGTAAGCAGGAACAGTGATTACTGCGTCAGTAACCTCCTGACCGAGATAATCCTCTGCAGTCTTCTTCATCTTCTGGAGAACCATTGCAGAGATCTCCTGTGGAGTGTACTTCTTACCGTCAATGTCTACGCGTGGGTAGCCATTCTCATTTACTACTGTATAAGGTACGCGTGTTGCCTCCTTTGAGCTCTGCTCGTAGGTCTCACCCATGAAACGCTTGATAGAGTAAACAGTGTTCTTTGGGTTTGTGATTGCCTGACGCTTAGCTGGATCACCAACCTTACGCTCGCCGTTATCAACGAAACCGATTACAGAAGGGGTAGTGCGCTTACCCTCAGAGTTTGCAATTACTACAGGCTCATTGCCTTCAAAAACTGCTACGCAACTGTTTGTTGTACCTAAGTCGATACCAATAATCTTTCCCATAATTGTATTTGTTATTTTTGTTTATATTCTTTTTTGTTATTATTCTCCTGGAGATTATAGATTTTTCTCGGGGAGTACACCCCATAAGGGGCAAAGCATGTGCCAAAGGGTTTTATGCCATAATGACTGACATGTTGGCAGAAAAAATGGCAGAACAGGAGTTTTTTACGCTCGCTGCTCTGCCAAAATTACTATTATTCCCAAATTTCCTAATCGTTGTTTTCGCTTTGTGGATTGATGTGCTTTGCGACTTCGTCCATTGTAAGTCCAAGGAGTCGCATCTGTCGTGCGAACTGCTTGCATGTCTGCTCGAAGAACTCACGTCTGCGCTCTGTGCGAATCTGCTCGTTGGCACCAGGTGTAACAAAGTAGCCCAGACCGCGCTTATTATAAATAATGTTCATGCGCGAGAGTTCATCGTAGGTTTTCATCGCAGTGTTGGTGTTCACCCCGAGGGTGGTGGCGTATTCCCTTACGGATGGGATTCGCGCCTCGTCTGTGTAGATGCCGGCCACAATGTCGTCCATCAGGCGATCGGCCATCTGCAGGTATATTGCTTTATCTTGTGAGAACTGCATAATCATTTGTCTTTTAGATGTTTAACCACTTGCCTGTGATAACCTGCATCTTTGAGAAGAGTCGGTAAGATAACCACAAGTTGAATGTTGTGAAAGCGAGGCTTACTACAGCGATGATGCTGTAAAGAGTGATTTCAGGATTCCACCAGAACTCTATTTCCAATGTTGGCAATTTGTCTGCCAAGTTACTAACGATATGCATCATGCAGAGGCCTATAGTTAACCAGATGATGATCCAGCAGAATGATGTCATGATGGCAGGAACTCTCTTGAAAACTGTACCGCCGAGGATATACGAACTGATCAACCAGAGGATTGCAAAGAAACCAGCGACATGCTTCATGATGTCAACGCCCATGTTGTAACCTTCGTAGCTTACATTGATGTCGAGGAACTTGAAGTTGCCTATGTTCTGGCAAATATGCTTTGTTACAGAAACAGCGTCACCTGCGAAGATGTTGCAGAAGAGCATCTGAACCCAGTCGGCTGCAACGAGTGCTACTGTAGAAAGGATCAGTGCGTTAGCCATTGCGATGAGAACGCGCGACCAGAACTTCTCCTGATTTGTTGCAGGAAGCATGAAGAACATTGTTCTCTGCTGCTTTTTGCGGATGTTGCTGAACAACTCTGCTGTCATAGCACCACCAGCGAATATCCAAGTCACGATGCAGATTCCTGCTGCGTATGCTGCCGTGTACTCATTGATTGGCTGCTGGTAGCCTGTGAACATTCCGTTGGTTGTTCCTATAATGATGAAGTAGGCGATGAACAATCCTAAGAATGTATTGATATATTTTTTCTTCTCTACGATTATCGACCAATAAGTAGCCTGTCCAAATCGTGTCAAATCCATTGCTTTCATAACTTTATCTTTTTATTGAGTGTTGAATCTTTTTCTTTCTTTTCTCCTTTTCCCTCCCTAAAAGGGAGGGGATGAGGATTGTTAGAACTTCTTAGGCATTACGAGTGCCATGAGGAAATAGAGGAGTATTCCTGGGAAACCAGCCGAGAACACTGAGAGGCAGAGGTATGCTATACGAACCAATGTTGGATCAATGTCGAAATACTCTGCAATACCGCCTAAAACACCACACAACATCTTATTGTCATTTGACTTATATAATCTCTTTTCCATAATAGTATTTTTTAATTGATAATTGAAAATTGATAATTGAAAATGATGATTTTCTTTTCCTTTCTCCTTCTCCCTTCCCTTTAGGGGGCTTTTGACTTGCTATCAAAATGCAGCTGGGGAGGGTCTTTACTTTGTCTTCAAACCGCCCTTGTTGATGATACCTGAACCAGCAACTTCTGTGTCAGCGATTTCTGCTGTTCCGTTGAGGTTGATTACACCCGAACCGGCCACTGTAGCCTTGATCTGTCCGCAGTCAGTGAATTCTCCGTTGATGATGCCGCTTCCTGCGATGCTGAGAACCGACTTCTCTACATTCTTCTCTTTGATGTTGATGACACCCGAGCCGGCGATCTGTCCTTCTACTGCTTTGCCAGTGAACTCCTTGATGGTGATGATGCCCGAACCGGCAACTGAAGCCAGCATATTGTCTGATTCAACCTTGTCGCTATCGAAAACTCCATTTCCACCGATTACTATTGTGTCGAGATTTGGAGCGTGAACTGTAACGGTGAAGTTGTAGTTGTCTTTGCCCAGAACGACGATCTTGCTGTTCTTATCTGAATTCTTCGCGATCTCGAGCTTGCCATCGTTTACCTTTACCTCAACACCCTGGAGAGCGAGTTCCGAACCTTCGGCCTTTACGCTGTATGCTGAATCCTGTACGAATACCACTTTGCCAGCGCCTTCAATGCTGATTCCGTTGAAATCCTTCAGGTCGTATGTCTTTTCAATCTTGTCGCCTGTGTCTTCCTTGTGGGTTCTGATGGTGCACGAAGAGAACAACAGTGAGAGAAGTGCCATTACAAATGCTACTGCCTCTATCATTAATGTATTTGCTTTCATATCTTTATCTCCTTTATTTTTATTTTTAAATCCCAAATATTTCTTTTCTATTTAACATCCTTCCCTTTGGGAAGGCTTGGTTAGGCTTTTGTTGTTGCGTTGAACAAAAGTTCGAGGTTGAGTGTAGTCTCTGCTTTGTCGCCTCGTGGAGCCATTACTGCATTTCCCTGGAGACTTGGCTCAGCGTAGATTGCATCTGCCATATCGTCTGGAGTGCGGTACTCGAACACATACTTGTCGCAGATTTCGCCAACACTGTTGTTGAGAAGAATCTCTGAGTGGTCGAGGATGATGACATGATCGAGAAGATTCTCTACATCGTGTACTTGATGTGTTGAGATGATCATTGTGCGGTCTTCTGTCATTGCCGATGCTACCACCTTGCGGAACTGTGCCTTTGAAGGAATGTCAAGACCGTTTGTTGGCTCGTCCATAATCAGGTAGCGTGTACCTGTGGCAAGGGCGAAACTCATGTAGATCTTCTTCTTCTGTCCCATTGAGAGGGAAGTGAGCATTGGGTTGCCTGTCATCTCAAACTCCTTCAAGCAGTTGTCCATTATCTCCTGTGAGAAGTGTGGATAGAAAGGAGCATTGATTTCCACATATTCGCTGAGCTTCATTGCTGGCATCTCGAAATCTTCCTGAACGATGAACATCTCGCGGAGCACTTCTGGGCGGCGAGCCTCTGAGCGAATACCGTCAACTGTCACTTCGCCTTTCTCTGCGCGGAGCAAACCGCTGATCAGGTAGAGGAGGGTGCTCTTGCCCATTCCGTTCTTACCGAGCAAACCGTAGATTGCGTTGCTCTCCAACTTCAGATTCAATCCGTTGAATACTTTCTGACCTCTCTTTGAGTAACCGAAAGTCATGTCTTTTACTTCAATCATAATCGTTATATTTTTACTTATTTTCTTTACTGTTATAGTGTACTACCTTAATAGTACACTGCAAAGGTATAGTATTTCTTTGAAACCTCCAAATTTTTTCGCAACTTTTTTTCAAAAAACTTCATTTTTTTTCATTTTGCCCTGTTTTTCCGGCTTTTCCTCGCGTTAATAATATATAAGGTACGCGCGTAAAGGAATCAATTTTTTCGTTGTTGCACATGTTGCAGTTGCAATTGTTGCAAACAGTCTGTTCTGAACATTATTCACCGATTTTATTCATATAATAATATATAATATATATATACATTATATTCTATATATATGGAAAGGCATTTGTGTGTAGATAAAGGTATTTGCAACAAATGCAACTGCAACATTGCAACAAATCTCGTGGTAAAACTGCGAATATTCTTTACATCACAATCCGCCTAAAATCATTCCTGCCTTCAGTTGCGGTCATTCCATTGATTTTTGCTCATTATTTCAGTGGAATGTGCCGCTCATTCCATTGGAATAATCGGTATATTTTATAGGTTTTTGTAACGCTCTGATTATCAGTGGTTTTGATGTTGTGTTTGTGGCTGAGTGTCTGTTCTGCAGAATGTTGCCATGTATGAAAAATGTTTTACAAATACTTTTCACTTTCTTTGTTGCAACAAATTGCGTGTAGAATGTTAATAATCAAAGATTTTGAAGAAATCGTATGTTTTTTCATTTTTTATTATTATCTTTGCGGCATGAAACGATTCTTCCTTCTTTTCGTTATCTCGCTTATGGGCTTGACATTAGGGGCACAGACGACTTACGAAACCGGAGTCTCGCAGCAGTTGGCCGAACATCGTGCTGCCACTATTCACGGATTGGAATATTCGCTCTTCTTCTCAATTCCAGAGGACAAGAGCGCAGATATTTCTGCCCGTGAGGTTGTGTCGTTTGCACTCGACGCAAAGGAGGAGATAGCTCTTGATTTCCGTGAAGGTGCAGAGAACATTCATTCTGTACGCATTCTCGGAAAGAAGACAGACATTAAGTGGCGTCTCGAAAATAGACATCTCATCATTCCTGCAAAATACACTCGCCGAGGAAAGAATGCTTTCAAGATTGAGTTCACTGCGGGCAATCAGAGTCTTAATCGCAATGATGAGTATATGTACACTCTCTTTGTGCCCGATCGTGCCAGAACCTGTTTCCCTTGTTTCGACCAGCCCGACTTGAAGGCAAAGTTCACTCTTGAACTGAAAGTCCCAAGAGGTTGGAAGGCTGTTGCCAATTCGCCTCTCGTGAATAATGCTGATGGCATATTGACTTTCGCCCAGAGCGAGATGCTCCCAACTTATCTGTTTGCTTTTGCAGCAGGTAAATTCCAATACCAGGAACATACGAAGAACGGCAGGAGTATTGGTGCCTACTATCGCGAAACCGATCCTGACCGCATTGCCCAACTGCCGGAGATATTCCGTCAGGTGGACTATGCTCTTCGTTGGCATGAGGATTTCACCGACCAACCTTATCCTTTTGCGAAATACGACCTTGTCATCCTTCCAGGATTCCAGTTTGGTGGTATGGAACATACGGGTTGCACATTCTACAGCGACCAAAGCATTTTCCTTTCAAAGAATCCTACCCCCGACGAACTCCTCTGGCGCGCGAATCTTATTGCTCATGAGACCAGTCACATGTGGTATGGCGACTTTGTCACAATGCGTTGGTTCAGCGATGTGTGGGCAAAGGAGGTCTTTGCAAACTATTTCGCTGTAGAGATAACACAGCCACAGTTTCCTGATTTCAACTATGACCTCTATTGGGTGAAGAGTTTCAAGCAGCCAGCTGTTCTCGAGGATATGACTGAGGGCAGAACGGCCATCCAGCAACCACTCGACAATATGCGCAATGCCGGTCTTATCTATAATAACATTATATATAATAAGGCCCCACTTGTCTTGCGCGAGATGGTTCGTATGATGGGAAAGGAAACCTTCCGCAGCGCTATTCAACGCGGGTTGAAGAAGTTTGCTTATGGCAATGCCAGTTGGGACGAACTGATCAATTCTTTTGAAGAAGAGTTTCCACATTCAGGAATAAAGGAATATAGCGACCGTTGGATAAAACAACCTTATTATCCGGAAATCCGTCCTTCCACCTTCCTATTCAATCCTGATGGAAGGGAATACGGCTATTTCAACCTTTCCGCTGAGCAGATTGACTCGCTTATGCACTATTGGCCAAATATAGATGATGCCACTGCCCGCGAGTCGTATCTTCTGACTCTCTACGAGAATTATCTTAAAGGAAATGTCTCTGCTGAGGAATGGACAGACTTCCTTCTTTGCTGTATTCCTAACGAAACCGACCCGTTGGCACTGTCCACTCTTGTGTATTATCTCCGAGTTCCTATCTGGGACCTTGATTCTGTGTCGCGAAACGAGAAGGAGGCACGACTATGGGAGATGGCAGAGAATCATCCTGTCAAGTCTTGTCGCCTGCACCTGATTCGTTTCCTTAGCCAGAGTGCCACCTCTGACTTTGTCAATAAGCAGATGTATGTCCTTTGGCGTTATTGCGACAACGAACTCCTTTCTGTCACAGATTATATGGCCATGTCTTATGAGTTGGCACTACGCTATCCTTCTATGGCAAAGGAGATTCTCGCGGAGGAAGAGGGTAGGTTAGTCAACCCAGACCGTTTGCGTCAGTTCCAGTATATCTCTCGTGCCGTCTCACCAGACAAAGCGGCACGCGACTCACTGTTTCAGTGGCTTCTTGTCCCTGAGAACCGTCGTATAGAACCATGGGCGGCAGCAGCCTTGTACTATCTCAATCATCCAATTCTCGGTGAGGAGTCGGCTGATTATATCCTCCCTGGCCTTGAGGCATTGCAGGACATCCAGCGTACTGGCGATATTTTCTTCCCAGGCCGTTGGTGCAGTTCACTTCTTACCGGTCATAAGTCAAAGAAAGCGCTCGATGCTTTGAACACTTTCCTTGATTCCCACCCAGACTACCCGCCACTTCTTCGTAACAAGATCCTCACCGCCGCCTTCTACCTCCAAAGGCAATGATTCTTTTGCGATGGTTTAGAATTCGCTTCTTTGGTTTTTGAAAAGAAGAAAATACATGGCAAAAACTATGTTTTCCTCGCATATGAGTAATATATCCCTGCTTGAAAACGAGTTTTCGCAGTCTTCATTCCTCATATGCAGTGGCCAATGTCACTTGCCCTGTTGAAAAATCTGCTTTGCAGCAAAATTGCTTCGAAACTTGATGTTTCTCGCATAAAATGGCTACGCTTCGTGTCTGAGTATTTATATTTTATGCGTAACGATAGTGGAGCAATTTTATTCCAAACGTAGTGAGAGAAATTTTCCAGTGTGGGCATAGTGCTGTAAGCACGGCTGAATGGATTTGGGAGAGAGTAAAGCTTGATTTAACTCTCGAACTAAAGACAGGCAGCATAGAAAGCCATTAGGCTTTTGTCCACACATTTTCTTCTTTTTTATGTTTAAGTTTTGAGGTTAGTATTCTTGGCTGATTTGATGAATTGTGGGTTATTTATGTTCCTTTCGGATAAAATCATGTCCCATTGACCTATATCATGAAAAGTTAAATTATGCAAAATTATTCATAAGTTTTATTGTACTTTATGTAATAATGTGTAACTTTACACCACAAAATAGGTATGTAGAGTCTTGCAGGAGCAATTCTGCGAGAATTTCTGCTGTATAAATAACTCGATAATAACAATAAAAAATAGTATATTAAATGGTGGTAAATTTTAAGATTATGAAATTGAATTGCTTAAAAAGCTTCCTCGGTCTTG
>DCIM01000082.1:3519-45817 GCA_002316005.1 Prevotellaceae bacterium UBA1726 | reverse complement strand
CCCGTCATGACAATAACGATGAAGATTCCCGACAGGAACTGTTTCCAGAAATACTGCTTTGACACAGGGTCGTCGAATACGAACCAACGCGAACGCTCATCGGCAAAAACAGCAGAAACCGACTCGGCGAGAGTCATGTCCAAGGCGTCCACCACCTTATATATAATAAGGGAGAGGGCGAGGAACATACATATCGTCTGCAGAGTGTCGGTCCATACCAGCGTCTTGATGCCACCCTGACGAGTGTAAATCCAGATGAGAGTGATGAGACACACCACCGTGACAGGAAACGGTACACCAAGGCTGTCGAGCACAAAGCGCTGAAGGATGATGCTTACAACATAGAATCGTACTGCAGCACCAGTCATCTTTGATAGCAGGAAGAACGAGGCACCCGTCTTGTAGGCATCCTTTCCCAGTCGCTGGTTGAGGAAGGAATAAATGGTGGTGAGGTTCAGTTTGTAGTATATCGGCAACAGCACGAACGCTATCAGGGCATAGCCAATGATGAAACCCAAGCAAGTCTGCATGTAGGTCATACCGATATTGTTGACCATTCCCGGCACACTAACGAAGGTGACACCCGAGATGCTCGCCCCCACCATTCCAATGGCTACAAGATACCATGGAGAACGACGGTTTCCGCGGTAGAACGCATCATTGTTGCCTTGACGCCCAATAACCACGCGGCTAAGGAGCATCAAAAGAAGGAAATAACCTATTATGGTGAGAAGGATGAGCATCTGGACTATTTAGCAATTTGACAATTTACAATTTTCTCGCATTGACTTGAGAGTTTCGACGGCTTGGAGGACTGTGGTGACATTCTTCACTCGCATGAGGCGACGGCCATTCACCTCGCGAATATCACAACGGCGGGCATTGCGAGCAATGAATTCGAGCACATCGCCGAAAGTCTTACTCTGATAGTAAGCACTCTGTGGGTTAGACACAAACTGCATATTGAGCAGGTTCTGCTTGAGAATAATCTTCTCGCAACCCAAAGAACGGCCCAAACGACGGAGGACAACAACCTGCATCAGTTCCTCACCCTCAGGAGGTATAGGACCAAAACGGTCGATAAGTCGTTGGCGGTAAGCCTCCAGTTCTTCATCAGAAGCTATGTTGTCAAGTTCGCGATAGAGCAGCATTCGCTCAGATGCCCCCGGTACATACGCATCAGGGAAGTACATCTCAAGGTCGCTCTCAATGGCACAATCATCAACAAACTCATCAGCACTGATATCGTTACCCTGAGCCATTTCATCCTGATACATCTCCTGGAACTCGTCGTTCTTGAGTTCGGTGACAGCCTGCGAAAGGATCTTCTGGTATGTTTCGTATCCGAGATCCTCCATGAATCCACTCTGCTCAGCACCGAGAAGGTTGCCCGCACCACGAATATCAAGGTCCTGCATAGCAAGGGCAAAGCCCGAACCCAATTCAGAGAAAGTCTCCAGAGCCTCCAGTCGGCGACGAGCATCAGGATTGAGCGCACTCAGTGGAGGTGAGAGCAGATAGCAGAACGCCTTACGGTTGGAACGCCCTACTCGACCACGCATCTGATGAAGATCAGAGAGACCAAAGCGGTGGGCATCATTGATGATGATTGTATTTGCGTTGGAAATGTCGACACCATTCTCCACGATAGTGGTAGAAAGGAGAACATCATAATCGTAGTTGATGAATCCAAGGACTATCTTCTCCAGTTGCTCAGGACTCATCTGTCCGTGACCAATGGCGATACGGCAATCAGGGATGCACCGTTTTATCATTGATGCAATTTCAGGAAGATTTGAGATTCTATCATTTACGAAGAACACCTGTCCGTTGCGCGACATTTCAAAATTGATAGCATCGCATATCACCTCATGACCGAAACTTGCCAAAGTAGTCTGAATTGGATAACGATTTGGCGGAGGAGTGCGCATTATACTCATATCGCGAGCACCCATAAGCGAGAACTGCAGAGTGCGAGGGATAGGAGTAGCCGACATGGTGAGTGTGTCGACATTTGTCTTCAAAGTACGGAGTTTCTCTTTCACAGCAACACCAAACTTCTGTTCCTCATCAATGATGAGAAGACCAAGGTCATGCCATTTCACATTCTTGCCGAGGAGTTTCTGGGTACCTATTACAATCTCAATTTTGCCAGACTCAAGTCCCTCAAGCACCTCTTTTGTCTTCTTTGCACTACGAGCCCGCGAGAGATATTCTACTGTGACAGGGAGATTGGCCAGACGCGACTTGAAAGTCTGGAAATGCTGAAACGCGAGTACCGTCGTTGGCACAAGCACAGCAACTTGTTTGCCATCGGTTGCCGCCTTGAATGCAGCACGCACAGCCACTTCAGTCTTGCCGAAGCCCACATCGCCACAAATAAGACGATCCATAGGACGAGCAGCCTCCATATCAGCCTTCACCTCCTGTGTAGCCTTCAACTGGTCAGGTGTATCCTCGTAGAGGAACGAAGCCTCGAGTTCCTGCTGCATGTAATTGTCTGGAGCAAAGGCAAATCCCTTCTCATGGCGACGCTTTGCATAGAGTTTGATAAGGTCGCGGGCAATATCTTTGATACGAGTCTTGGCGCGCTCCTTCAAACGGTCCCAAGCACCAGTGCCGAGGGTTGACAGACGAGGAGCCTCACCGGCATCCTGTCGGCGGTATTTAGAAATCTTGTAGAGAGAGTGGATTGACACATCCACAATGTCGCCACGCTGATAGACGATACGGATTTTCTCCATGTATCCGCCCTTGTCGGTAGGAATACGGACAAGACCTGCAAACTTACCCACACCAAAGTCCACATGCACGAGGAAGTCGCCAGGTTCGAGTTCCTGGAGCTCCTTCATAGTGAGTGCCATCTTGCCCGCACGAGCCTTGTCGGACTTGAGGTTATACTTATGGAAACGGTCGAAAATCTGATGGTCGGTGAAATAGCACGATTTCGTCTGTGCATCAACGAAACCCTCGTGTAGGGTTCCCTTTACGGCAGTGAAGTTGATAGGCGTAGCACCATCAGCAGAGAATATCTCCTTCAGTCGCTGATGCTGCTTCTCACTATCGGCAAGGATGTAAATCTTGTAACCCTTCGACTGATAGTCCTCAAGCGACTGACGAAGGAGTTCGAAATTCTTATGGAACAGCGGTTGTGGTTGAACCTTGAATTCAAGGACAGCCTGAGGAGTACCCGTTTTCTGCACACCATATTCCATCCTGCGGAAGCTCGCAATACTCTTAAGGAACAGGCTTGGAGGACAGAGAGAACACTCCTTTGTCATCTCGCGCATTATCTGCTGGCGTTCCACTTCTGTTGCACCTTCGAGTTTCTCGGTCAGAGCCTGCTGGAGGAATCCCTCGTTGTAGGTCTGTTCTATTTTGTCGCGGACAAAGAGAATGTCGCGTGTAACAACAATGGTATCGTCAGGAAGGAAAGAAGTCATTGGAATCTTCTCCTCGTTGATGCCCAACAATTCAGGAACAATCTGTATTTCGCGTTTCTTGTCGCGAGAGAGTTGGTCGTCAACCTCAAAGGTGCGGATGGTATCTATCTCATCACCGAAGAAGTCGAGGCGGTAAGGGAGTTCTGAAGAATAACTATAGACATCAAGGATACTACCACGAACAGCAAACTGTCCCGGTTCGTAGACATAATCAACACGCTGAAATCCGAAGTCGAAGAGTTGTTTTTCAAGGTCGACGATATCTATCTCCTGTCCTGTCTCGAGAGTTATCATCTTCTCGTTGAGTTGTTTCTTCGACACAACGAGTTCGGCAAGGGCTGTAGGATAACTGACAATGATTCTTCCCTTGTCGCCTTCAGGCTTCGATGAAGTCTTGGCAAGAGTTTCTGTGCGGAGAATCTCGTTGGCAGGATCGTGCTGACCATATTTCACGGCACGCTTGTAGGATGAAGGGAAGAACTGAGTACGCTCCTCTCCTATCAACTGACAAAGGTCGTGATACATATATCCTGCCTCGTCCTCATCCTGTGCAATGACAAGCATGGCCTCCTTTACACCAAGTGAGGCAAGCGTCATCGGTACGGATGAAGCCACAAGTCCCTGAAGGAAGAACGACCTGATAGAGTCGTCCCCTACTTTACTGCTAAGCGCTGCCACACAAGGTGACAGCGCATATATTTCCTTTAGATCAGTTGTCTGCATTCGGGCAGATATTTATTCTACTGGTTGTGGATATTTTCTCGTCCAGCCGTCAAGGCGTAGACGCATAACTCCGAAGAAGGCTTCACCGAAGATGCCGCCCGACATCTTGCTTGTTCCTTCACGGCGATTGACAAAGATGACACTCACCTCCTTGATTTTGAATCCAATCTTATAAGCGGTGTACTTCATCTCAATCTGGAAGGCATAGCCCTTGAAACGAATCTTGTCAAGTTCGATTGTTTTCAGCACACGGCGCTTGTAGCACTTGAATCCCGCTGTTGTGTCGTGAACCTTAAAACCTGTGACAAGGCGTACATACTTTGAAGCAAAGTAAGACATAAGAACACGGCCGATAGGCCAGTTGACAACATTAACGCCAGTTACATAACGCGAGCCTATGGCCACATCATAACCGTCATCATGACAAGCAGAATAGAGGCGAGGGAGGTCGTTAGGATCGTGGCTGAAGTCGGCATCCATCTCAAAGATGTACTCGTATTCACGTTCAAGAGCCCACTTGAAACCACAGATATAAGCCGTACCAAGACCGAGTTTTCCGCTACGCTCCACGAGATAGAGACGGTTGGCAAATTCCGTATCGATGAGATTCTGCACTATTGCTGCAGTACCGTCAGGACTACCATCATCAATGACAAGGATATGGAACTCCTTCTGCAATCCAAAGACTGCACGGATGATTTTCTCAATGTTTTCCTTCTCGTTATAAGTAGGAATAATTACAATGCTATCAGACATAAGCCATTATTTTTGTATAGGACGCAATCAGATGGGAAAAACATCGTCTTATTTCGTCCTTTTATATTTGTTGCAAATATAATAATTTTCGTTGAACAGCGGACAGATGTTGTTCAAGAATTATGAAATGTTAAGATTAAAAGTACACTTTACTACCATCAGACCTTCAGGAAGATACGAAGGCGATACATTGCCAAGAGAATGAGGAAGACAATGAAGAAATTACCGAATGTGGTCCAAACATCATAGAAATCGCCCATATACTGGCGCAATCCATAGCAGAGAGAGTTGACAACAGAACGGAAGTTTACCGTTTCGCCAAGGAAGTAGGCGACAATGGAATTCATGCCGTAAACCTTCAGGAAAGTAACACCACGCGACACTCCCAAGCAATCGAAGATGTAATGGAAAAGACCCAGAAGAATCATACTGAAACCACCTGCAAGCAACACCATACTACTTGTCCAGATATGCTTGATGACAGGTTCAAAATGAGCATATACCAATGCTACACCTACAAGCAAGACACCTGTAAGCATAATTCCCAAGGCCGTCTTCTTGCCACTTGCTTTGCGAATCCACTCTCCTGAAAGACAACCAAGCATAACGGTTGCGCCAAAGGTGATGCTACTCCAAATCCATGTGTAACGATAGGTTTCCGAAAAATGCCATACCCCATTCTCGTCCCAATCAACACCATCACGGAAACGCCCCATCACCACCCTGTCCAACCATTCGCAGAAGTTGCCATCAGGAGTATAATCTCCACAAATAGCCATTGGGATGGAATAGACTACGAGTAATGCAATAGTGCATATTATCTGCCAACGAATCTGGCGGAAGTTGAGAAGAATAACGGCAGCAATGAGATATCCACAGGCTATAGCCTGAAGGGTGTTAGTGTAGAAATAGATATGCTTTGGATCAAGCCCGAGAAGGTTACCCTGGACCATCATTCCTATTATAAAAAGAAGAAGTACTCGGCGGAAGATACGGAACCAGATACCCTCACGCCCCTTCTTGTCACGATACTTTTCAAAAGAGAACGGCATTGATGTGCCCGCCATAAAGAGAAACAATGGCATGAGGAGGTCCCAAAGACGGAATCCCTCCCATGGTTCATGGTCGAGTTGGTAGAGAATAGGATTACACCATTCTGCTCCTATTGTTTGAAGTAGATGACTTACAACAGGACCAAAGAACACAAGCATGAACAAAGTCAGTCCACGCAAGATATCAAGAGATTGAAGGCGAGATGGCATAGAACTTTAGGATGAATCACGTTATTTCGAGAAACCAGACTTCGTTGCTTCGAGGGAATGCTCAAGAAGATAATTGATATTCTCAGCACCTCGTCCAATTGGAGAAATCGGTTTATGAATGACAAGACGGAGAGGATGCCAATTGACAAAATGGAAGTCGCGTGTTCGTGGCATCACCTCAAACGAACCCTCAATGGTGATTGGAACCACTGGCAACTGCAATTCGTCGGCAAGCATGAAAGCACCACGCTTGTAAGGGCTCATCTCACCTGTGAAAGTACGGCGACCCTCTGGAAATACCACCATAGACATTCCTCCACGAAGAACCTTACGGGCCTCATCATAACTATGTTGAATCTTCTTTGGACTATGATTGTCAATAAAGATGAATCCTGCAGCCTCGCAAGCCTTTCCCACAAGAGGGATGTTGCGAAGTGACTCCTTCAGCATCCAACGGAAGTTGCGATGAAGAAAACCATAGACAAGAAAAATGTCGAATGCTCCCTGATGGTTAGGACAAAACACATAACTCTGCTTGGGGTTGAGATTCTCGCGTCCTTCGACTGATACTGGCAGGAAGAATAATCTTACGAGCAACCACGACCACCAACGGCCAGGATAATACCCCCATATTCGCTTTCCGCCAAGGGAGCAACCTATTGTTGTTGTCACTGCAGTAAGGATTGTTGCAGACAATCCTATCGGCAATGCTATTAGCACCTGATATATACGGTAAAGAAATTTCAGCATCTCTCTTCTACGGTTTTATGAAACGGTTCATTTTTTCTATTGTAAACCCACGCCTGCGGGCATAGTCATTGAGTTGGTCTTCTCCTATCGGTCCGACATTGAAGTATCGGGCAACAGGATGTGTAAAGATTAGTCCGGATATAGACGAATGCGGTTGCATCATTCCTGATTCAGTCAGGGAGATGCCAATCTGCTTCATATTGAGTATTCCGTCAAGGATGAAATTTATACTCATATCCGGCATTACCGGATAGCCTACAGCAGGGCGGATTCCCGGCATTTCAGTATTGAGTTTTTCTGCTGTAGCCTCAGCCAGTCGGTCGGCAAGCGTCATTGAAAGCATACGAAGATATGGATCTTCAGCATAACGCGTCTCAATGTCGGAATCCATTGTTGTGCAGAACACACCTATCTCATCGCGTATTCCTTGCGACAGAGGACGAATGAAATCAGCAAGCGAGAGAAGAGGTTCACCCGGTTTGTCGGTACGCTGTTGGCGGAGCATCGGAATGCGCACCTCGAGATTCTTGCCCACAAGGATGTCATCACCATCGCTATTGGCTGGAAGGCGAACGAGCATGGCCCTTGTACGATATATACCCTCCCACTCATCGAGCATATCCTCAGCATCCTGACGCAACGACTCATGGTCGGCTTCAGGTTTGCCCGCCACACCCCAAGCATAATAGAAATACTGCCAACTGATGAGCGGTCGTAATTCGGATATGGTGTATGAGAGTTTCAATTTCCTTGTTTCAAGTTCCAAGTTTCAGGTTTAATTAAATCTCACTTCCTCACCGCGACTTGCTTCGTCGAATTCCCCATTATTATAAATAAGGTGTCCGTTGCAGATGGTCTGCGCTACACGCCATTTCAGTTCACGACCTTCGAGAGGACTCCAACCACACTTGCTCTGAACAGCCTCCTTTGTGACAATCCATGGTTCGTGCTTTACTATTGTGATATCAGCCTTATAGCCTTGGCGCAGATATCCTCGTTCGGCAAGCGAGAACAATCGTGCCTGATTGTGGCACATCAGTTGAACGACCTGTGTCAATGGGAGCACATCTTCATCGGCGAGGCTAAGCATTGCTGGCAGAGAGAACTGAATCATTGGCATACCCGACATAGCACGCGCTGCCCCTCCCTGTTTCTCCTCAAGAGTATGAGGAGCATGGTCAGTTGAGACTGTACGGACAAAGAGATTATTCAGTTCTTTGCGCAAAGCCTCACGGTCGAGGATAGATTTCACTGCAGGATTGCATTTTATGCGTGCACCAAGAGAGTCCATATCGCTCATTGAGAAGAGCAGATGTGGCACACAAACCTCAGCGGTGACATTTGCCATACCGTTGTCGCGATAGCCACCCAAGGCAGCACCCTCTACAATAAGGCCTATCTCCTTCTCTGTGGTCAGATGGGCCACATGGAAGCGAGTATGATGTTCAATTGCCATTTCCACTCCAAGTCGCGTCGACTCGTAGCAAGCTTCTGCCGAACGAATATAAGGATGATATTTCACATCCGGATCGTCTGTTTTCAAACGTTCACAGACAGACTTCATGTTCTCATTGATGATGGTAGTATCCTCACAATGAGCCATCACCACAAGTTCCTTTTCAGCAGCAATGGCAAAGATTCGATGCAGCGCCTCACGCTTCTCTACGAGCATATTACCTGTAGAAGAACCCATGAAGAGTTTTATTCCAGGCACACGATGCGGGTCAAGTTGACGGAGGAATTCCTCGTTGTCGTTGGTAGCACCAGGGAAGAAGGAATAGTTGACATGACTCTTCTCCCTTGCCAACAGGAACTTCTCCTCCAGAGCCTCAGCAGATGTTGTCTGCGGTTTGGTGTTCGGCATCTCAAAGTAGGTTGTGACACCTCCATAGGCTGCTGCACGACTCTCTGATAAGATATCGGCCTTATGCGTCAGTCCCGGTTCACGGAAATGCACATGAGAGTCGATTACACCAGGTAGAACGCAACACCCCGTGGCATCAACGATTGTGTCGAAGTTGCCACGGGGTGTCTCTGTTGATTCTATAATGTCTGCGATACGGTCGTTGTCAAGTATGAGCGAACCAGCGAACTGGCGTCCCTCATTGACTATCGTTCCGCCGAAGATTAATGTTTTCATTGTATCTTGTGTTTTCTCCTGAGATTATGCCACAGGAAACATTAGAAAGTCAAGCAAAGGTTCCTCTCTTGGGAGGTAATGACAATAGCAAAGATATTACTTCGCAGGTTTTGCCATCTCGTTTGGAGTAGGAGCAGCGATTGCGTTGTTTGGTGCTGGCTGATATGCAGGAACAGATGTTGCAGGGATGTCGCGAAGACCATTCATAATCTGCTGATTCTCTTGTGCCTTGGCATAGTAGTCCTTCACATAAGGGTCGTTCTTGAAGTTATCTGTTGCCTTGCTCATGATATCCTCAATCCAAGGAGTGAGCTCTGGATACTGATAGCCGATTGTAACGAGGAAGAACACACCTGCACCGAGTACATTGTCATAGTTTTGTGTCACGAACGAAGTAACAAGCGAATCCTGCTGAGCAGTGAGGCGAAGTTCGTCGTCCTGAAGCTGACGGATTACCATATTCATGTCGCTACCGTCCATAATGGCCTGGTCATGGCGATGAACGAGGTCGTTCTGCTCACCCAGAATCTTATTGTAATGTTCAAGGAATGCGAAGAGTTTCTCGTTAAGCGGTGTGCCAGCAGCAATCATCTGTGTGTCGTCAACCTTCACATTGATGTCGCCTGACTCAAGAACGATAGGCATGAGTTGCTCATCTTCCATGAAGATGTTTGCCATGCGAATGCTATCGAGCGCACCATGGAAGTGGAACTGTCCGTGTACGACATCGCAAGAATCAATGTTCTTGAATTCATTGTTCTTGAGAACCTTCAGATAGAGCATGCGTCCATCAAGGGTTGACACATTTGATGAACCCTGGATGTTATAAGAGCCCATGCACGAGGTAAGAGCGAAAAATGCTCCAATGGTTAGTATGATCGCTGAAAATTTCTTCATATAAGCTTTATTTGTCAACAAAGGTACTATGTAGTCCTGAACTGCCGAAAAAATTTTAATGAATTTAATGATTAGTGCAAGGATTTAGTATTTTTTTTGTTTCCTTAATCTACCTTTTGGTGATTTTTTGCCAACTCACGCGAAATTCGGTGTGTCGTGTAGAGTTCAAGGACCACTGCAATGAGAAGCAATACGAGCCACTTGTTGTAGACACATTGTATGTATGTTTCCCAGTTAGTGAACATATTACTCAAGAAACGGTGATGACCACCTGTCGGGTCAGCAATTACCGCATTTGTCATTGCCGTGTCAATCATCAGCACTCCTGCAAAAATAAATAGCAGATTGGCAAGATTCATGATGTTCTTGAGACGGCGGAGGGTGATGTCCTTACCGCGATAGCCCTGAAGGCACTGAACAGCAAATAGCACTGCTCCGGTGAAGAACACAAAACCGGCAATCTTCTGATGGAACATGAACACAAAGCATCCAATGCCTATCACCATCAGCACACTGCCCAAAAGCATTACCAATGATTCCACTGCTGATAATTCCCTGAAACTCTTATTTTGTAATTCCATATTCTATTGATTTTTTAATGGTCCTTATTAAGAGGTACCTACAGAGGCAATTATTCCTCCTCCGTTGTTTGAGGTTTCTCCGAAGAAGATTCCACTGGTTTGTCGTTGCTGAAGACAAAGATATCTTCGTTGTCCTTCTTCATGAAATAGCGTTCGCGCGCCACCTTCTCTACCGCATTCGGATTACTCTTCAATGCGTCGAGTTCACGCTTTGACTCTGCATTCTGCTTCTCGTATTTCTCAATCTCGTCCTGTAGATCTTCTTTCTGCATGTCGAGTTTCATCAGTTTGAGCATACTGCTCTCACTGAGAACTCCCAAGAAAAGAAGTCCTACGACGATAGTGATAAGATACTTATAATGCCCCAGAAAATTGAGCAACGACTCGAATTTTGTCATATAATAATGCGCGATAATTAATGTACTATGTACGATTTCAATTACAAAATTAAAAAAAAGAGTTAGCGAAAACAACATTTGCGAAAATAATTATGATATTTTAAGTGAATAGTTTCATTATTTTTTCGTAAATTTGCCTCACAAAACATTTTTTCGAGTATGGAATACATAGTTTCAGCCCGCAAGTATCGCCCTATGAGCTTCGACTCTGTGGTGGGTCAGTCAGCACTGACAACCACTTTGAAGAATGCCGTAAAGAGCGGAAAACTTGCTCATGCCTACCTGTTCTGCGGACCTCGCGGAGTGGGAAAAACCACTTGTGCCCGCATCTTCGCACGAGCAATAAACTGCCAGTCGCCTACTGCCGATGGAGAGGCATGTGGACAGTGCGAGAGTTGCCGTTCGTTCGAAGAACAGCGTTCATACAACATTTTCGAGCTTGATGGAGCCAGCAACAACTCGGTTGAGGACATCAAGTCGCTCATGGAGCAGACTCGCATCCCACCACAGGTTGGACGCTACAAGGTGTTCATCATCGACGAGGTGCATATGCTCTCTGCAGCTGCCTTCAACGCATTCCTCAAGACTCTCGAGGAACCACCTGCACATGTAGTTTTCATCCTCGCAACAACAGAAAAGCATAAGTTGCTCCCTACTATCATTTCGCGTTGTCAGATCTACGACTTCGAGCGAATGACCGTTCAGAATACCATCAACCACCTCAAGATGGTTGCCCAGAAAGAGGGCATCACCTTTGAGGAGGAGGCTCTTGCTGTCATTGCAGAAAAGGCTGATGGCGGTATGCGTGATGCTTTGTCGATTTTCGACCAGGTGGCAAGTTTCTGCCAGGGCAACATCACATACGACAAGACCATTGAGGATCTGAATGTACTGGACTCGGATAACTACTTCCAGATTGTGGACCTCTCACTCCAGAATAAAGTGAGCGATGTGATGCTATTATTAAATAAGGTGTTGTCGCGTGGTTTTGATGGTGGTCATCTCTGCAACGGACTGGCTTCTCACATCCGCAATGTCATGATGGCAAAAGACCCACAGACAATGCAACTCCTCGAAGTGAGCGCTCAGCAGAAGGCTCGCTATGTGGAGCAGGCTCAGAAATGCCCTCCTGTCTTCCTCTATCAGGCGCTGAGAATACTCAACCAGTGCGATGTGAACTATCGCAACTCGAGCAACAAGCGTCTGTTGGTTGAACTGACACTCATTCAGGTGGCTCAGGTTACTCAACCAGAGGACGATGCCGCTGGCTCGGGGCGTAGCCCTAAGAGACTGAAAACCCTGTTCAAGAATATAGTACGCCAGGTTCAGTCAGCAAATGCAGCTTCACAGGTGGCTGCGACTAAACCTGCCGTATCGGGTGCTCCAAAAACTGAAGCGCCTAAGACTGATGTTGCCCCTGCCGCAACAGTATCCACTACTCAGACAGCACGCCCAGCGGGTATTCCAAAACTGAAACTGGGCAACCTTGGTGTCACCTTCTCGGCAATGCAAAAGACCGGTGAGAATAATAATAGCGCTCAGTCAAATGCTGACGACAGCAACTTTGGCGAAGGCACAACAAGCGGCATTGAGGAATTCACACAGCAGAGTCTTGAAACGGCTTGGCTGAATATGTGCAACCGCATGCAGATGATTCCGGAAATGAAAGCACTCGCCACACGACTGAAGAATATCCTTCCTCAATTGAAGGAGATGCCAAATGTAGAGGCAACTGTAGATAATCAGAATCTCCTCGACCTCATTACCCCTTTGAAGCGTCGCATTCAGGCAACACTCCGACAGAATCTCAATAACAACAATCTCAACTTTGAACTCGTGCTGGCGGCTCCTTCAGAGATAAAGGTTGCAATGCCTAAGCCGGAACTTTTCAAGAAGCTCATCTCCGATGATCCAAACATTGCACATCTTGTGGAAATGTTCGGTCTTGAACTGAGTTAAAGACTTGTTTTTTTAGAAAGAAACACCATAAGCAGAAAATCACAATTGTCAGCGAAAATTGACATTTTGTGACTTTTTGCAATTTTTATCACCGCAATTCATTGATTTTTGATTTTTATTTATTACCTTTGCACTCGCAATTGAAAAAAGGTAAAAATGAAGATTATCAAACCATCAGGATACAAAGCTGCACTTGATATGCAGCAGACAGAACAGGGTATCAAATTAATCAAGGAATTCTTCCAGCAGAATCTCTCCACAGAACTCCGCCTGCGTCGTGTCACAGCACCGCTTTTCGTACTTAAAGGTCTCGGTATCAACGACGACCTGAACGGAGTTGAGCGTGCCGTTACATTCCCTATTAAGGAACTGGGCGATGCAAAGGCTGAGGTTGTTCATTCACTTGCAAAGTGGAAGCGACTGACATTGGCTGAATACAATGTTGCCCCAGGCTATGGCATCTATACCGACATGAACGCCATCCGTGCTGACGAGGAACTCGACAACCTGCATTCCCTCTATGTTGACCAGTGGGACTGGGAGGCTGTCATTACAAAGGAACAGCGCTCTATTGCGTTCCTTAAGAACATCGTCACACGCATCTATTCGGCAATCCGTCGCACAGAATATCTCACTTGCGAGACATATCCGCAACTCAAGCCTTTCCTCCCTGAGGAAATCCACTTCATCCACAGTGAAGAATTGCTGGCTATGTATCCAGACAAGACTGCAAAGGAGCGCGAGGATGCAATTTGTGAGAAGTATGGTGCTGTGTTTATCATCGGTATTGGCGGAAAGATGGCAAACGGAGAGAAGCATGATGGTCGTGCCCCTGACTATGACGATTGGACAACCATTGGCGAGAACGGACTTGCTGGTCTCAATGGCGATATCCTCATCTGGTATCCTGTCCTCGGTCGTTCATTCGAGTTGAGTTCTATGGGTATCCGAGTTGACAAGGAGAGTCTTCTCCGCCAGTTGGCACTTGAAGGACAGGTAGAGCGTCAGTCGCTCTACTTCCACAAGAAGCTCCTCAACGACGAGCTCCCATTGAGTATTGGTGGTGGTATTGGTCAGAGCCGTCTTTGTATGGTGATGCTCCACAAGGCTCACATTGGTGAGATTCAGGCTTCAATCTGGCCAGACGAAATGCGCAAGGAATGTCAGGAAGCAGGAATGCATCTCATCTAAGCACAACATAAATGATTAAAATATATGGGGCAACATTTCGTTGTCCCATTTTTTTTTATTAAATTTGCAGTCCATTATTACAATGGTCCCGTAGCTTAGCTGAATAGAGCGTCAGATTCCGGTTCTGAAGGTCATGGGTTTGAATCCCATCGGGATCACATAGAAAGATAGAGATACGAAAGAAAGCTTGTTTTCAATTAGTATCTCTATTCTTTATATGATAGACCTGCTCGTGGCAGGGATAGGGAAAGACGAAG
This sequence comes from Prevotellaceae bacterium UBA1726, assembly GCA_002316005.1. Lineage (GTDB taxonomy): Bacteria > Bacteroidota > Bacteroidia > Bacteroidales > Bacteroidaceae > Prevotella. The sequence goes on along the minus strand of DCIM01000082.1, from coordinate 31,460 downwards.
TCAAACCTCCGGGATCACATAGAATAAAAAAGGGCGTAATGAGCAGAAATTCGCTAGCGAATTCTTTGTCATTCCACTTAAATGACCACCTCATTTCACTTAAATGACCTCCTCATTCCGTTAGAATGACTTGCTCATTTCAATGCTTTTGTATCAAGGGTTATGATTGCAGGGAATGAATAAAGCGAGAAATCAATTATTACGGCAAAAAAAACAAGGAGCACCCCCAAAGGATGCTCCTTATTATATATAGGTGAAGGGGATATCTTACGAAAGACCTTCAATCTCGCCATTGACAATATCAATATTCTCTGCCTGTGGATGGAGAGGAAGACCAGGCATACGCATGATGTCGCCAGCGATTGCGACAAGCATCTCAGAACCTGTGTTGATGACAAGGTCGCGGATAGTGAATGTGAAACCTTCTGGTACACCGTAACGCTTTGCATCGTCAGAGAACGAGAACTGTGTCTTTGCAATACAGATAGGATACTTCTCAAGGCCGAGTGCACGAGCACGCTCAATCATCTTCACTGCAGCCTTGTTGTAAACAACCTTTGCAGCACCATAGTAGTTCTTAGCCACCTTCTCAATCTTCTCCTCGATTGTATCTTCGTCGTTGTAGAGGAATGTGAGAGGCTTGCTTGGCTGCTCCTCGATGGTCTTTGCCACGAGTTCTGCCAATGGCACAGCACCAACGCCACCCTCGCAGAAGGCATTGTTCTCAGCAAAACCAACACCCATCTCACGGCAGTGCTCTGCAACAAGGTTCATCTCCTCGTCTGTGTCGAAGTAGTAGCGGTTGAAGCAAACAACAACAGTCTGACCAAACTTCTGGAGATTGCGGATGTGGCGGTCGAGATTCTTGAATCCCTCTGTCAATCCCTCTGCATTTGGTTCCTTAATCTTTTCCTGAGCAACGCCACCATGCATCTTCAAGCCCTGAGTTGTAGCAACGAGAACTGTGAGCGAAGGCTGAAGACCAGTCTTGCGGCACTTGATGTCAAGGAACTTCTCTGCTCCAAGGTCAGCACCAAATCCTGCTTCTGTGATACAGTAGTCACCATAGGTGAGAGCCATCTTTGTAGCGAGGACTGTGTTACAACCATGAGCGATATTTGCGAAAGGACCACCATGAACAAATGCAGGTGTATTCTCAGTTGTCTGAACGAGGTTAGGGTTGATTGCATCGCGAAGAAGAACGCAGATTGCACCAGTGATACCCATCTCACGAACATAGAAAGGAGTGCCATCAACCTTGATACCAAGAAGGATGTTGTCAATACGACGGCGGAGATCCTCCTCATCAGTAGCGAGACAGAGAATTGCCATAATCTCTGAAGCAGGAGTGATATCAAATCCACTCTCACCTGTCACACCGTTTGTCTTTGCGCCAAGACCAGTGATAATCTGGCGGAGGTTGCGGTCGTTTACATCAAGGACACGCTTCCAAAGCACCTCACGAAGAGCGAAACCCTCCTCACGATGCTGATAGATGTAGTTGTCCATGAGGGCAGTAATCATGTTGTGAGCAGAAGTAACAGCGTGGAAGTCGCCAGTGAAATGGAGGTTGATTTTGTCCATTGGCAAAACCTGTGCGTAGCCACCACCAGCAGCACCACCCTTCATACCGAAGCAAGGGCCGAGCGAAGGTTCGCGAAGAGCGAGAACAGCCTTCTTGCCAATCTTGTTGAGACCAAGAGCAAGACCGATAGAAACAGTTGTCTTACCGATACCAGCCTTTGTTGGGGTGATAGCAGTTACAAGAATAAGTTTGTGATTCTTGATCTTCTCATCATCGATAGTTGTGTAAGGAACCTTTGCGATATGTTTTCCGTAAGGTTCAAGCATTTCTTCGGTAATTCCGATTTGCGATGCAACATCTTTGATAGGTAGCAATTTCGCTTCGCGAGCGATTTCAATGTCAGTTTTCATAATTGTTTATGTTAGTATTATTTGATTTTTATGCAAAATTAGAAAATAAAAAGAAGAACGGCAAATGTTTTTGCGGTTTTTTTTATACTTTTGCATAGAATTCTTAAACACTCGCATTATGAAGAAGGATAAAGGTTTTTGGATGGGAATAATTCTCATTGCATTTTTCTCGGTTCTTGCCTACCTTGTTGCCTCTATTCAGGCCGTCAAGGCACTGGCACTTTCGCCACTTATCATCGGTATCATAATCGGTATGCTCTTCGCCAATACTATTGGCAAGAAAATGCCAAAGGAGTGGATGCCGGGATTGAAGTTCTGCACAAAACAGATTCTGCGTACAGGTATCGTACTCTATGGTTTCCGCCTCACTCTTAACGATGTCATTGCCATTGGATTGCCAGCAATCGTTGTTGACTGTATCATCATTGCAGGTACAATATTCCTCGGCATTTGGCTCGGAAAGTTACTAAAGATGGATGCTGACACGGCAATAATGACTGCTACGGGTAGTGCCATCTGTGGTGCTGCTGCCGTATTAGGTGCTGAACCAGTTGTGAAATGCGAGAGTCACAAGACAGCAGTTGCCGTTTCTACGGTGGTTATATTTGGTATCATTGCCATGTTCCTCTACCCTATCATGTATCGCACAGGACTCCTTTCGGGCCTTGACAATCAGCAAGTTGCAATCTATACGGGTTCTACGCTCCATGAGGTTGCTAATGTGGCAGGTGCAGGAAACGCCATGGACCCAAGTGATGCTCTCGGCATAGCAGGAACAGCCACAATCACAAAGATGATTCGTGTCATTCTCCTCGCGCCTGTACTTATTATAATGGCATTCTGTCTGAAGAAACCATCTGCCAACGGCGAGAAGACAAAAATCACTATTCCTTGGTTTGCTTTCGGTTTCATTGCCATAATCCTTGTAACTACATTCCTTCAAGGCGTAATGCCTGAAGCAGCATTCAAGACTTATCTGTTCGGCGGTGCTTCGTGGATGGGAATCCTTGACACATTCCTCCTTACAATGGCAATGACTGCTCTTGGTGCAGACACCACAATAGAGAAGTTCCGTCAGGCGGGTGCAGGTCCGTTCTATCTTGCAACACTGCTTTTCGTATGGTTGCTCATAGGTGGTTACCTACTGGCAAAATACTTAGTACCAGTACTGGCTTAGAGCAAGCATCATGTTGAATAAACATAAAAAAAGGTGGACCAATGAAGGTTCACCTTTTTATATTATATATAGGGAAACGGAATTAAATCTCATCAGAAGCGTAGAGAGAACCGAGTGTAGGGAGAGCATACTCAAAGATTTCGCCCTCGCGGAAGAAACGCTTCAACTCAGCAACTGCAGTCTCAGGACCATCACTTGCGTGAACGATATTCTGCTGACCAGACATGCTGTAATCGCCACGGATTGTACCAGGAAGAGCCTTACGGCCATTTGTAGGACCAGCCATCTGGCGAACAACCTCAATTGCATCTACACCCTCAAGTGCAAGAGCAACAACAGGAGTAGCCATCATTGATGCCTTGAGACCAGGGAAGAAAGGACGATCAACGAGATGAGAATAGTGCTCTGCAAGGATTGCATCGTCGAGTTGCATCATCTTAAGACCTGCTACGCGAAGACCTTTCTTTTCGAAGATGCTGATGATTTCACCGATGAGTGAGCGCTGAACTGTGCAAGGCTTCAGCAATACCAATGTTTTTTCAATTGCCATAAAATTTCTTTGTTATTTATTTGTACCTTTAATTAATTTGCTATTCTTTTCGCCAACCACCCACAGTATGTCTCCTACGGAGAATACATGTGAAGGATCGACCTGAGAAAGATGTTCCTGGCCCTTCTCTATTCCCACGAGCATACAACCATGGTTCTGACGAAGGCCACTGTTTGAAAGAGTCTTTCCAACAAGAGGACTATCCTCAGAAACAATTATCTGACGGAGTTTCATCTCATGGTTCTCAATGTCAACCAATTCAGGAATAACCTCCGACTTAGCAGCCTGCGATAGTTTTGTCAGCTGTTCGTCGTTACCAATAACCTGAAGATTGTCCAATGGGAATACAATGAAATTTCCACCAGGAATGTTGTAATGCTGATGGCCACGGGTAATGGAACTTACATGCACACCAAAACGAGAGCCAAGGGCCAAATCAGCCAATGACTTTCCTGCCCACTTCGAGTCTGCAGGAATGACAAGTTCGGAAATATGAATTGCTCTATCAAGGAGCTTTCCCTCGTAGAGTGGACGGACACGACCTTCAACCTGTGCTGCAATCTCGCGAGAACGGAGGTTCTCAAGGAACATTCGTTCCATCTGGATTGTTCCTTTCTTCAAATGACGAGAGATGAACATACATGCAATCGCTCCCAATGCCAATGTAAAGATGAACGCATGAGTGAAACGTGTTAAATATTCTACAACATAGAACACGAACAACAATGCAATGACAACCCTCACAAGGATAGTGAACACCAATGGTGGGCGGTTAAGTCGACTCTCGGTCCACAGTTGCTTGAACTCCTCACTGTTGTTCTTCTTAGTAATCATCATGCTGATGAAAGGTGAAATCAACAATATTGTTGCGATACCACACAAGCCATTTGCCCATGCAAGTGGTAGGATAGAACGACAGAAAGGCAGGAAGAAGTTGAGCATCAACGCAATACATGTGACAGAGAGAATACTGCATACAACAGTATCAATGAACACCTGACGAAGCAAGGAACTCCACAATGTGTCCTGAGTAGGAGTCTTGTTCGATGCAATACCGAAATGATTTATTCGTCGGATGGCGCGCTTCGAAAGATGGCGCTCAATGAATTCATATGATGGCTCTGCCGCACGAATCATATAAGGTGTGAGGAATGTGGTGACAACGCTGACTGCAACCACAACAGGATATAGAAAGTCGCTTATCACTCCATGAGAAAGGCCCATTGAAGCAATGATGAATGCGAACTCACCAATCTGAGCCATAGAGAAACCACAACGCATTGCATTACGGAGTGTCTGACCAGAAAGGAGGAAACCGAAACTGCCAAACACTGCCTGTCCAATAAGGATTGTGAGTACAAGACCGATGATTGGCAATGCATATTCCACAAGGATATCTGGATCGACAAGCATACCCACTGACACGAAGAAGATTGCACCAAAGAGGTTCTTTACCGGTTCAACAAGTTTTGCTATCTTCTCAGCCTCTACTGTCTCGGCAAGGATACTACCCATGACAAATGCGCCAAATGCACTTGAGAAACCTGTCTTTGTTGAGATGACAGCCATTGCACAGCATAAACCGAGAGAGAGTACAACGAGAGTTTCCGAAGTCATCAATTTGCGTGTCTTGCGCAAGAACCAAGGCAGACAGAACATTCCTACTACGAACCACAACACAAGGAAGAACGCAATAGAGAATACCGACTCAAACAAGACGGAACCACCGATTGCGCCTTTGGCTACTGCAGAAAGCATCACCATCATCACAATGGCAAGCACATCCTCCATGATAAGGACAGACATCACAAGTGAAGCAAAATGATGCTGCCGGATTCCAAGGTCATCGAAAGCCTTGTAGATGATTGTCGTTGACGACATACAAAGCATACCACCGAGGAAGATGCAGTCCATGCGGCTCCATCCAAGCAGGAATCCCACCCATATGCCTGCCACCATCATAAGGAATACAATGGTCAGAACGGCAATAACCGGGGCCATTCCCATCTTCACAATCTTCTTGAAGGAGAACTCCAAACCCAAAGCAAAGAGGAGGAACATCACACCAATATCAGACCATACATGGATATTGGCAAGTTCGGTCACAGAGGCTGTGTATGGCATATGAGGCGAGACAAGGAATCCCGCAACGATATAGCCAAGTACCAATGGTTGTTTGAGCCACTTGAACAGCAGCGTCACAACACTGGCAACAATAAGAATAAGTGCAAGGTCGTTAATCATAGGCCTTAATAATAGTACCACCCTTCACTCTTAAAAGGAAGGATGGCAGGGAATGAATTATTTGTTATACTTTCCTGTAATCTCGCAAATCTTCACAATGACCTGCATCGCTTTATCCATTACCTGAATAGATACAAACTCGTGAGGACCATGGAAATTCACACCGCCAGCAAAGATGTTTGGACAAGGGAGACCACGGAACGAGAGCTGAGCACCATCAGTACCGCCACGGATTGGCATCACCTTTGCAGGAACATCGCACTCGCGGAATGCCTTAAGACAGATGTCAACAGTATGGAGATTCTCGTCAATAATCTCCTTCATGTTGCGATACTGGTCGTAGATATCAGCAGTAACAGTGCCTTCGCCATACTTTGCATTGAGTTTATCAACACAATCCTGCATGAATTGCTTACGATCTTCAAAACGATCGGCATCATGATCGCGGATGATGAAGTACATCTTTGCACCCTCAGTAGAACTCTGCTGCGAAACGAGGTGATAGAATCCCTCGTAGCCTTCGGTATTCTCTGGAAGGTCGGTCTCTGGAATCATATTGAGCAAATCGGCAGCAACACGCGAAGCATTGATGAGTTTGCCTTTTGCATATCCTGTGTGAACACTCACGCCCTTGATACGAATCTTGGCACCTGCGGCATTGAAGTTCTCGTATTCAAGTTCGCCAAGGTCACCGCCATCGATAGTGTAGCCCCAATCGCAACCAAACTTCTCAACATCAAAATGATGAGCGCCCATACCGATTTCCTCATCAGGATTGAAACCCACACGGATATCGCCGTGAGGAATCTCTTTATGGTCGCGCAGATAGCACATAGCCTGTACGATTTCTGCGATACCAGCCTTATCATCAGCACCAAGAAGTGTTGTACCATCTGTCACGATAAGGTCCTCACCCTTATGAGCAAGAAGTTCAGGGAACTTTGTTGGTGAAGAGACAATACCTTCTGAAAGAACGATGTCACCACCATCATAGTTTTCAACGATACGAGCCTTGATATTTGCACCTGATGCATCTGTTGCTGTATCATAATGAGAGATGAAACCTACTGTTGGCACCTTTTCCTTTATATTGCTTGGAAGAGTGGCATAGATATAGCCTTTGTCATCAAGTTCTACATCCTCAAGACCTTCCTCAACAAGTTCCTTGCGGAGATATTCGGCAAACGCCAACTGCTTTTCGCGAGTTGAAGGAACTGTCTCCGAATCCTCGCATGACTGAGTATCAAACTTAGTGTAGTTGATAAATCTTTCTACTAATTCCATTGTTATATTTGGTTTTGAATTTTGCTTTTACATTATTATAGTACGCGCGACATATGCCACATAAATGAGGAGGAGAATAATTCCTTCCCATCGCTCAAGCAAATGACGGGTATAAAGGAATATCAGCAACGATACTGAAAGGACTGTCATTACTCCATAATCGAAGAGGAATCCCACATTAGCATCATGGATTGGGCATACCATTGAGGAGATGCCAATAACACAGAAGATGTTGAATGTTATACTTCCGAGAATATTTCCCAAAGCCATATCTGTCTGGTGCTTTCTTGCCGCCATCACTGTAGCAAAAAGTTCTGGTAGTGATGTTCCTGCGGCAACAATGGTGAGTCCTACAATTCTCTCTGATGTACCCAGCGACAAGGCAATGCCCGATGCACCCTTAATAAGGATATTTGCTCCTGCGACAAGAGCCGCGATGGAAACAACCACAAGCAGCAATGCCTTCCAAAGTGCCATTGGTTTTTCCGTGTCTTCATCTTCTTTTGGTGCATTCTTGCGACAATTTATTATCTGCCAACCGACGAAACCGACAAGAAGTAGGAAGAAGCATGCTCCAACGAATCTGTTTATTGTTCCATACCAACCCACAGCAGCAAGCATAAAACAAGCAAGGAGCATAAATGGGGTGTCGCGGTTAAGTGTGGACTTTGTTGCAGGTATTGGAAAAATGATTGCCGTAACACCAAGTATCAATGCAATATTGGCGATGTTTGAACCAACTACATTTCCAATGGCAATGCCCGAAGAACCGGCTAATGCAGCTTGTGCACTGACAAGGAGTTCCGGAGCGGATGTGCCGAAACCAATTACAGTCAGTCCAATGACCATATTGCTCAGTTTCGCGCGTTTTGCAATGGCCACAGCACCATCTACAAGGAAGTCGCCACCCTTGACCAACAGGACAAAGCCAATGATTATGTATGCTATGTAAAGTAACATTCTATTCTTTCTTATTAATACCACTTTACGGAATTAGATGTTCCGCTTCGCTTATCATATTTCAGCACATCCGTGAGCGTTGATGCGTTACAACGGAATGAGAAGTTATAACTGGTGTATGGCGCAAGCACCATTGAACAAGACATTGAGAAGCAATGGAGATCACGCTGGAGTGATGCCATTGTCATACTGACCTTCTTGTTGTCGAAGTCATAGCCTGAAGAGAAACTGATGTTCCATCCTTCTGCCAATCGGATATTACCCGAGCAGTTGAGGGTCTGGCTGAACTTGTAAGGATAGCGCATTCTCTTTGTATTGAAAGTGCCACCCGTATTCTCACGCATCGTAATACCATAACCGAAAGTGAGTGACCAAGGCATGCTGAATGCCATATATCCATCATCATCGGTTTCGGCCTTTCCAGCTTTTTTCTTGCGTTGGAGTCCCTTCTGTGCCTTTATCTGGACATCATCAATATTCGATTCTACATCTGTATCCATTCCTTCATCATCCTCCATTTCGCCTTCATCCTCGTCATCTTTCTCTTCACGACTGAACCATTTCTTTATCTTCTCTGGATTAAGAGTGAACGAGAGGTTCTGCGATGTTCCCTGGAAACGACCGAATCGTCCGTAACCCCATTCTGTATGCGTTCCGATATAAGGTTTGCCGTTTGCATCCAGTTCGTAGGCATAAGTAGCGAACGAGGTATTCATATTGAAGGTGTAACTCTTTGAGAGTTTCAGTCGGAGTTTCATACTGAGGTCACTCCATGGGCGTGTTTCTGCCGCCATATTATACGACATTGAGAGTCCGAAGTTATCAATGAGACTAATTTTCTTGAATCCGGTAGAATCCCTATCAGTCTTCACTTTCATCTCAACATTATTGTCGAGTGTCATTGATATTGAACCCGTACGGCCACGACCAGGAGTATACTGGTAACGCTTATACTCAACCATCTCTACATTGCCTTCTGCGTCAGTCTTCATGTATGTACCATAATAGCCATAGTTGGAAGAACTGAAATCAGGAGCGTAGCTGAAACTTACACTTGGAGTCAAGACATGACGGATTCGGTCAATCTTATCGCCGAAAATCTTTCTGCTTGGAATAAAGAATCCATAGAGTTTCGTGGACATGCTCAAACTGAGGGCCCAGTTGTAGACATTATAGAATCCATTGAGCGTATCGCATACTTCCTTCTGAGTCTCCTCATCCCAAGAACGCTCGTACTTATTCAGGAGAGTGTAGTCTGTGAAATTGAACGAAGGAGTGACATTGATATAATCCAGCAAGGTGAAGTTTCCCGAAATAGGAATAGTATGCTTCATCTCATTGGTCCAGTCCTTTGCAAAGTTGGAATGCATGAGTTTTTCCTCTTTTCCACTAAACGAATTTGCTAAACGACCGGTATAAGATGCAGAAATCTTTTCATACCAACGCTCCTTTCCTACTCCATGCTTGCGCTTGAATGGATAGAAACGTGAGATACCGATATTCAAATCGGGCAATGTCATCGTAATTGTTGTATCACGCATATTCTGCGTGAGATTGGCCGAGGTACTAAGATTCACGCCTATTGACGAGAATCCGGTTTGCCAACTTACAGATGATGTACGGGTACTCTGTGTGCGTGCCTGAGGATTATATGCGTTGTAGAGATTGTTCTGCTCGTAACTTGATGTTGCGAAGTTCACACTTGCAGAAAGAGAGTTGTAAGGATTTGCCTTTGAGTCCTGACGATGCGACCACTGCACCTTGAAACTCTTCTGCTGTGAATAGTCAGGCATTCCCTCTTCACTTGTTCGGGTATCCTGATAGCTGAGCATGAACGAACCGCTGTATTTGTAGCGTTTTTTATAGTTGGTTGTGGCTGTAACGCCCCAAGAACCCTTGGTATAAATCTCACCAAGGAGTTTCAGGTCGAATTTATCGCCAAAGGCAAAATAGTAGCCGCCATCCTTGAGATAGAATCCTCGCGAGGTTTCATCACCATAGGTTGGCATGATGAATCCGCTCGAGTAACTTCTTGTGAATGGGAAGAAACCATAAGGAATGGCGAGTGGAAGTGGTACATCGGCAACAACAAGATGAGCAGGACCAAACACAACATCCTTACCTGTGCGTACCTTTGCACGACTCAACGACAGATAGAAGTCGGGATGTTCCTCATTGTCGCAAGTGGTATATCGGCCCTTTGCAAGATAGATATCACCATTGGCATCGCGCTTCGAAATCTTACTTGTCAGATAACCGTCCTGCTGCTCTGTTGTAACATTGTTGATAATTCCCTTCTTCGTTCTGTAGTTGAAGAGCATCGTATCACTCTCGTAGGTATCATTGCCCAACTTGAAGATTGGAGTTCCTGCGAGTTCGGTTTCTGTAGAATCTGCCCACACACCAGTAGCGTGAATCAGATTCGTCTCCTGACTCATATCCACCTGCTCAGCCTCAAGGTCCATATTCTCATATTTCACATTGGCATTTCCATATAGATAGGCTACCTTGGATGAACCAATATAAATCATTGAGTCATCTGACTGATAGTGCACAGGCGAATTGATTCCGCTCGACTTTGTACGGTTTATTGAATCCTTGCGGATGCTATCGTCAATCGCCTTGTTGTGAAGGAAGATTGCTCGTTCAAGCGAATCCATTGAGATGGTGTCAACTCCCAATTGAGCGAGTGTGTTCTCTGCAGCGGAATCAACTTTTTCGGTTGCAAGGAACAGACTATCAAGGAGGGAGTCTACATCAACAGTATCATTGTCAGCACTTCTTCCTAGTGTTGACTTTCCCCTTATTCCTGCCATGATAAACACAGCAATGAAAAGGAATAATACTATGACATAGTGGCGTTTCATTCAAATAATTCGTGTAGTTCAAGGAATCGTCCTACTGTCTCCTCACCGAATTTCTGCATTGAGCGCAATACATGCTCGTAGGTTTTCTCTTCTCCGAGGCGTGTCTTCGAGTAGAAACTATCGGCATAGCAGATAAGTTTTTCTTCCATTGTCTCTGGAAGGAAGTCCCTTTCTGGCAGAGGGAGTCCTTGCTCAATAATATTCTCCTTTGTAAGCCCGGCTCCAGTATGACGCTCGCAGACACGGGCATAAGGTTCAATACTTTCGGCTGTCATTCCCCACTCTGCAGCATTCTCCCTCAGGAGTGCTGCTCCACAAACGCCATGACGCAGATATTTCTCTGTGCCATAACATTCAATCATTGGAGAATCGCAGCAAACAATTCCTACGTCGTGGAGCATTGCGGCATCATAGACAAACTGGCGGTCGAGGGGAAGGTTCTTTTCATCAATGATGCGAAGAGCCCTCTCTGCCACCGCTTTACTATGGAGGAGAAGAATACGCTTCAGTGGCGCATTCTCTCCATAGTATTTGTTTATGATTTTCTCAACTTCCATAACGATAGGCCGGACTGTCCGGAAGAACCGGATTGTCCGTAATTATTGGTTTTATGCTTCCTTGCGCTCAATGTAAGCGATTACATCGCCCTTACGCACCTTAGCGCCTTGCTTAGCGTTGATTTCAACGAGTTTGCCACCAAGTGCAGCAGGAACAGTGAGGAGTTCGCCCCATGTAGCCTGCATGTAGCAGAAGGCATCACCCTCGTTGTACTCCTTGCCGATGAATGGCTCAACTGTTGTAGCACACTCGCCATCGCCGTTCATCTCCCAGAACAACTGACCATTGCATGGAGCAACGATAGCGTCTGCCTTTGCGTGCTTGAATGCAGCAAGTTCCTCTGGGGTGAGTGTAGAACCGAGTTCTGCATCCTTTGCCTTCTGGAGATCAGCAAGGAAGTTCTTCTTTGCCTGACCGCTCTTGTAGTTACGATACTGCTCTGGGTGCATTGCCAACTCAAAGAGTTCCTCATCGTCCTGACCACGATCCCATCCGTTCTCCTCCATCTCCTTGATGAAGTTGTCAAGATAAAGTGTCTCTGGAACGAACGAACTTGGATTTGCTGTAACGAACTCGAAGCCCTTCTCCTTTGCCAACTCTACAATCTCTGGAGCGAGTTCGCCAGGAACCTTACCCGACTTACCGAGAATCATACCCCAAACAGAGTCGTCCATCATTACATAACGTCCCTTACCCTGCTCGATTGTGAGGAGGTTGAAGAGTGCGATGTTCTTAACATACTGCGAGAATGGTGTTACCAATGGAGGGAAACCAACCTTTGGCCATACATACTCTACCTCGTTGAACAATGCTACGAGCATATCGTCTGTTGTGAGTTCAGGCTCGCCCTTCTTCTTCTTCAGGTTGTTGATTACGCCCTGAATACCACCGAGGTCGGCCATCATTGAACCCATCATACCACCAGGAAGACCGCAGCCGAGGAGGAGTGATGACATATGCTTGTTGGCTGGATTGATGAAGTAGCCAAGCCACTCGTCAATAAACTCCTGTGTGAGTGTACGAGCCTTCATGTAAGCGTTCATATTGATCTCTGGAACATCAAAGCCAGCATCAGCAAGCATTGCGCGAACAGAAATCACATCTGGGTGGACCTTACCCCATGACAATGGTTCGATTGCTGTATCAATGATGTCTGCACCATTCTGGCAAACCTCAAGGATTGATGCCATTGAAAGACCAGGACCAGAATGTCCGTGATATTCAATGATTACCTCAGGATGCTTGTCCTTGATGGCCTTTGTCAGACGACCAAGGAAACCAGGCATACCAATACCAGCCATATCCTTCAAGCAGATTTCTGGAGCACCTGCCTCAATGAAGAGGTCGGCCTTTGCTGCATAGTACTCAATGGTGTGAACTGGTGAGTTTGTGATACAGAGTGTAGCCTGTGGTGTCATTCCTGCCTCTGCTGCCCACTTGATTGATGGGATGATGTTGCGCTCGTCGTTCAAACCACAGAAGATTCGTGGGATGTCAACACCCTGAGCGTGCTTTACGCGATACATCAACTGACGAACATCGTCAGGAACTGGATACATACGAAGTGCGTTAAGACCACGGTCCAACATGTGAGTCTTGATACCCACCTCGTTGAATGGCTTACAGAAAGCACGAACGGCATCGTTTGGATTCTCGCCTGCGAGGAGATTAACCTGCTCGAAAGCACCACCGTTGGTCTCTACTCGGCTGAAACAGCCCATCTCAATAATCACTGGGGCGATACGCTCCAACTGGTCTTTGCGTGGCTGGAACTTACCAGAGCTCTGCCACATGTCTCTGTAAACGAGACTGAACTGGATTTTCTTTTTCATCTTTTTATCTTGTTTTTTTAATTGTCAAAACCATCTTCTATGCACACGCGTGAGTACGCATACACACATAGAGAGTGCAAAGTTACTCAAAATAATTGAGATACGCTCATACTTGAACAACTTTTAACGCACATACCTACTTGTAGGTACCGATTTATTAAGATATCATAATTATTCGGCCCAACTTCTACGCATTATATCTTTTTTGTGTAATTTTGTCCCAAATATTTTATTTCGAAATGAAGAAGGCATTATATTTTGTGATTCTCGGTGCTGCACTGTCGTTTGTGGCATGTGGAGGAAAGAAAAATGAAGGTGATAAAATCAAAGGGCATGCCACAAAGGATTTGATGCTCACAGAGGACAAGACTATCTTCGGATTGGCTTGCGATGGATGCAACGACTCTGTCATTTGGCTTTTGCCAAATTCGGGCGACCCTGTGAAATACGATGTAATTGATGCTACTCGCAACCACAAGGTTATCGGAAAAATCAAGATTGGCGATTGGATTGGTATTGTCCGCAATCCAGAGGATTCGACTGTTGCCGACCTTGTAATCGACCTTGACCAGTTGAAGGGTTCTTGGTGTTATATCGTAATGCCACAAATGCGCGATTACGACAAACTCTCCAAGCGCCAGCAGGCTCGTGTGGAGCGTGACATGAACGATTCTATTCGCGAGCAATATCTCATTCCTCGTGAGTACGGATTCACCCTGAAGCGTCAGTTCCAGGCTTCTTCTATCGGATATGTTCCTACTGTTTCATCGCTCGAAGACGAAAGTCCTGTGGTTTATCCAAAGATGGCTTATTATTTTGAGTGGCACATTCTCAACGGTCAACTTGTAATGAGCCGTTATGTGAGTGACCCTCCACTCGAGGCTATGACAAAGAGCGGGAATGAAAATGTAAAAATGCCAGATGTTGTTCACGACACAATCAATGTGGATTTCCTCTCTGACGATTCGCTCGTGCTCAGTTCTGACGGTGTTACTCGTAGCTACTATCGCATCTCAAAGGCTTCTGATGCTAACAAACTGGCTCGCGAAAAGGCACAGAAACGAGCAAAGGATGCTTTGAAGAATGTCACTGCAGGTGCTGCTCCTTCCAACAATACAGACAACGAGGAGAAAGTTGCCAACATTGCAAAGAAAGCCGCAAAAGGACACAAGTAGAAATATATTTCTATAGAAAATAAAAAAAAACTGCACAACTTCCATCAAGCAATAGTGAGATGAAGGTTGTGCAGTTTATTTTGCTTTTTACTCGTGGCGGGCAAAACGCTCTTCTGCGAGCTTCTCGTATTTTGTTCCCGGGATGCCGTAGTTGGCATAAGGGTGGATTGAGATTCCGCCGCGTGGAGTGAAGAGTCCTGTCACCTCAATATACTTTGGTTCCATCAACTTGATAAGGTCCTTCATGATGATGTTGACGCAGTCCTCGTGGAAATCGCCATGATTGCGGAACGAGAAGAGATAGAGTTTCAGACTCTTTGATTCCACCATCTTTACGGCAGGGATATACGAGATGACAATCTCTGCGAAATCTGGTTGACCGGTGATTGGGCACAACGATGTGAACTCCGGACAATTGAATTTCACCCAGTAGTCGTTCTCTGGATGTTTGTTCTGGAATGACTCCAAAACCTCAGGAGCATAATCGCTCTTATATTCTGTCTTGCGGCCCAACTGCTGCAGGCCTTCATTTTCTCTTGCCATATTTATATCTGGTTTATTTTCAATGGGTTATAAGAAATGCTTTCGTCATAGACATCCGAACCTTCGTACTTCTTGACAAACTTAACAACACGGATTGTAACTGGCAGCACAAGTACCTCGTAGAGGGTCTTCGCAATTACCTGAGTAATCATAAGACTGATGAGAATATTGACCGGTACTTTTGGCTGTCCTTCAACGATAAGTGGGAAAAGATAGAATGCAAGTGGGAAGAAGATGAGCGAATCAGCTCCCTCGCCTACTATCGTAGATAGAATGGCACGAACAGAGAAGTGCCAGTTGAAGTTGCCTTTTTCCTTCGAGCGGAGTTTCATCACACTCATCACCCATGCGTTGAGGAACGAACCTACGATGAAAGCGGTGAAACTGGCAATTGCCACCTGTGGGGCAAAGCCGAACACTTCGCGGAACGAGCCGTCAGTCCCTGGAACAATTGGTGGAAGGGCACAAGCAATAATTCCCATCAAGACGACAAAGAAGTTCATCATGAATCCAAGCCAGATGATGAGTCGGGCTTTGCGATACCCCCACACTTCGGCAATGCAGTCGTTGAGGATGTAAGAGATTGGGAAAACAATGAAACCGCAAGTGAGATTGATGTTTCCGAAAAGACGGAACAACTTGGTTTCCAGAAGGTTGCTTGTGATAAGACAAACACAGAAGAGCATGCCCATAACAACAAAGGCTACGCTCAGTTTTTCATTTTTGTTATTCATAATTATAGTTTTAATTATTGAGGAGGTGACCTACTACTCCCCATGGTTTTTTAAGAGGTTATACCAACTCTATGTTCCCTTTTGCTCCCGAAAATGCCCTTTTTACAAGGCTTTTTCAAAGCGTCTTTGTCATTACGCCCAAATGAGCGAAAATTCGCTAGCGAATTCTTTGTCATTCCACTGAAATGACCGCCTCATTACGCTGAAATGACCTCCTCATTCCTATGGAATGACCGGCTCATTTCAATGATTTCACAAGAGCAAAGGGAAAGGAATGCTCAGTTGTAACGATTTTTCCTACAACTGAGCACACCGTTATTTATTCAGCAGTCTCTGCCTCAGTCTCTTCTTCCGACTGACCGAAAGCCTCTTCGAAATCAGTTATTCCGTTCTCAACGAGGATGTTATACCACTGAATGAGTTTCTTGATATCTGAATCGCGAACGCGATCACGGTCGTATGTAGGAAGCACACTGCCGAAATACTCGTGAAGTTCGTCAACCGAGCACTTCTTGTAGTCGAGCGAGCTCTGCTTCTTATCTTCCTTCTCAGCAAGGGCAGCAAGCACCTTCCAGAGTTCAATATCCTCATCTTCTGTGAACATTGCGATATCACCGAGTGAGGTGATACGGTCTGTAGCGAATGCTGGCATACGGCGATGCTTTTCGTCGAGAGTCTCAACGATGAGGTTTCTGTTGCCACGACTTACCAAACGGAAAAGTCCTGGCTTACCTGAAATTGCGAGAATTGTCTCCATTGTAATTATTTTTTATTAGTTTTGTTATTTATTCTTTTGTTTTGTTTATCTCGTCGAGCATTTTGTCAATCTGCTCGTTCAAATCTTTTTGTCCATCGTTTTCGATGCAGAAATCCGATTTCACGGCTTTTTCTTCCTGCGACATCTGTCGGTCAATCCATTCGAGTGCTTTCTCGCGAGTTATTGAATCGCGCTTCATTATTCGCTTGATTCTCACTTCGAGTGGTGCGCACACGCATACAATATAATTAAAAGGTACGCGCGCGCAGAAGCCACTTTCAAAGAGAATGGCACTCTCGAGCCACTCCATTCCGGTTTCAACAAAGTCGCGGGCTACAGCCGGATGAACCACTTCGTCAATCTTCAGGGCGTTTTCCTCCGACGAGACAATGAATCGCGAGAGCAAAGCCTTGTCGAGTTTTCCTTCCGGAAAGACCTCCTCGCCTACTGTCTGGCTCAAAGCCTGCTGCAGTTCTGAGGAAGAACGCATGAGTCGTTTTGCGGCACGATCGCAATCGTACACTTGCA
The DNA here is from genome assembly GCA_002316005.1 of Prevotellaceae bacterium UBA1726. Lineage (GTDB taxonomy): Bacteria > Bacteroidota > Bacteroidia > Bacteroidales > Bacteroidaceae > Prevotella. Next base: position 14,316 of record DCIM01000082.1, on the reverse strand, counting down.
GACCTCTTTCTTCCAGAAGTCGGCATACATACGATTTGCCACTACCTATTCCACCGGTTATTGCTATCAACATCGCAAGGAATCATTTTCATGAAGAGCACAAAACCCGAAGGTTAGTTCTCCAGGAGGTAATCCACTTCGCTGACAATAGGATTTGCCTTCATCACTCCATGTGGTTTCTGCACTACTGTGAGAGGGCATTTGTCAGAACCCGGTTTAAGGTTGTTGTAATCAGCCTCAACAACAAACTGCTCAGGCGTTACAGTCTTGCAGATTGACACACCAGTGACAAACTTCACCTTCACTCTTGACGGGAAGAGACGAAGCGAGACACCCTTTGGCACATTAGTAGGAGTGATTGGAACCTCCACTTCTTCCTCGGTCAGGATATCGGCAACAAGATGAATCTTCACCTTGTGCTTTGAGAGATTCACACCCTTAATAGGTAGTATCTGTGCCTCGATATCGGTAGAGTCGCTGATATTTGTCAGATTAAGCACCTCTGTAGAGACATACTTCACGCTATCCGCAATGGCCCTACTGAGGTAGATGGTCACCTTCTGAGGATTAACCTGTGTCTGAGCGATATAATAATTCTCGGCCGGTTCAATAGTTCCTACAATTCTCACAGGCACCACTTTCGAGACGCACTTAGAGAAAGTGAGGTCGAGTTTCTCAGGTTTGATGCTGACAATCTTGCTCGATTTCTCAAGATACTGGCTAATTTCGCGACGCAAATCGGCATTGGAAACAATAACATGACCTGTCTTTTTGTTGTAGGTCTTGAAATCGAGAGGAATAGGCTGTATCCTTATATTCCTATGATAATAAAGGAATGCAAATCCCTTATCGCGTATTGTCACACGAATGGTGTCGTTTGCGCCACTATCAAAAGCAATCGATTCTGGAGCTCCACTTATGAGCACAGGAAGTGCCACCTCACGCTCGTAGTCGTCATTGAAGGTCACAACAAGCCAGATGAGACCACTCAAAATGACAAAAAGCATGTAGGTGAAAAGTTCCCTGCTCGGTTTCAGCATCCGAAAGGCAGTTTTACTTAACTGGCATATCCTGGACAGCGGCGAAAACATAGTTCTTGTCAACGGTGACAATTACGCCATTAGCAATCTTAACCTCAACCTTGCCTGTAGCATGGTCGATGCTTGCAACCTCACCATAGATACCACCGCCCGTAACGACCTGAGTACCCTTGTCGATTGAATTCTGGAAATTGCGGATTTCCTTCTGCTTCTTCTGCTGAGGGCGAATCATAAAGAACCACATGATGGCGAAAAGAACGACCATCATAATGAGGAAGCTATAGCTACCTCCCTGGTGCTGCTGAGCAGCGAGAATAATCTGTGTCATATACTTTGTTTATTTATGTTTGCTTGTCTGAATTCTGCTTTTACAGGCGCTTCATCATTCGGCCTTCGCGAATGAGTGCCTTTGCGATTGTGTCGAGCATACCATTGATGTAGCCGGCACTGCGAGGGGTGCTGTATGCCTTCGAGAGTTCAACATACTCGTTGATACTTACACTTGCAGGAATTGCAGGGAAGGTGAGCATCTCGGCAAGGGCAATCTGCATAATAACGATGTCTGTGAATGGCATACGCGAGAGTTCCCAGTTGCGCGAATACTGCGACATGAGGTCCTGATATTCTTGTGCATTGTCGAGCGAAGCCCAGAACAGACGAATTGCATATTCACGATCCTCATCGTCCTTGAACTCAGGCAGAAGTTCCTGCTGAGCCTTGTTCTCAGGATTGAAGCGCTTGATGGTTTTCAACACGAATGAATCAACAATCTCCTTGTCGTCATTCCAATAGAGCGACTTCTCCTCGAGCAGTTCGTCGAGTGAGTCGTTGTTTTCAATAACCTGCTTGTAGAGCTTACGCCAAACCTCACGGTCGGCATCATACGAATCCTCCTCAGATGCGATGTAATCCTTGTAGGTTTCGCTCTCCTCAATCATGTTGCAGACCTTACGAACGAACTCTACATCCTCACGCCAAGAGAGGTGATTCTCCTCGTTATATTTTGCCAGTTGCTCATTCTCCTCAAGCTGAACCGCGAAACGGTTGTAGGCGAAACGAGCTGAAGGGGCTTCTGTTCCCTCACGCTCAGCACGCTGAACAAGAACATCATAACGGAGTCGTTCTTCATTGGTAATTGCGACTATCAAGTCGAGCAGGTAATTGTACATTTCATAGGCCTTGGAAAGACTTGTAAGCAGTTCTCTTTCTGCCACATCTCTGTTCTTTCCACCATTAAGATAATACGCATATACGAGCTGTACTACCTTGATTCTTATAAGTTCACGATTAATCATTCTCTAATAATTAGTGTCTTACATTAATTTCTTTTCACTGCAAAAATACGGATTTTCTAAAGAATAACCAAGAAAATGAGGGTTTATTTCATAAAATTTAGGATAAACTTTGCTCAACTCAAGAAAAAGTAGTACCTTTGCACCGCTTTTTTGCAAAACCTCCCCAACAGGAGGCACATTCGTGTGATGGCGAAATTAAGCATAGGCATCCAAAATGGGTGTCTGTAGTATCATTAACAACTTAATTTAGAGTAACACAAAATGAAAGAAATCACTCTTAATGGCGTTAAGCGCGCCGAGACAGGTAAGAAGTCTTCTAAGGAGCTTCGCAAGCAGGGTCTTATCCCATGTAACATCTATGGTGAGACAAAGGGCGAGAACGGTCTTCCAGTAGCTGAGCAGTTCGCAATCGCTTTCAACGAGATTCGTAAGGCAGTTTATACTCCAGACGTACTCGTTTGCAACATCAACATCGATGGCGCAGTTAAGACTGCTGTTATCAAGGAGCTTCAGTTCCACCCAGTAACAGACGCTTTGATGCACGCTGACTTCTATGAGGTTAACGAGACAAAGCCTATTACAATCGGTATCCCAGTAAACCTCGTTGGTCTTGCACAGGGTGTACGCGATGGTGGTCGTATGAGCCTTTCTATCCGTAAGATCGCTGTAACAGCTCCTTACAAGCAGATCCCTGAGAAGCTTGATGTTGATGTAACAGCATTGAAGATCGGTAAGTCTATCAAGGTTGGTTCACTCCACTATGATGGTCTCGAGCTCGCTACAGGTAAGGAAGTTATCGTTTGCTCTGTAAAGATGACTCGTGCAGCAGCTGCAGCAGCTGCAGCCGCAGCAGCAGGCAAGTAATAACAGCCTTTGCTGACGCTTGGAAAAAGCATAAGGAGTTGGTCTCAGCGAGACTGACTCCTTTTTTTGAATTTAATAAAATCTAGAACTTCTATAATATCTAGAACATCTAGAATTTCTAGAAAAACATAATTGGAACATGGACAAATTCTTAATCGTTGGTTTAGGCAATCCCGGGGCTGAATATCACGAAACCCGCCACAACGCTGGTTGGATGGTGCTTGATGCTTATGCCCAGAAGAAGGGTGTCACTTTCGAAGATAAGCGTTACGGTTTTGTTGCTGAGACAAGTCTTCGCGGTCGTAAACTCTTCCTCCTTAAGCCTACAACATACATGAACCTCAGCGGTAATGCCGTTCGCTACTGGCTCAACAAGGAAAACATTGAAAACTGCCGTCTTCTTGTCATCTCTGACGAGTTGGCTCTTCCTGTTGGCACAATGCGACTGAAGGGAAAAGGCTCGAATGGCGGACACAACGGTCTGGGCCATATTCAGCAACTCATCGGTCAGGATTATGCCCGCTTGCGTATGGGCATAGGCAATGAATTCAGACAAGGTGGACAAGTTGATTGGGTACTCGGTCGTTTCAGCGATGAAGAGCGCACTCTTCTCAATCCATGTATTGAGAATGCTTGCTACCTTATTGAGAGTTTCGTAATGCAAGGTGTGGAGCGAACAATGAACCAGTTCAACAACAAGAAGGCAAAACCTGCTCCTGCCCCAAAAGAGACTGAAAATAACGAAGCAAAATAAAAGGCTATGGATGCAAAGACAAAACCGCTAAAGATAAGCGAGTCGGCTCGTCTTGACAAATGGCTTTGGGCAGCGCGAATCTTCAAGACACGCACTATTGCCGCCAATGCCTGCAAGAACAATCGTGTGGCAAAGGGAAGCACAAACCTCAAGCCTTCGTCAACAGTAAAGATTGGTGATGTCATCTCGGTGAAGAAACCGCCTATCACCTACTCTTTCAAGATTCTCAACTGCATTGAGCAGCGAGTAGGAGCAAAGTTGGTTGTTGGCGTCTATGAGAATGTGACTGACGCTAAACAGTACGAATTGCTTGAGATGTCGCGAATCAGCGGTTTCATTGACCGTGCTCGCGGTACTGGCCGTCCTACAAAGAAAGAACGCAGAGCCCTCGACAACTTCGCCGAACCAGTTACCTTCGGCTTTGACGAAGACGACGAGTTTGACGAATTCGACTTTGATGAATAGAAACAAAAAGCCCCGCTCCATTCCTGAAGCGAGGCTTTATTATTTTGTTTCCTGCATTACCTTGGACCACCGAAACCGCCGCCGAAGCCTCCACGGCCACCGCCAGGCATTCCACCACCTGGCATTCCGCCACCTTGTCCACCACGACGACGGAACTCTTCACGATTGAAGTCAGGACGACCTCCTGGGAATCCCTGATCCATCTGACTCTTTCCACCCATGAAATTGAAACGGTAGATGACATGGAACATAGCGTATGAGTTGATTGAGTTATACTCGGTATCAGTACGAGCCATTGCAGTAAGCGAACGAGTGAGGTTGCTCTGGTTGTGCAGAATATCGTAGAACTGCAGAGAGAGTGTAAGAGGTTTGCCACGAAGGAGGCTCTGGCTAATCTGAGCGTTCCAAATGAGTTCGTTTGTATTGAGCGAACTATCTGTATATCCACGGCGACTTCTCATGTGCAAATCGGTTGAGAGCTGCATGCTCCAAGGCAATGAAATCTGCATACTACCACCATAAGAGTAAGTCCATGTGTTGAGGTTAGCATTTGCCTGAAGCAAGTTTGTTGACTTTGTGTAACCGAAGCTTCCATCGGCATCAATGTTCAACCAAGCATTACGGAAGCTCAATGAGAGGCGATCCTGGATGTTGTGCACCTTTGTAATGTTCTTCTGCGAAAGACCACCTTCATTTACCAAACCAACATTATTGTTGAATGAGTAGTTTGGAGAATTTGTAACATACCAGCGGCCGATTGAGTCGAGTGCAATACTGTACTCTCCACCAAGACTCGCATTCCAATTGCCATTGATATTTTTATAGGTTGAAGTGCGTCCACCTGTTGAAGCATCATATTCTACACTTTGAACTGTTGAATTCCTTGTATTACTATAGTTCGCATACAAAAGAATGTTTTGGGTGTGGCTGGTAATATAATTATTGTAGAACAAACGAAGGCTGTTTGTGAACGAAGGCTTCAAATCTTTATTACCTTTAGTAATATTCATTGGGTCAGAATTATCCGTTATTTCAACCATCTGTGCCATCGAAGGCTGGGATGTTGTTCCACGATAATTGAATCTCAACTGATGCTGCTTTGTGAAATAGTAACGGAAATCAGCTGTTGGTGACCAGTTAAATACATTACGAGAAAATGCATTTTCACCAAGATAGCGCTGATACAAACTTGTATGCTGTGGCTGAGCAAGTACACCAAAGTTGAAGTTATAGTTATCGCTAACTTTTCTGAACTGGATCTCTATGTCGTGGGAGTCCGTCTTATACTCAGAAAAACGACTCAAGCTATCACTTTTGTATTGTCCATAGAAACTTGGGTCATCCAGGCTATAGGTTCCCCACGAACGATAAGCAGGTATATTATTAATACCAAGCGATGCAAGGAGGTTTACATAGTCTTGATGTCCATCCGAAATGAGTCTGTTATAATCCATGTCGTATGTAGCACGGTCAGACTTCTGATAACTGTGACTGTACTTATAAGAGAACTGCAGATATGTCTTCTTTGCAATAGGCTCGCTGTAAGAAACCTGGACATTGTAACTCCAGTTTGTTGAAGGAGTAATGTTCCAGCGGTTAATGCTATAATCTCCATTCTCTTTCTGATAAAGCACTACATTCTGGGTAGAGAAGTTTTTGTTGTTCGACTGAGAATAACTACCATTAGCATTGAATGTGATACCACGACCCGCGCTATTGAGTTTCCTATAGAACTGGAACCAGCCGTTAACACTCTTTGAATCGCCATAGCTCAAAGAACTACCGGTCTTGGAGTTCTTTGCAAGATTCTTATGTGCTGAGTTCTTGTCAGGATTACTCATTATCTCAATAATATCCGACAATTGGGCCACGGTCAAATCAGTATATTCGAATGGATCAGCATCAAATGTAGCTGAAGCAGATCCACCACGACCATCATTGTCACGCCAGCTGATAGATGGGCGGAACATGATGTTTGTCAGTGTGTCAGGAGTCCACTCAAAACGCATCTGGGCATTCCAACTCTTGTTCTTTGAGTAGTTCTGTGAGAGTGAGTTGCTGAAACTCTGATTGCCAATGACAAAGCTTTCGCTTGAGTTCTGTGTATACTGATCAGAGGTATTGTGGTTCCAACGAACAGAACCGTCAGCCTTCAGTTTATCGCCTTCATAGTTGAGATTGACACCAACCATGTTGCTTGTGTTCAAACCGTTACGGTTACGGCCGAAACCGCCGCCACGACCACCAAAACCTGCATCATTGACATTATTGAAATTGCCGAATGACATAATCTTAAACTCATCCTTGAAAAGACCAAGCATCAATCGCTCTGCATAGCGGTCGTGTGTACCATATCCCAAATCGAGATTTCCGAGCACGCCCTTGTTCATACCGGCCTTGATGGTGAAGTCGAGTGTCATCTCGTCCTCGCCGTCCTCAATACCAGTGATTCGAGCACGGTCGCTCTTGCCTTCATAAGCCTTGATATTCTCAATGATTGATGTAGGGAGATTCTTGATCGCGGTCTTTGTATCGCCATTCATAAACTCCTTACCGTCCATCTTAATCTTCTTTACAGACTTTCCGTTGATGGTTACATTTCCTTCGTCATCAACGCTTGCGCCTGGAATGAGTCGGATGAGTTCCTCAACAGCCGAACCCTCTGGAGTACGATAAGCAGCACTATTATATACGAATGTATCTTCAACAACGACAATCTTCTTTGCCATGGCTGTAGCTGTTACGCCTTCGAGCATGATAGCCTCGGCAGAGAACTGAAGTTTACCCATATTCAAGTCTTTGTCATTAGCGATTACAACCTTTTTAATCATTGTGTTGTAACCTACATTCGAAATCTTGAGGAGATACTGTCCGTTTGCTGGTGCCTGAACAATGAAAAGGCCGTTGTCCTTGCTGACAGCACCTGCTACATAAGTACTGTCGGTTTTGAGCAACTGGACTGTCGCCATTGCTACTGCTTCTTTCGAATCGCGGTCAATAAGGATACCTTCTACCCTTTTTCCCTGAGCCATCATTGTCACTGACACTGCAACGAAAAGCAGCATCAAAATTATTCTTTTCATACTAATTAAAGTTTGTATTATTTCCAAAAATATTTATCCCAAAAAGCCTTGTGTTTAGTTAGTGCTTGTTGTTATAGTCTTTTGACGCTGCAAAATTACTCAGGTTTAACGGGATAGGCAAAAAAACGAGCAAAAAAATACGCAAATGAGAAAAAAAAGAGGTAACTTTGCAATGAATTTGACATTTCATCATTCAAAAATGATAGTTATATTATGCAACGAGTAATCATTTCAACCAATCTTGAAGTCGAACTGACAACAGCCATCAACGATTGCGAGCACGACCGCATTTTCATCCTTACCGACGAAAATACCAACCGTCTTTGTCTGCCTTTGGTAAAGGATTTTGCTTGCCTTGAGGGTGCTCGCGTCATCACTATTCCTGCCGATGACACAAACAAAGGACTGGAATCAGTAAGTCATGTGTGGGAGGAACTTCAAAAAGGTGGTGCTTCGCGTCATTCGCTTTTGGTGAATCTTGGCGGAGGAATGGTTACCGACCTTGGTGGATTTGCTGCTTCGTGCTTCAAGCGCGGCATCAACTTCATCAATATTCCTACTACCCTTCTTTCCATGGTAGATGCTTCGGTTGGTGGAAAGACAGGTGTCAACTTCGGCGGTTTGAAGAACGAAATTGGTGTCTTCAACGATTCGCGTTATGTCATTCTCTCAACTCTCTTCCTTGCAACTCTCGATGATGAGAATATCCGCTCGGGTTATGCTGAAATGCTGAAGCATGGACTTATCTCCAATGACAAGATGTGGGCAGAACTTGTAAACTTCGACCTTGGCAATCCAGATATGACACAGTTGAGCCGAATGCTTGCTGATTCTGTTGCAGTGAAGGAACGAATTGTTGAGGAGGATCCTCACGAGCATGGTATTCGCAAGGCTTTGAATGTGGGTCATACTGCCGGTCATGCTCTTGAATCATGGGCAATGCGTCATAATCAACCAAGACTTCATGGCTATGCTGTTGCTTGGGGAATGATTGTGGAGTTGTATCTCTCGGCAACAAAGACCGAATTCCCTACAGAAAAGATGCGCCAGACGGTTCGTTTCATCCGCGAGAACTACGGTATTCTCGGCATTACCTGCGATGATTACCCAGAACTCCTTGAGTTGATGACTCACGACAAGAAGAACACTGCCGGCATCATCAATTTCACCTTATTAAATAATATAGGGGGAATCCTCATCAACCAGACAGCCAATCAAGAGGAGATTAAAGAAGCATTAGATTTCTTCCGCGAGGGATAAAGCGACCTGTCGAGCGGGTTTGCCGGTTTCGGTCATTGGGATTTTGACCACATGAACAAAATGCTTAGGTTGCCAATAGCGTGGAAGGCGCTGTTGGCATTCTTGTTTTATTGTCTCAAGGTCAAGGGATTCGGTAAGCAATACAACAACCTCGCCAAACTTCTCGTCTTTTCTTTTCGTTATGACAAAAGGTTCTTTCAAATATGGGTTGAGCAATTGCTCCACTTCCTCAATTTGAATCTTTATTCCGCCCGAACAAATAACATTGTCCTTGCGGCCCTTTATGCGAAAGCCCCCCTGCCCCCTAAGGGGGAGTAATTCGGCGATATCGTTAGTAATTAGGGGTTCTGGGCAGATATGTGGGGCGTTGATGACAAGACATCCCTCTTCATTAAGCGACACTTCCACGCCCTCAAAAGGGGTGTACCAATCAGAAGCCTCTGGTCCATTCAATCGGCGAAGGGCAATGTGCGAGAGAGTTTCGGTCATGCCGTAGCTACTCCACACACAACCTTCGAAACCTCCTTTCTCAATCATACTTTGCAATTCTGCAGAGATAGCACCACCACCTATTATTATATTCTTGGACCTACGCAACCATAGTTCGTCAATTGAAGCATAGACTTGAGCAGGTACCATAGCCACAAGATCAAAGTGAAGGCTATTTTCAGCTCCCTCTCCTTGTGGGAGAGGGCGGGGGGTGAGGCTTGGACCCACTACTGTCAGTTTCAACTCTCGCTCAATGGAGCGAACCACCATCATCTTACCGGCAATATAATCAAGGGACATGCAGAGAAGTGCCGAGTCGCCTTCCTTCAATCCAAGGAAATCGCAAGTCATTCGGGCAGAAGCAAGCATACGCTCTTTCTCCACGAGCATCTGCTTTGGAGAACCCGTAGAACCGCTCGTCTTCACTTCAACAAACGGAGAATCATTATTCCATTCTGCTAAGAATTCCTCGTACTCCATATAGTTTGTTAATTGCCGGTGGTGAGACTTTCATTCACTTCCTCGCGCCACATCTTAGCACCACGAAGTTCCAAGTCCATACTGATATTATCAGTAAAGAGTTGACCTGTGCCTAATCCTTGTGGGAAAAGCACATGTGGACCATAGCAACGGGCCGCAAGGAGAGCCACATTTCTCAATCCAATATTACTCTCAAGGGCGGAAGTCATCCAAGAATCAATGCCTCGTTTCTTTGCCTCACTCACCCACTCCATCGAACCGGATATTCCTCCGTGGAGAGTTGGTTTTATTACAATATACTGTGGGCGGATTGTGTCGAGCATTGCCTGTTTCTCGTGCAACTGATTCAGTCCTATCAACTCCTCGTCAAGGGCAATAGGGAGCCCCCCATCCCCCAAAGGGGGAGTAAGCTTGCAGAGTTCGGCCATGAATTTCCAATTGCCCACAGGAATTGGCTGTTCAATGGAATGAATATCGTATTTCGACAATTCTTTCATTCTATCAATCACCATCTGTTCCCACTCTGCATCATTGTCTCTTTTAGGGGCCAGATTCCCATTTGCATCAACGCGCAAAGTGATTGTGTCTTTTGAAAAACGAGAGCGAATCTTCTCAATCAAACGGATTTCCTCTTCCCATTCAATAGCGCCAATCTTGAGTTTTATGCAACGGAATCCCTGAAGGATTTTCTTCTTCACCTGAGCGAACATCTCATCGTAAGAACCCATCCACACAAGTCCGTTGAATGGTATTCCTTCCTCCGAACGGGCAAATGGTGTATCATAGAGGATTGGCGATTTCGTCATGTCGTACATTGCCGATTCAAGTGCAAAAAGCAATGCCGGATAAGGGCGAAGATACTCCGCATAATCGTCGCTCGCCATTGCCTCATTTATTAGGCGAGCCACATCGCTCATCTTTGTGTAAGCATTCCTGTCGCAACTCAAATCAGGCAACGGAGCACACTCACCAAGACCGATTCTGCCTTGTTCGTCGGTCATTGAGACAATAATCATATTGTGCACATCATAAGCCCCACGACTTGTACGAGCCGGGGTCTTGAAATG
>DCIM01000082.1:0-3391 GCA_002316005.1 Prevotellaceae bacterium UBA1726 | reverse complement strand
GCAAGTTGCTGAATACCAGCCTGTCCGTCGAGTTCGGCATTGAGTCCTGCCTTAATCATTCGGAGGGCAAGAGGCGAAAGTTCCATCATTCGCTGAGCCCAGGCTACACACTCATTTTCAAGTTCTGCATAAGGCACAACCTTATTCACCATACCCATCTGTTCTGCTTCCTGAGCCGAGTACTGACGGCACATGAACCAAATCTCGCGGGCTTTCTTCTGACCGACAATTCGTGCAAGATAACTGCTACCGAATCCTGCGTCAAACGAACCCACCTTTGGTCCTGTCTGACCGAAACGAGCATTCTCAGAGGCAATGGTAAGGTCACAAACAAGATGAAGCACATGGCCACCACCAATGGCAAAACCATTCACCATAGCAACGACAGGCTTTGGCAAACGACGAATCTGCATCTGCACATCAAGGACAGAAAGACGAGGTACGCCTTCCTCATCAATATATCCTCCACGACCTTTCACATTCATATCACCACCGGCACAGAATGCCTGAATCTTCAGCCATTGCTGATACTCCTCTCCCCCTTCGGGGGTTGGGGGGCTTGAGGTCTCCTGACCAGTGAGCAACACTACTCTGACACTCTTTCTCTCTGCCACAATGGCAAAAGCCTGCGAGAGTTCGAGTGTTGTCTTTGGGGTGAACGCATTTCTATAGCGAGGGCGACAAATCGAAATCTTCGCAATGCCCTCAAACTCTTCGAGACTTATCTCCTCGAAATCGTGTATCTTTTTCCAATCACGCATAATCCGGAATCATTTATTCTTCAGAAAGCACCAGTCCGTTCAACTGTGCCTGCTTCAACCAATAGTTGGCACGATCGATATTCTTCTCAACACCTTTTCCCTCAATGTAGAGATTTGCCAGACGAGCCTGTGCCTCTGGAATCTCGGCATCTGCTGCCACCATATAATAATATGCCGCACTGACATAATCCTCCATCGAAAGACCATAACTCTTCTCGCAACAAAGACCAGCATAGAATGCTGCCTTCGCACGACCTTGATCAGCGGCCATTTTCAGATATTTCACAGCAAAGAGCATATTGCGATGCACTTCTGTTCCTTCAAAATAGAATATGCCTAATGTCTCCTGTGCACGTGCATTTCCCGCATCTGCTGCCTTTGTCCATAGTTCAATGGCCTTGTCAACATCCTTCTCTACGCCCTCCCCATTATAGTAGAATGTGCCGAGAAGATATGTAGCCTCTGAAGAACCGAGTTCGTGGGCCTTATTATACCATTGAAAGGCCGATTGCTTGTCTTTTTTCAAACCAATTCCGAGGAAATAGCACTCACCTATTTTCTGTGCTGCATCAGCACTACCGGCAGACGCTGCCTGACTCCAAAGTTCTATTGCCTGACTCATATCTATCTCAGTTCCAAGGCCTTCGGCTAAACAACGACCGAGCATGAAGCCTGCATCAATGCCACCTTTCTTATATGCCTCCACATAGTATTTCAGTGCCTTGTCAAATTCGCCAGTCTTAAAGAAATGCAAATCGCCCAGACGAGTCAGGGAGTCGGTATAAGCCTTGAATGCTGGATCACCAAGAACAATTCCGCCTTGCTTCTTATCGTTTTTCGCCCATCCTGCCGAAACTGTCAGCACAAGGACAAGCAGAAACAATATTCTTTTCATATCTTGTCGTTTTTAATTTGTTTCTAATTGATTGCTAATTCTTTGTTTTCACACAAACTATCTACAAAAATACGCTAAACGAACGGCAATACAAAATAATCAAGATTATTTTTTGTTTATTTAAGTTTTTCGAAAAGATACTGCAATTTGATTCGTTGTAAATTATTTTCACCTCACAAAATTCCGCACAAAACAAACGCAACCGAAAATTCATTCTTGTAATCATTTGATTTTCAAGTTGTTACAAAATCACTTTTCAGTTGCGATTATTTCATTGAAATATTGCGGTCATTTCAATGGAATGAGGCGGTCATTTCAGCGTGGAGTTGCGCAGAAAACGGCGAAATGACAAACACCGAAAATCGTGTAAAATATTTTCGGTATCTATCGGGACTATTTATTTCACCATCACCTCAACAAGTATTGGGCGGTGGGAATGTTCTGTGGCAAGGAAATTGATTGCTGCTTCCAACTCATCTGGCTGACTTACAACCATGTGGGCAATGCCGTATTCAAGGCAGACACCTTCGGCTGTGGTGTTGTGGCGAGCCATCACAAGATTGTCGCGAGCTGGAGAATCGGCCAAACCGGGGAGTGTAGAGAAGATACTTCCTCCTCCGTTGTTGAGCAAGAGGATTCGCAGATTTCCCTTGAGATGCTGATTCCAGAGGGCATTTTGGTCGTAGAAGAACGACAAATCGCCAATGACGCAGAACACTTTTCCGTCGCTTGCCAGACTGGCACCAACGGCTGTTGACAAAGAACCCTCAATACCATTCAGTCCACGGTTGCAATAGACATAATGATTTGCATATTTCGCAGCAAGGCGCACACTCGACGAATTGGCATAGAACACATCATCATCGCGACTGATGTACTTCTCAAGTTCCATAACTGCCTTTGCCTCAAGCGATTGCGGTTCGGCTTCAAGCGAGCGACGAGTCTTGAGAATGAGGTCATTCCATCGCTTCACGAAAGCAGATGTCTTCTGGTTTTCTACCTTCGCCATTATGTCATAGAGCATTTCCTGAGCATCGCCCACAATGAGGAATCCGGCTTTCTTCGTAGGGTCCTCGAGTTTCAGCGTCTCGTTCTGCATCATCACTGTACATTCCGGAATATCGCGAAGGAACATTCGGAGTCGCTTGCTGATGGTCGTTCCACCTATATATATAATAAGGTCGGGTTCGTATTCCTCCCTGTCATCGCCCATAAGCGAGAAGAGTTGGTCGAGCGAAGGCGAAGGACAATCGTTCGAGAGTTGCTCGGAGAGAACAACAATATGCTTGCCCATATACTCGAACAATGAAGAGTCAAGGTCGTTTCTGCCCATCTGACCAATCACAATCATCGGGCGCTGAGCATCACGGAATTCCTGGTCAAAGATATTCTCGTAGGTTTCGTCACCCCAATAGATAGGGAAAACCGGTTCAATGAGAGGCAGTTCTGGTTCGGTAAACTCGAACAGTGGTTCGGAAATCGGCACATTGATATGAGCCGAGCGACCTTCCTTTTCAATCGACATTACAGCCTCGCACACCAATCTGCGGCACATCCATCGCTCCTCGTCATCCTTACATTCAGGCAATGTGACACTCTTCTCCACGAATTGGCCCAAGGCTCCTTGCTGAGGAAGTGTCTGTCCGTCGAGTTGGTCAATCCATTGCTGTGGTCTATCGGCCGAAATGACGAGTATTCCCTTGTGCTGATATGAAGCCTCAGCCACACCCGGAAG
>DCIM01000016.1 GCA_002316005.1 Prevotellaceae bacterium UBA1726 | reverse complement strand
TCAGTTTATTGTTGAAAGAGATGGTTGTGTAAGCAATGTTGAAACTATCAATTTCAAGAGTTTAAATAAAGATACCGCCTCTGTGGGAGAAGTAAATGTAGTAGGTTATGAAATAGAAAAAACTTCGGACGATATTGAATCAGCGGAACAAGCATTAAAAACGGAAGCTGAGCGTGTTGTTACTGCAATGGCAAAATGGGAACCTGGCAAACAAAGTGGAGAAACTGTAAGAGTGAAGTTCGTATTACCAATAACATTCCGTCTTCAGTAATCATGAAAAGAGAATAATAAGAAATTTTATAACCTTTAGCGCACAATCCCGCTCTGAAGTCATAAGACCCTGAGCGGGATTTTTTTGTTTTTCTTGAAAGGGGAGGGGGCGAAAAATGCGAGATTTGAAAAATAATTATTATCTTTGCAATCATATAATGATTAACGAACCTTTGCATGAACAAGGAAAAAGCATTGGCACGAGGAATGGAGGTGCATGAAACCATACATTCCATGAAACGGAGAAGTACCTGGCATGACTATCGCCGGAAAGGGACTTATATGCTTACGCTTGTAGTGGAAGGACGAAAAAACTATTTCGGTGAACTGAAAGGAGATGATGAGCTGATTTCCGTGGAGTTGACTCCTTTCGGAAAAGATCTGAAGCAAAAGGAGATTCCAAAGATTAATCATTACTACCCGATGGTGGAGGTGTGGAAGGTTTGCATTATGCCCGACCATCTGCATTTGATTGTGCATATCAATGAGGATATGCCGGAAGGCAAGCATCTGGGAAATGTTGTGGCAGGCTTTAAGTCGGGATGTAATAACGCTTTTTGGAGCGCATTCAACATAACAGAAGTGCCAAAGCCAGGACTCTTTGAAGAAGGCTACAACGATAAAATTCTCTTTGAGGACGAGCAACTTGACAATTGGAAGGCCTATCTCGATGAGAACCCCGTGCGCCTTTGGTTGAAAAGGAAGAACCCGGAAGCATTCACGGTGCTTCATGGAATAGAGATTGCCGGCAGGCAATGCCAGGTTGTGGGCAACCGGTTCCTCTTGGATATCCCCGACAAGGTGGCGGTCATCGTCCACCGCCGTTACACCGACGAGGAGAACGCCCGCCTCAGGGAGGAATGGCTGGCATGCGGAGAGCGAGGCGGAGTGCTTGTCAGCGCTGCCATTGCTCCAAAGGAGAAGGAGGTGCTGCGTGAGGCAATGGATAGGGGATATAGGATTATCCTCCTCCGTGAGAACGGCTTCCCAGAACTCTACAAACCTTCGGGCGAGGCTTTCTACGCTTGCGTGGAAGGCTTGCTGCTCCAGATAAGCCCTTGGGATTTCCACATGGAACGGAAGAGCATCACAAGGGAGCAATGCCTGGAGTTAAATCGCATGGCAGAGGATATTGCTACTGGATGAGAAGCAAACGGCGGAACCGTTTGTAACCGTGACGGCAGTCTTTGTCACTGTTCATGGCAGTTTCGCTGCCAAACAGGTTTTATCTCCATCAATTTTCCACACGTTTACAAAGGCCCCCTCGCCTTTCTTTCTTGGGGAAAGCGGCATAGCCGAGCGAGGAGAGGGCCGGGGTGAGGCTTCTATTTCCTATAATCTGTTGGGGAGCAGCCGGCGAGGCGGCGGAAATACTTGCAGAAGAAACTGTCGTTGGGGAAATTCAACTCGTAGGCTATCTGACTGACACTCTTGGTGGTGTGGCGAAGCATCACCTTTGCTCGGGTGATGGTTGCCTTGTCAATCCAATACTTTGCGGGATGGCCACTCTGCTCGTTCACCAACGAACTGAGATAGCGTGGCGACAGGCATAGTTGGTCGGCATAATAGGATAATGTACGCTCGCACGAGGAGTTCTTGTTGACAAGAGAAATGAATCGGTTGAAAATCTCTCTGCTGCGATTACTCTCTACCTGACTGCCTCTCACATCATTCAGGCGGAAATACAAACCCTCGTAGAAATAGAGTACTGAGGCAAGTGCCGAATAGAGGACAGGGGGATAATTGGACTCCCGATGGATGATATTCCAGACAGTGAGGTTTATGTCATCAATGAACTGGCGATCTTCGGGAGTGCTCTCTGCGAAGAAATGCATCATCTGCCCGTTGATAATCTCTGGCTTTCGGTCGGCAAAGATATTATTCATTGTCTCCTCGGGCAGAATGAAACCACGCACTTTGATGTCGGGACTGACGGAATGGATTGTGACAATACTGCCAAGGCCGATATATACAAGGGTGCCAGGAGTGACGTGATGGTGAATAAGGTTTATGGTGATGTCGATTTCGCCCTCAAGAACAAAACCCACACGATAGTCCTCGACGAGAAGAGGACCATGAAAACCACTTTTCATTACATCGTTGAAGAATGTAGCATTGCGACTAACGCCAATATCCTTCGACAAAAAGAAACTATCGTTGTTCTTGCCGATTTGTTGTGAGAGCAGTTGCTCCATAACCTCCACATTCATACGCTGCGGGCGTGTATTGTTCTTGTCCATATCAGTCAATGTTCGTTTTGTACGATTAATGTTCTGTTTTGTTGGAAATCAGTCGCAAAGGTAACGATTTTTTGGGAAATAAGTGTAAAAAAGTATGGATAGAGTACAAATGGAACATAATTAATCGTAGAAAGATAATGACAATATATGTTTTTCGGTTTATCTTTGCACCCGGAATCACAAAATAGGATTTTTTGAATATGATGAACAAAAGAATTGTTTCGTTGTTGTTGGTTATTATTGCGATAGTGATTAATGCCAGCGGACAGACACTCACACTGGACGGTTGCAAGCAGGAGGCACACGACAACTATCCTGCCATAAAGCAATACGGACTGGTGGAGAAAAGTCAGGAACTGAATGTGAGCAATGCCGCAAAGGCATGGTTGCCTGGGGTTAGCATCACGGGGTTTGGTGCAGGTTTCACCGATATCATGGATATGCCTGCGCAGACACAGGCACTGATGGGCGACATGAAAAACTATGCCTTTGGTGCTTCGCTCGTGGTGACTCAACCTATCTACGATGGTGGGGCGATAAGTGCCAAGCAGAATGTGCTGAAGGCAAAGAGTGAGGTTGAACAGCGCCAGTTGGACAAAACCCTCTACAGCATCAACGAACGAGTGGAGCAACTCTATTTCGGAGTGTTGATGATTGACGAGCAACTGAAGCAGAACGCCCTTCTGCAGAGTGACTTAGAAGTGTCGGCAAAGACTGTGGAGAGTCTTATCAGTGGCGGTTTGGCTAACCAAAGCGACCTTGACGCGGTGAATGTCAATCAGGTGAATGCCCAACAGCAGGAGATTGCTTTGAAAACCTCGCGCAAGACATATCTTAATATGCTCGGCTATTTCATTGGTAAGGAACTGAGCGAGAATACGGAGTTAGCAAAACCTTCAGAAGAACTATCTACCTCACCTCAGGGAGGACAAGGGGCTACACTCTCACTTTACACCTCGCAGGAGAAACTCCTCGACGCTCAGCGACGGTCGATTAATGCCCGCCTGATGCCAACGGTGAGTGCCTTCGGTATGGGAACATATCATAACACCATCTCGCCAATGATGAAAGACAATATGCTTGCGGCGGGAGTAATGGTGAAATGGAACATAGGCGCCCTCTACACACGCAAGAACGACCTTGCCGATATTGACAATCAACTCGGACAGATTGCCGTTCAGCGCGAGACTTTCCTCTTCAACAACAAGATGCAGACGAAGCAGTCGAACGGACAGATTGAGAACCTTCGCCAGCAGATGGCACTCGACGACAAGGCCATTGCACTGAGGGAAAGCATTCGCGAGAAGTCGGAGAAGAAAGTGAAGAACGGTACGGAGACAGTGAACGAACTCGTCAGGAATGTGAATGCCGTCAGCGAAGCCCGCCAGCAAAAGGCAATCCACGAGATTCAACTGCTGAAAGAGATGTACAATTTAAGGACAATAAAGGAGGAGTAAAAGCCCCTTTCCCCGAGCCTCTGGCTCTTCCCTTTCTTTCTCCGCTAACGCTATGAAAGCGGCAAAGCCGAGCGCCCCGCTCGGGGCAAGGGAGTAGATACTACTTCATCTTATAAATTAATGGATAATTAATGGGCAATTAATGGTAATTAATGTTTAGAAGAAAACAAAAATCATATATATGAAAAAGATAAATATTATTGTTGCGAGTGTACTTTTCACTTTTAACTTTTCGCTTTTCACTTCATGTTCATCAAACGAGCATGACTATGATGCAACAGGTACATTCGAGGCAACGGAAATTACTGTCTCGGCCGAGCAGACAGGACGACTGCTCATGTTTGATGTGACCGAAGGAAACAAGGTAGAGGCAAATCAGCAGGTGGGCCTCATCGATACTGTACAGTTGTACTTGAAGGCACGCCAGATTGGTGCCACAAAACTCGTCTATTCGGCACAAAAGCCAGAGACAGAGAAGCAGATTGCCTCACTCCGTCAGCAGTTGGCAAAGGCACAGCAGGAAGTGGAGCGTTTTGATGCTCTTGTGAAGGATGGTGCTGCCAATCGCAAACTCCTCGACGATGCAAAGAGTCAGGTGGCTGTGTTGCAGAAGCAGATTGCCGCTCAGCAGTCGGCACTCAACACCTCGACAAACTCTCTCAACGCCCAGATGAACACTGCCGATGTGCAGAAACTACAAGTTGCCGACCAACTTCAGAAGTGTCATATCTACTCACCAATAAGCGGTATTGTACTTGAGAAATACACCGAACCTGGCGAATTTGCCGCTACAGGCAAACCGCTATTCAAGGTGGCTGATATGGATAATATGATTATGCGTGCGTATGTCACCTCTTCGCAGTTGAAGGAGGTGAAGATTGGTCAGGAGGTGAAGGTTTTTGCCGACTATGGCAAGGGCGAGCGAAAGGAATATGCGGGTAAGGTGACATGGATTTCATCAAAGTCGGAGTTTACCCCAAAGACCATTCTCACCGATGATGAGCGCGCCAACCTCGTCTATGCCATTAAGGTGGCTGTGAAGAATGATGGCTATATAAAGATAGGTATGTATGGTGAGCTCAAGCTCAAGTGATTAGTTATTAGTTATTAATGATGAACGCAATCGAGGTTAATAATCTGTCCAAGTCGTACGGGAAGGTGCAGGCGCTGAAGGATGTCAGTTTCAGTGTCGGTAGGGGGGAGGTGTTTGGTATTATCGGCCCTGATGGAGCCGGTAAGACATCACTATTCCGCATTCTCTGCACATTGCTCCTGCCCGACAAAGGCACAGCCACGGTGGACGGATTTGATGTGGTCAGCCAGATGAGCGATATCCGTCAGCGTGTGGGATATATGCCGGGGAAGTTCTCCCTCTATCAAGACCTCACCGTTGAGGAGAACCTGAAGTTTTTCGCCACACTCTTCGGAACTACTATTGAAGAAGGCTACGACTCCATAAAAGCCATCTACTCGCAGATTGAACGATTCAAAGACCGCAAGGCAGGAGCACTCTCGGGAGGTATGAAACAGAAACTCGCCCTTTGTTGCGCCCTCGTTCATCAGCCAAGTGTACTGTTTCTTGATGAACCGACCACAGGTGTTGACCCTGTGAGTCGAAAGGAACTGTGGGAGATGCTTGCATCACTTAAAGAAAGAAACATCACTATTGTGGCCTCAACACCATATATTGATGAGGTGAAACGATGCGAGCGTGTGGCTTTTCTCAACAATGGCGAGATACAAGGAATCGACACTCCTGAGGTGATACTCGAACGATTCAAGGATGTGTTCAATCCAAAGGGCATAGAAAACAGCGACAACCGAAAGGATGCAACTACAGAAAATGTTATTGAGGTGGAGCATCTGGTGAAAGCATTTGGCAATTTCCGTGCTGTAGATGATATCTCGTTCAGCGTGAAGAAAGGCGAGATATTCGGATTTCTTGGTGCCAATGGTGCAGGAAAGACAACAGCCATGCATATCCTCACTGGATTGAACCAACCTACAAGCGGTAAAGGACGAGTGGCGGGATTTGATGTCACTACAGAATATGAGCAGATAAAGAAGCATATCGGTTATATGAGTCAGAAATTCGCTCTCTACGGCGATTTGACGGTGAAGGAGAATATTCGCCTGTTTGGTGGCATCTACGGCATGAAGGACAAGGAAATAAAGCGAAAGACAGACGAATTGCTCGAACGACTGAACTTCCTCGAACATAAAGACTCGGTTGTTGACAGTCTTCCTTTGGGATGGAAGCAGAAACTGGCTTTCTCGGTAAGTATTTTCCACGAACCGGAAGTTGTGTTTCTCGATGAACCAACCGGTGGCGTTGATCCAAAGACACGACGCCAGTTCTGGGAACTCATCTATGATGCTGCCGAAAGAGGAATCACAGTTTTTGTGACAACCCACTATATGGATGAGGCTGAATACTGCGACCGTATATCAATCATGGTGGATGGAAAAATCAGTGCAATGGGAAGTCCTGATGAGTTGAAAGAAAGGTTTAATCAGCCCGATATGGATCATGTGTTCACATATCTGGCAAGAAAGGCAGTAAGAGAGTAGCCCCCCTCCCGACCTCCCCCGAGGGGGAGGAGTAGATAGTCATTCAGATAAAGATATTGAATAATGAATAATAAAAACACAGCATTCAAGGCGTTTGGAGCGTTTGTCGTGAAGGAGAGTAAGCACATCCTACGCGATAAGCGAACAATGCTCATACTGTTTGGTATGCCTGTGGTGATGATGCTTTTGTTTGGTTTTGCCATATCGACAGATGTGAGGAATGTACGCACTGTGGCCGTTACGACACAGATGGATAACCTCACAAGCAGAATCATCACAGCACTCGACGCTTCGGAATATTTCACCATTACCAATCATGTGGCAACGCCCGAAGATGCCGAACGACTCATACGCAACCAGGAAGCCGACATCGCCATTGTTTTCAGCAACGACTTTGCCAGTAAGCACAATGGGGTACAGATAATTGCTGATGCCGTCAACCCGAACATGGCACAGCAATACTACACCTATGTCAGTCAGATTATAATGACGCATGTGATGGCTTCTGTGAAGACAAAAACAGCTATCAGCACAACGCCACAGAATATTGTGTCGGTGAAGTATCTCTACAACCCACAGATGCTCAGTGCCTACAACTTCGTGCCAGGAATCATCGGTATGCTGCTGATGCTTATCTGTGCGATGATGACTTCAATCAGTATTGCAAAGGAAAAGGAAAGAGGTACGATGGAAGTGTTACTGGTTAGTCCTGTGCGACCACTTATGATTATTGTCGCAAAGGCAGTGCCTTATCTTGGATTGGCATTCGCCATTCTCAGTACTATTCTGCTGATGGCGAAATTCATTCTCGGTGTACCGCTACAAGGTAATATCCTACTGATTTTTGGTCTCTCGGGCATTTATATCCTTCTGGCATTATCGCTCGGATTGCTAATCAGTATTGTGGCAAAGACACAACTTGTGGCATTGCTCGTTTCGGCAATGATACTCATGATGCCTACAATCATGCTCAGCGGAATGATGTTCCCTATTGAGAGTATGCCAAAAATACTCCAATATGTTGCTGCCATCCTACCGCCACAATACTATATCTCGGCAATGCGAAAACTGATGATCATGGGTGTTGGAGTAACAAGTATCACGAAAGAAATCGGCATACTGAGTGTTATGGCATTGGTGCTTCTTACTGTGGCACTGAAGAAATTCAATAAGCGACTGGAATAATATGACTCTGAAATATCTCATACAGAAAGAATTCCTGCAGATAAGACGTAATGTTTTTCTGCCTCGACTCATCATGGTCTTCCCTATCGCCATAATGTGCATCCTGCCTTGGGTGATGAATATGGAAGTGAAGAATGTGGTGGTGGAAGTTGTTGACAACGACCGCTCTACCGCTTCGCAGCAACTCGTTCACGAGATTGAGGCAAGCCGCTATTTCATTTTCGGTGGACAGAAGGCATCATACGCTGAGGCACTTAGCGACATAGAACGCTCAAAGGCAGATGTGATAGTGGAGATACCTATTCATTATTCGCGCGATATGGCAAACGGGCTCAATCCTCAGGTGCTTATTGCAGCCAATGCTGTGAACGGAACAAAAGGAAGCATGGGGTCGGCTTATATGTCGCAGATTGTCTCAACACAGATGAAAAGCGGTAAGATTGGGGCTGAACCATTGTATCTCTACAACAAAAACCTCAACTACAAGCTGTTCATGATTCCTGCCCTTATGGCAATTCTCATCATGCTTCTATGCGGATTTCTGCCAGCATTGAACATTGTTGGCGAGAAAGAGGCAGG
The DNA here is from genome assembly GCA_002316005.1 of Prevotellaceae bacterium UBA1726. Classification (GTDB taxonomy): domain Bacteria; phylum Bacteroidota; class Bacteroidia; order Bacteroidales; family Bacteroidaceae; genus Prevotella. The sequence continues at coordinate 1,933 of DCIM01000016.1, read as the reverse complement.
AACGATAGAGGCTATCAATGTGACACCTGTGAGCAAGATAACATTCATCATGGCAAAACTCATTCCTTACTGGATAATTGCCATCATCGTGATGACCATCTGTTTCCTTCTCTCATGGCTTGTATATGGCATCACCCCACAGGGAAACATACTACTTATCTACCTCATTGCCATACTGTTGGCATTTGTCTTCAGTGGCATAGGACTTATTGTGTCCAACTACAATGAGTCAATGCAACAGGCGGTGTTTGTGATGTGGTTCATAGTGGTATGCCTTATGCTTCTGAGTGGATTGTTCACCCCTGCACGCTCAATGCCTCACTGGGCTTTTGTAACAACTTATGTGAATCCAATGACATTCTTCATTGATGCCATACGAACAGTGTTTGTTCGTGGTGGCGACTTCCAAAGTATCTGTCCGCAGGTGGTGAAACTTGCCATTGTCGCTTTTATTATGGATACATGGGCAATTGTCAGTTACAAAAAGAATAATAAATAGGGGTTCAGCGCATTTCGTCTAAGAAAAGAGGCGGTTCGTCTAAAAAAGTTTCGGATTTTTGTAGTTTTTCGTACCTTTGCAGCGTCTTACTTACAGACAAGAAAAAATTACAAACAATATGAAAAGATTATTTTTAGGAATCACTTTCCTTTTCGGCCTTATTTCGGCTAATGCACAGACAACAATTAAAGGTACGCTCGTTGACTCACTCACACACGAGGGCGAACCTTATGCTACTATACGCATATGCAAAGACAAACAGGAGGATAAGCCTGTTGTGATGGCTGTGACCGATTTGAACGGAAAATTCGCGCCAGAGGTGAAAAACAACGGTAAGTATGTAATCACTCTTTCGTCAGTAGGAAGAGCCGCTGTAAAGCGTTCTTTTACAGTTGACGGGCAGAAAGAGATTGATCTCGGCACTCTGCTTGTACGCGATGACGAGACAACACTCGCTGGCATAGAGGTTGTGGCTCATAAGCCTATCGTGAAAATGGAGGCCGACAAGATGACATATAGCGTAGAGGACGATGTAGATTCAAAGACTATGTCGGTTCTCGATATGCTGAGAAAGGTGCCAATGGTCACTGTCGATGGACAGGATAACATCTCGGTAAATGGTTCAAGTTCGTTCAAGATTTATGTGAACGGCAAACCAAACGCTATGCTCTCGAGCAACGCAAGTACTGTCCTCAAGGCTATGCCAGCTTCGGCTGTCAGCAGTATTGAGGTGATAACAAACCCTGGTGCAAAGTATGACGCTGAGGGTGCTGCGGGTATTCTAGACATCAAGATGGCTCAAATGACTGCCGGTGGTGGTCAGGGTGGCGCTCAGTCGCTGAACGGATATAACGGTTCGGTGAACATCACTGGTGGAAACAAGGGCTATGGTGCTGGCGTTTATGTTGCCGGTCAGCAGGGAAAGTTCTCGTATAATGCCAACATGCATTATCAGTACATGGACAACGGTACTATTGATGTTGATATGGAGCGTGTACAGAGTGACGGTTCTACATTGAAAATGTCGCAACCAACGCGAAATACCTTACCTTTCGTAATGGGAAATATTGCTATGGGTTATGAGGTTGACTCTATGAGTACGGTGAATGCTTCGTTCGGCGTCACTACATTTAATGTCAAGAGTGAAGGAACATCGAAAGTGGATATGTTCGGCGGTGCTTACGGCAGTGGCTTCGGCTATGGCTCTTATACACTCACAAAGATGAAGAGAAACACCTTTGAGGGTAGTCTTGACTATCAGCGTTTCTTGAATGCCGACCGCTCAAGTTCTATCACTCTGACATATCAGATGAACACCAACCCAAGTACTACAAAGTCGGACACAAAGAATGAATTGCCTGAGACATACGCTCAGTTCATGAATCTTGACGATCGTATTTCAGACGCAAAGACAAACACCTTTGAGAATGTGCT
>DCIM01000071.1:34484-47305 GCA_002316005.1 Prevotellaceae bacterium UBA1726 | reverse complement strand
CATAAGCAAGGCCAAATACAAGTACCAGCATGAAGAAGCTGATTGAAACCAATGCCATTGGTCCAAAGCTCTTAACAACTACTGCCCATGGATAAAGGAAAACGGTCTCAACATCAAACATGAGGAAGAGCAGAGCAAAGAGGTAGTAACCAACATGCATTGGAAGCCAAGAACTTCCGCGAGTTGGAATACCGCACTCAAATGGTTCACCCTTCACCTTGTTGTATGTACGAGGACCGATCAACTTAGCCGTGATGGTAGCTGCCAGCACCAAGAAAATACCCGTAATTACTACGGTCAAAAACAAAGTGAAATACATAAATGATATTTAAATAATTATAATTATTTCATAAACTGCTACAAAGGTACAAAAAAATCCTTTAATAATTATATTATTACGAAAAAAAATACACCAAAATTGCAAAATCTACATTGCAAATCAAGTTTTCTACCATTTCCCACCCTCCTTCCGCCTCTTTTTGTCCTGATTTTCTTCCGTCACAGTTCCCTGCGCTTTACCGCAGGGTTCCCCTCTCCTCTTCCGCCTAAAAATTCCTCCTTTTTCGCGTTTTTTCATCCCCAGTCAAAGGAATAGTCGCGCCTGTTTCGCCCCCCAGCCAAAGGAATAGTCGCGCCGAGTTCGGCCCAGATTATTCCTTTGGAATCTCCGATGAAGGCGCAATCGTACCAAAGAATCGCAACACCGGATTCATAAATGATGAGATATTCCTGTTGCGAGGTATATTATGATAGTCGTGTTTTATTGCCGCGACAGCAATCAGCAGGCGCTTCTTGGCACGAGTCATTGCCACATACAACTTGCGCGCTTCTTCTGCTATCTGCATTGGATTATCCTTTGCAAAGAATCCCGGATAGCGATCGTCTGTAACATCAAAAACTATTACATTATCAAACTCCAGGCCTTTGGCTTTGTGTATAGTCGTAACAAACACTTTCTCATCTACAACTTCCGCCGAACAGAGGTCACTCTCCTTCAATGTACTCATCTCAAGCACATGGTTCATAATCTGTTCCTTCAGGGTTGACTCTTGCTTAGTGCCTACAAGTTCCTGATCCACATACTTAAGCAGATAGCGGAAACCTTTCACATCCTGAATATAGTTTTCCTCCTTCAGCAAGTTATACAGTCGCGAAAGAATGTCTGTCATTGCAGAACAATCGCTTTGCGGTTGTTCAATATACAATTCCGAGCGTATCAACGCATAATATTTCTGATAATTCCGCCTGAAGTTTGCGGCTCTTTCCTTCACCGATTTCTGCGCAAGCAGTTCGTCCTGCTCTGGAATCTTTGCCTTCGCTTTCTTCAAGCAATGCTTCACCACATTGCATGTTGCTGCCACATCGGCATCTGCCAGATGGGAGTTCTCTCCTTCAAGATGCAGCACCTCAAGCAGATGTTTCAGTTTGTACTGATGGAGATTTGGTTCGAGTAGACGGGTGAGTTTCAAAGTATCGAAATAATACGGACATTTCAGGCGCAGTCCAACCTCCGGCAGATATCGCTTCAGGTTGGCATCAAGGATGTTATAGTCGTAGTCGGCATTATGACCGAGCAGCACTCCGTCACCCACATAATCCATGAACATTCGCAATGCCTCATCGTGATCATACAAGGTATTGTGTTTCATTTCCTCGATTATCGGGTTGTCTATGTCTCCGAGTTTCAGAGGTATCTCTCTGTCGGTTTTTATAAACACCTTGAACTCCGAACCAGGCACTACTTCCCCACCCTTCATCTTCATTGCGGCAATCTGAACAATGTCATCTGCAAGAACATCCAGTCCGGTTGTCTCCGTGTCAAAGACCACCAATTCCCTATTTCCATCTTCGCAAGCATTTACAAAATCCTTTACATAACTGTTCTCTCGCAGAAGGTCGGTTGGCAACAAGGCACAGTCCATCAGTTCCCTTACAAATCGTCTTGCTGCAGCATTCTGGTCATAGACACGCATTCCTTTCAATATGCGAGCCCAGGCAATGAAGTTATGTTCGTTTGCAAAGACGCTCAGATGAGCCAAGAGGAGTTTCACATCAGGCAAAGAGAACATATCTGTACCCGAAACCTTGAAGTGGTTTACACCTAAATCGGTCATTCTTGAACTGATGACATCTGCATCACTGTTCGAGGTCACAATAACGGCTGTTGTCTCCTGACTGTTACCCATACTAAGCCTATAGGCTTGTTGCGCCACATCATAGTATTCGTTGTCAAGAGTATTGCTCGACATTACCACCAACTCGTTTCCCGCCCGAACAGGAACATAGTCGGATGTTGGGAGCATATCTCGCGCAATCTCCAGAACATAGAAGGCATAGTAGTTGAACACCTGAAGCAGATACTTTGGCGAACGGTGGTTCTTCGCAAGTTTGTGGATGTTCCCCTTGCAGCGTTGTTTCAGTTGTTCGAGCGTTGACATCTTTGCCCCCATGAACGAGAAGATCGCCTGTTGTTCATCACCTAAATAAACATAGTTACCATTAGGAAATTTATCAACAGAAAGCAGGTCAATTATCTTCAACTGCAATGGGTTCAGATCCTGCACTTCATCCACCTGCACCCAAGGGTAAGCCCTTTTCGTCGCTTTCAAAGTTTCCGCAGTAACCGCTCCCCCGGTGTTCGCCGTCACTGTTTCCGAGGTTTCAACCTCGGAAGAGGGGATGGTTGTGGTTTTAACCTCAGAAGAGGGGGCCTCGGATGAGGTGAGGGCGTCGTAGGTGAGGAGGAGGAGGTCTTCGAAGTCTATTAGGTGGTTTTGGGCTTTGTATTGTTTGTAGAAGAGAGCCGTCTGGAATTTTTTCAGCAGAGGGAGGGCGGCTTTGGTGAGGCCCATGTCGAAGGAGGTTCCGCCGGTGGTGAGGATTGTCTCGTAGGTGTCGGAGTTGTAGTAGATGTCGAGGAGGTTTTTGCGGGAGAAATCCATTCGACAGGCGTTGCAGAGGGAGCGTAGGATGTCTTTTTCCTCAGGGGAGAGGCATTCTGGGTGGATGCGGATTGCGTTGGGGTGTTGGTGTTCTATTTGGTGCATGTAGGCGGAGAGGTGGATAGCGTCGAAGTAGGCGTTTCGGAGGCGGTAGTTAGCAGCCACATAGTTCTCGTCGTTGTTGAGATGCCGGGCAAGAATACTTATTGCGTCATCATCGTCAATTACACTTGTCTCGGCAGGAATCAAGGCGTTATCGAAAAGAAAATGCGAACAAAAACGATGCACATTCCCCACATACACCTTCTCCACTCCCCTATCACCAAAATCCCCACTTATCCTCTCCCTTATCCTCTCCTTCATTCCCCTCGCCGCACGATTGGTAAATGTAAGGCACAGCATATCCTCATAGGGAACACCCATCACCTCATGGGCATAACGAATCCTCTCAGTCAAAATCTGAGTCTTCCCACAACCAGGAGGCGCAAGAACGAGATGTACCCCTTCCTGCGCCTCTATTACTTGTTTCTGATATTCATCTGGTTCGAACATATGCTGCCCAAAGGAATGAATGAAATAGTTTTTTTACTTCTTCTCTATGTCCTTGAAGTACTTGTAGGTAGCAACCTTCAACTCGTCTGTTGCAGCCTCATCGCAAACGATGATGCCTGCTGGATGCATCTGAAGTGCTGAGATTGTCCACTGCTGTGTCACTGGTCCCTCGATTGCGGCCTGAAGTGCGCGTGCCTTATTATGACCGTTGCAGAGAATCATAACTTCCTGAGCATCAAGAACAGTAGCAACACCAACAGTAACGGCTGTCTTTGGCACCTTGTTGATGTCATTGTCGAAGAAACGGCAGTTTGCTACGATTGTGTCGGTTGTAAGAGTCTTCTGGCGTGTGCGTGAGCTCAATGATGAGAATGGTTCGTTGAAAGCGATATGACCATCAGGACCGATACCACCAATGAAGAGGTCGATACCACCAGCTTCCTCAATTGCCATCTCATAGTTAGCGCACTCCTCAGCAAGATCCTCTGCATTACCATTGAGGATATGTACCTGCTCTGCTGGACAGTCGATATGATCGAAGAGGTTACGGTGCATGAACGACCAATAGCTCTCTGGATGCTCCTTTGGAAGACCAACATACTCGTCCATATTGAAAGTGATTACATTCTTGAACGAAACACGACCTTCCTCGTAAGCCTTCACGAGGTTCTTATACATACCGATTGGTGAACCACCTGTAGGGAGACCAAGTACAAACTTGCAGTCCTCAGTTGGACCAAACTCATTAATTCTCTGAATAACATGCTCTGCAGCCCACTGTGAGAGAGCATCGTAGTCTTTTTCAATAATTACTCGCATAGTATCATTTTATGATTTTAAGATTTATGATTTTGTGATTTGTGATTTTGAGATTTCGGGATTTATGATTTTATGGATTTATGGATTACCACTCCTTCTTGATGCCCTTCTCAGGCCAGAAGTGCTTTGCATAAACATAGTGGTAGAGGTCGTAGAGGTCGGTGAGACGAGTCATACGAGGCATAAACTCCTCGAATGTGCCCTTCTTGTTGCACCAACCCTCCTCTGCAAGTGCTGCTGCACGAGGAAGAGCCATATACATTGCATGATTTGGCGAAGCAACATACTCAGTCCAGAGGTTAGCCTGAACACCAAGGATATGCTGACGGTTCTCTGGTGAGATATCGTCTGGAATAGAAATCATGCCATATACAGCCTCGAGAGGAAGATATCCACCGATTGCCTCTGGTTCGTTGCTCTTCTTTGGATCAGCCTGATAATGGTCGATGTAGCAATACTCGCTTGGAGACATGATTACATCATGACCCATCTGTGCAGCCTTGATACCGTGCTTTGAACCACGCCAGCAATGGATTGTTGCACTCTGGTTGATGTCCCCCTCAAGGATTTCATCCCAACCCATGATGCGACGGCCCTTAGAATTGACAAACTTCTCGATGCGGTTGGTGAAATAACCCTGTACATTATGAGTTGTCAAACCCTCGCGCTCCATGAGAGCCTTACACTTTGGACAGTCAGCAGTACGCTTTGTTGGAGCCTCATCACCACCAATGTGGATAAGTTCTGAAGGGAAGATGTCCATGATTTCAGTGAGAACATCCTCGCAGAACTGATAAGTCTTCTCGTTGCCCATGCAGAGGATATCAGGGAATACGCCCCAGTTTGTCTCCACCTCGTAAGGACCACCAGTACAACCGAGTTCTGGAATTGCTGCAAGAGCCGACTTCTGATGACCAGGCATATCAATCTCTGGGATGATGGTGATGTAACGCTCAGCAGCATACTTCACGATTTCGCGAGCCTGCTCCTGTGTGTAGTAACCACCATAAGGAGTACCATCGTAGATCTGTGAGTTATGACCAACAGTTGTCTCCTTGCGGACACTACCGATAGCAGTGAGAGTTGGATACTTCTTGATTTCAATACGCCATCCCTGGTCCTCAGTTAGATGCCAGTGGAAACGGTTCATATTGTGCATTGCGATGATGTCGATATACTTCTTCACGAACTCAACTGGGAAGAAATGACGGCCACAGTCGAGCATCATTCCACGATAAGCGAAACGAGGAGAATCGGCAATCTGAACAGCAGGGAACTCCACCTGAGCAACCACCTCTGTAGGAAGCGACTTGCGGAGAGTCTGCACACCATAGAAGACACCTGCAGGAGTCTTAGCCTTAACGGTTACACCCTTGTTGTCAACAGTGATGGCATAACCCTCGTCGGTTGTCATCTTCTCGTCGAGAACAAGTTTGATGGTGTTGGCAGGAGCCTTTGCAACATTAGTAGAAAGGAGAACTTTGATACCAGTGTTAGTCTGGATGTACTCCTGAAGGAAACGGGCATTACGCTCCATATCCTCACAGCCTTCAGTGTAGGCAACACGAGTGTTGGCATTGAGAACGAATGCAGGCTTACCAGTAAGATTGATTGACTCAGGCATAGGCACAACATTATAGTCGGCCTTCTGCGCAAACAAAGTCATTGTGGCCATCAAGGCACAAATGATAAGAGAGATTTTTTTCATTATTGTTAGGATTAATAGTTTTCGACTACAAATTTAGTGTTTTTTTTGCAAAAACGAAAAAGTTATTGTAAATTTGTACTCTAATTATTAAATATGTACGCGTAAATGCGCGAAAACACTAAAAATTAATGCGTGAATTTGTAATATCTGAGGCCAAAACCGAAACAGCGGTGCTTGTAGGTCTCATCACTCCTCAGCAAGACGAAGACCGTACGAACGAATACCTCGACGAGTTGGAGTTTCTTGCCGATACAGCAGGTGCTGTCACTGTGAAGCGTTTCACCCAGAAGGTGAACGGTCCTCACGGTGCCACTTATGTTGGTTCGGGAAAGTTGGAGGAGATAAAGGCATATATCAAGGAATGCGAGGATCGTGCCGAGAACGAAGAGGTGCATCCCGACGGTACTCCTTGGCAGGAAGTGGGAATGGTCATCTTTGATGACGAACTCTCGCCAAAGCAGTTGCGAGTGATTGAAAGTGAGTTGAAAGTGAAGATTCTCGACCGAACAAGTCTTATCCTCGACATCTTTGCGATGCGTGCCCAGACGGCAGAGGCGAAGACACAGGTGGAGATTGCCCAGTACCGCTATATGCTCCCACGACTCCAGCGCCTCTGGACCCACCTTGAAAGACAGCGTGGTGGTGCTGTGGGACTTCGTGGACCAGGTGAGACACAGTTGGAGATGGACCGCCGTATCATCCTCCAGCGAATCTCACTGTTGAAGGAAAGACTGGTGGAGATAGACCGTCAGAAGACCACCCAGCGCAAGAACCGCGGACGAATGATCCGTGTGGCACTTGTGGGCTATACCAATGTGGGTAAGTCAACAATCATGAACCTGCTCGCCAAGAGTGAGGTGTTTGCAGAGAACAAACTCTTCGCCACACTCGACACAACAGTAAGAAAGGTGGTTATTGAGAATCTGCCTTTCCTGTTGGCCGATACAGTAGGATTCATCCGTAAGTTGCCTACCGACCTTGTGGATTCGTTCAAGTCAACACTCGACGAGACTCGCGAGGCCGACCTCTTGGTTCATGTGGTGGACATCTCCCACCCCGACTTCGAGGAACAGATAAAAGTTGTGGAGAAGACACTTGCCGACTTGGGTTGTGCTGATATGCCTTCAATGATTATTTTCAATAAGATTGATAACTACAAATGGGTTGAGAAGGACGAGGACGACCTCACTCCTGTGAAGAAGAACGAGATCTCGCTTGAGGAACTGGAGAAGACATGGATGGCAAAGCTCAACGAGAACTGTCTGTTCATCTCTGCCCGCGAAAAGGATAACATCGAGGAATTCAAGAATGTATTATATAAAAAGGTACGCGAACTGCATGTGCAGAAGTACCCTTACAATGACTTCCTCTACCCAGGATATGAGGCCTAACCAAGCCTTCCCGGGGGGAAGGATGTTTTATACTACATCCTGAACGAAGGGGGGATAGATAATTGGGTGGGAAAACAATTCTGGAAAAGACAAAAGAAAAGAAAAATGAGCAGATTATTAAACGAGCAAGAAATACAGATACTCAAGAGCCACGGTTGTACGGCTGAGGACTGGACAGCAATCAATGTTGACGAGGAGTTCTCGCCAAAATACATTCACAATGTGGAATTCTACGGAGAGGTGACACTTGGATCTTTCAACAAGAATGTAGAGGTAAGCCAAGGATTCTACAAGCATTCCGGCATCAGAAATGCCACTTTGCGAAACTGTAGTATTGGTGATGATTGCCTCATCGAGAATATCGGTTCTTACATAAACAACTACATCATCGGCAATGACTGTATCATCACAAATGTGAGTGTCATTGAGACAACCGAAGGTGCCACTTATGGAGAAGGCAACATCATCTCCGTACTCAACGAGGTAGGTGATGGTAATGTGATGCTTTTCCACGGATTGACATCGCAGGTGGCAGCACTGATGGTGAAATACGAGAAAGATGCAGAGTTCACTCAGGCCATTCGCAGCATGATAAGCAACGAGATTGCACAGAAGGTGCAAGACTGCGGATTCATTGGTGACAGAGTGAAAATCGTAAATACAACAGAGATAACAAACTCTATCATCACTGAGGATTGCGAGGTAAGTGGTGCCATTCGCATTGCCGACTGTACCATCCAGAGCATTCCTGAAGCGAATGTATATATCGGTGGTGGTGTAATATGCGAAAACTCGATTGTGTTTGATGGTTCGAGCATCATTGACAATGCAAAAATCGAAAACTGCTTTGTCGGTGAGGCTTGTAAGATAGCAAGTGGATTCTCGGCCGAGAACTCATTGTTCTTTGCCAACTCATATATGGCAAACGGAGAGTCGTGTGCTGCTTTCTGCGGTCCGTTCTCAGCAAGCCACCACAAGAGTTCACTGCTCATCGGATGTGAGTATTCATTCTACAATGCTGGTTCGGCAACAAACTTCTCGAACCATGCCTACAAGATGGGACCAATGCACTACGGAACACTGGAGCGTGGTGTGAAGACAGCGAGTGGTTCGTATATCCTTATGCCAGCAAAGATTGGTCAGTTCTCAGTGTGCTTTGGAAAGATTATGTATCATCCAGACACACGCAAGTTGCCATTCTCTTATCTGATGGCTTATGGCGATGACATGATTCTTGTTCCAGGACGAAACCTCACCACCGTTGGACTCTATCGTGATATCCGCAAGTGGCCAAAGCGAGACAAGCGTCCTTCAGGAGGCCGCCGCTCAATAATCAATTTCGACTGGCTTTCTCCATTCTCTGTTGGACGAATAATGACAGCAAAACGCACCCTTGAAGACCTCCGTCGAGTATCGGGTGATAATGTTCAGTCGTACAACTATCACGACTATGTTATTAAGTCAAGTTCGCTCCATAAGGGAATAAAATACTACGATATAGCCCTCCGCATCTTCATGGGTGCTGTGATGAAACGCCATCGTTTGGAGTATCCTCAGACAGAGGTTGGCAAGGGCAAATGGAGTGACCTTTCGGGATTGTTAATCCCTGAAAGCGAGGAACTTAGAATCGTTGAGGGTATCAAGAACGGTACTATTGCAACAACAAAAGACATCCGCAATGAGTTCAAGACAGCCCACAACAACTATGCCGAATATCGCTGGGCTTGGAGTTACCGACTGCTTTGCGAATACTATGGTGTTGAAGAGGTGACCGAAGAGGTTGCAGCAAAGATTCACGAGGATTACATCACAGCCCGCAGAGCATGGATTGCAGAGATACGCAAGGATGCAGAACGCGAGTACGAACTTGGTGATGTGGACGAGAACACATATCAGGACTTCCTCCAGCAGTTGGATAAGGAAGTGGATTTTGAGAATCAGAAACTATATATGTAAAGCCCCTTTCCCCCGCTTCGCTCCCCCTTTACTTCCCTCGCGATTCGGGTGCCAGCAAACTGACACACCCTGCTCAGTCAGTGAGCCTTCGGCAAGTTTCCCCTCCGAATTCTCTGCGGGGCAAGGGCGTCCAGATAGTAATTAAGAAGATAAAATAAGAAAAGATAAGATGAAAAAAATATTTGCATTGGCTTTGGGATTGGCAATGTGCCTTGGAATCTCGGCCAAGGACTATAAATACGCAACTGTGACAGGTGACCCTATGCAGGCACGCATATATACCTTGCCTAACGGATTGAAGGTATACCTCTCGCAGAACACAGAGAAACCTCGTGTCACAGCATATATCGCAGTAAACACAGGTCATAGAAATGACCCAGCCGACTGCACAGGTTTGGCCCACTACCTGGAGCATCTGATGTTCAAGGGCACAACCCATTTCGGAACAACCGACTATGCTGCTGAGAAACCATACCTTGACAAGATCAAGAACCTCTATGAGGAATACCGTAAACTCACTGATCCTCAGGAGCGTAAGGCAAAATATCACGAGATTGACTCCGTAAGTCAAATTGCAGCAAAATACAATATCCCTAACGAGTATGATAAGGCGATGGCTGCAATAGGTGGTGATGGAAGTAATGCTTACACCTCTTTCGATATCACCTGCTACACAGAGGATGTGCCTGCAAACGAACTTGAGCGTTGGGCAATACTCCAGAGCGATCGTTTCCAGAATATGGTGATGCGTGGTTTCCACACTGAGTTGGAGGCAGTTTACGAGGAGAAGAACATCTCGCTTGCAAGTGATCAGGAGAAACTCTTCGATGCCCTTGTGAAGAAACTGTTTCCTTCGCATTCGTATGGTACACAGTCAACAATCGGTACTCAGGACCACTTGAAGAACCCTTCACTGGTTGAAATCCAGAAGTACTACGACCGTTACTATAAGCCAAACAATATTGCCATCTGTATGTCGGGCGATATTGACTTTGACAAGACTATTGCCCTGATTGACAAGTACTTCGGCAGTTGGGAGGCAGGTAAGGACGTATCTCCTCGTCAGTTCCCAGTGCAACCAACATTCACTTGTCCTCAGGACACAACAGTTGTTGGTCAGGAACAAGAGCAGGTTTGGCTTTCTTGGCGTTTTGACGGTGCTGGTTCTATTCAGGCAGACACCTTGGACCTTGTTTCAAGCATCATGCAGAACGGCCGTTGCGGACTCATCGACCTTGATGTGAACCAGAAGATGCTCACACTGCAATCGATGGCTGTAAACGAGAGTCTGAAGGAATACAGCATGTTCATCCTTGGTGGTGCTCCAAAGGAGGGTCAGACACTTGCTGAGGTGAAGGACATCCTGCTTGCTGAGGTGAAGAAACTCAAGGCAGGCGATTTCGATGATGACATCCTCGAGAGCATCATCAACAACAAGAAGCGTGATTATCTGCAGCGACTGGAACATAATAACGGTCGTGTGGGCATTATGGTTGATGCCTTCATCAATGGTGAGGAATGGCAGGATCAGGTTGAGAAACTCAACCGAATGGCAAAGATTACAAAGGCTGATATCGTGGCCTTTGCAAACAAGTATTTCACAGATGGATATGTGAGTGCAGAGAAACTCAAGGGTGAGGACAAGAACATCAAGAAGATTGAGAAACCAGAGATCACCCCTATCCCATCGAACCGTGACTATCAGTCGCAGTTCCTCACAGACCTCACAGACATGAAGGTTGACCAGATTCAGCCACAGTTCATTGACTTTGAGAAGGACCTCACAAAGGCCACAACAAAGACCGGTATGCCTGTGCTCTATGTGCAGAACAAGGAGAACGAACTCTTCCATATGGAGTATCGCTATGAGTTTGGTGATCGTGCAGATACTCGTTACAATGTAATCAATGATTACATCCCATTGCTCGGAACATCGAAGATGAGCAACGAGGAAATAAAGAAGCAGTTCTACAAACTGGCTTGCGACTATGACATCAGTGTTCAGAATGATGTGCTTGTTGTTACGCTTTCAGGTTTGAGCCACAATATGCCAGAGGCATTGAAGTTGCTCGAGCAGATTCTTACTGACACGAAGGCCGATAATGACATCTACGAAATGTATGTAGAGAACACCATGAAGGAGCGTGAGGAGGCAAAGAAGAACCAGCGTGCTTGTTTCGGTGCATTGTGGGAATATGCTTTACATGGTGCAAAGAACGATTACACAAATATCCTCTCGGAGCAGGAACTTCGCAACACAAAGCCTGAGACCTTCACTGAACTGCTGAAGGGACTCTCGCAGATGAAGCACACCTTATTATATTATGGTCCTCTGAGTGTTGCAGAACTCTCGAAGGAGATAAAGGCTGCCCACAAGACAGCAAAGAAACTGAAGGATGTGCCACAGAACAAGGAGTGGGCTTGGAACTCAACTCCAACAAACGAGGCAATCATTGCACCTTACGAGGCAAACAACATCTATTTGCGTATGCTCAACAACGAGAAGAAACAGATGGATTTATCGAAGGTTACTGTAGAGGACCTCTTCAACGAGTACTTCGGTGGTGGCATGAACTCTATCGTCTTCCAGGAGTTGCGTGAGACTCGTGGTCTGGCTTACAATGCCTATGCAAGATACTATATTCCAAGTCGCAAGCAGGACCCAGAATACTGGATGGAGCATATCATCACACAGAACGATAAGATGATGGATTGTATCAACACCTTCAACGAGATTACCGACGAGATGCCTCAGACTCAGGCAGCCTTCGACATTGCAAAGGAGAGCATGATAAAGAACCTTGCTTCTGCCCGCACAACGAAGTTTGGTATCATACTGAAGTATATCAATGCACAGCGTATGGGTATTGACTACGACTTGAACAAGACCGTCTTCGAGAAGTTGCCTTCAATGACAATGCAGGACATCGTGAACTTCGAGCAGCAGAACATCAAGGGCAAACCAATGCACTATGTAATCCTCGGCAACGAGAGCGAACTTGATGTAGATGCATTGCAGAAAGTTTGTGGCAATATAAAAAGGGTAACTCTTGAAGATATTTTCGGATACTAAAGAATAATTCATTTATAACTAAAATAAAACATTTATTATGGCTAATGTAGAATTTAAGTACGCACCAATGTTCCAGGTTGGTGAGGACAAGACACAGTATCGCCTCTTGACAAAGGAGGGTGTTTCTGTAAGCGAATTCGAGGGTCACGAAATCCTCAAGGTTTCAAAGGAAGCACTCACACTGCTTGCTGAGACTTGTTTCCACGATGTAGAGTTCAAACTTCGTCGTGAGCACAACGAGCAGGTGGCAAAGATTCTTACCGACCCAGAGGCTTCAGAGAACGACAAGTATGTTGCTCTCCAGTTCCTTCGCAATGCAGAGACTGCAGTAAAGGGCATTCTTCCTTTCTGTCAGGATACAGGTACTGCTATCATCCACG
>DCIM01000071.1:14428-34387 GCA_002316005.1 Prevotellaceae bacterium UBA1726 | reverse complement strand
AGGACAACCTCCGTTATTCTCAGAATGCTCCATTGAACATGTACGATGAAATCAACACCAAGTGCAACCTCCCTGCTCAGATTGACATTGAGGCAACAGAGGGTGCTGAGTACAGATTCGTTTGCGTAGCAAAGGGTGGTGGTTCGGCTAACAAGACCTACTTCTTCCCAATGACAAAGGCTCTCATCCAGAATGAGAACACCTTGCTTCCTTGGCTCGTAAAGGAAATCAAGCACTTCGGTACTGCTGCTTGTCCTCCTTACCATATCTGCGTGGTAATCGGTGGTACATCGGCAGAGAAGAACCTCCTCACAGTGAAGTTGGGTTCTATCAAATACTACGATGAGTTGCCTACAACAGGTGATGAGACTGGTCGTGCTTTCCGTGATATCGACCTCGAGAAGAAACTCTTGAAGAAGGTTCAGGAGATTGGTCTTGGTGCACAGTTCGGTGGTAAGTATCTTGCTCACGATATTCGTGTAATCCGCCTCCCTCGTCATGGTGCTTCTCTGCCAGTAGGTATGGGTGTAAGCTGCTCTGCTGACCGTAACATCAAGGCAAAGATCAACAAGGATGGTATCTGGATTGAGCAGATGGACGAGAATCCAACAGAGCTTATCCCAGAGGAACTCCGCCGTCCAGGTGAGGGTACAAAGGGTATCGAGATTGACTTGAACCAGGGTATGGATGCTGTTCGCAAGGAACTCTCTAAGTATCCTGTTTCTACTCGTGTCAACCTCAAGGGTACAATCATCGTAGGTCGTGATATTGCTCATGCAAAGATCAAGGCTCGTCTTGATGCTGGTGAGGGAATGCCTCAGTACCTGAAGGATTATCCAATCCTCTATGCTGGTCCTGCAAAGACTCCAGAGGGCTATCCATGTGGTTCTATGGGCCCTACAACAGCTGGTCGTATGGACCCATATGTTGATGAGTTCCAGGCAAATGGTGGTTCGCTCGTGATGATTGCAAAGGGTAACCGCGATCAGTGTGTTACTGATGCTTGTCAGAAGCATGGTGGTTTCTACCTCGGTACAATCGGTGGTGTTGCTGCCGTTCTCTCACAGAGCTCAATCAAGTCAATCGAGTGTGTTGAGTATCCAGAACTCGGCATGGAGGCTGTATGGAAGATTGATGTTGAGGACTTCCCTGCATTCATCCTCGTTGATGACAAGGGCAACGACTTCTTCAAGCAGTTGAAGCCTTGGTGCGTAGGTTGCTAAGATAAAAATGACTCTCCCCTGCCCTCTCCTTTGAGGGAGGGGGAGTTTTTTTTGTTTTGGATTTCAAGGTATTTTTACAAACTAAACTATGCGTATTCTATTACTATTTCTTTCGCTTATGTCTCTTTCGCTTTCTGCACAGACTCTTGAGGAACAGCGTGCAAAGGACGATTGCATCAGTCGTTTGGAGGTTTTCGACATAAAGACAAACAGCCACAAGGTAGTTCATGAGTTTCCCTACAAGATTGAGGCTCCAAACTGGACTCCTGATGGCCGTTGGTTCGTATATAACTCTCACGGGCGTTTGTGGAAACTCTCTACCGAAAACCCTGATTCTGAGCCTATTGAGATAAATACTGGTTCGGCTTCGGGTTGCAACAACGATCATGTCATCTCTGCTGATGGCAAGTGGATTGGCATTTCCGACAAATGGCCTTCACTTGTGTTCCGTGTACCTTTCGAGGGTGGTGAACCCCAGCAGATTACCGACCTTGGTCCAAGCTATCTTCATGGCATTAGTCCTGATGGAAAAGAAGTGGCATATTGTGCTTTTCGTGGTGACCAAAGGGCTGTGTATTCAAAACGACTTGATGGTTCTCCTGAGCGTCAACTCACTGATGCAGAGGGACTTAACGATGGTCCCGAGTACAGCATGGATGGAAAATACATCTGGTTCAACTCTTCTCGCACTGGTGAGATGCATGTATGGCGTATGAAGACTGATGGCACAGAGCAGACACAGATGACTCATCACAACAACCTTTATGCATGGTTTCCTCACATCAGTCCTAACGGCAAGTGGGTTGTCTATATCTGCTATCACAAAGGCGACCTCAAGGCTGATGAGCATGTTCCAAACAAGAATGTGGAACTACGCATGATGACCTCTAAAGGCAAGAAAGACCGTCAGTTGGTAGAGCTCTTCGGAGGTCAAGGCACCATCAATGTAAACTCCTGGTCCCCCGACTCAAAGAAGTTCGCTTACGTCAGCTACGAGCTGAAGAAATAGTGCAAAGCAATTATAACATTATAACAGTGTTATATATCATTGTTATAATTCAACTTGCTGAGTATCAACACTTTAGCTTACAAATATAACATATAACAGTGTTATAATAGGTTTGGAGGGTAGAGGTAGTTATTGATTATAGGAGTATTATAATAATTTAAACTACAATTACTCTATCAATAATTATGTTCTCACTCTATAACCATATATAACATGTGTTATGTGTTATAATGTTATAATTACCCTGCTAATCCACTGAAATACAGACACTTACAATTATAACACCAATTATAACATGTTATATATCATGTTATACATCTGTTATACATCACACTCATTCCACTGAAATGAGCGCAACTCCTTACTGCTGAGTATGCATCATTCCACTGAAATATGCGCATCATTCCATAGAAATAAAATGCCAGCCTCGAGGATTACCGAGGTTGGCACTTTTGTTTGTTCAAGTCCCCCTAAGTAGGGGGATATAGGGGGTCTACTTTACAATCTTGTTCCAGAGCCAGATGAGGAGAGCGGCACCAATGGCAGCTGTAGCAATCTCACCGAGGATTCCACCCCACGAGATACCAAGGAAGGCAAAGAGCCAACCACCAAACCAACCTCCTGCGAGGCCTAACAACAAATCGATGATGCAACCTTTGCCCTCAGCACCTGTGAGCTTGCATCCAATGAATCCGGCAATAATACCGATAATAATACCTGCTATAGACATATTTTTTCTAATTTGAATTATTTGAATTAAAAGTCCTCTCCTTTAGGAGAGGATATAGGAGAGGCTTCCTTAGAACTTCAGTTCAGTAACCACTGGGTTGTGGTCAGAGATATAGCCCCACTGTGTCTCTGGTTTGAGAGAGTCAACAAGATGCTCCTGATAGATTTTCGAAGAGATGACCTCGATGGTTGGAGTAACGAACACGAAGTCAATCTTCTCACGCTCAGCCATAGGCTGCATACCCCAATCGTGCCAAGAATAAGATGGTCCCTCCACCTGTTGAGCAACCTTGTGAGCATCCTTGAGAACAAACTCATTAGTGGTGATTGTCTGATAAGCATCCGACTGGTCGTTGACATTGAAGTCACCAGTGAGGACTGCAGGACGATCGCCTACAATCTCCTTGATTTTATCGATGATGAGAAGTGCTGCATTCTTGCGAGCCTCAACACCTACATGGTCGAAATGAGTGTTCACAGCCATGAAAATCTTTCCGTTCTTCTTGTCCTGAAGCTTTGCCCATGTGGCAATACGGCAGCAAGCACCATCCCAACCAATGAATCCTACAGAATCAGGATACTGAGAGAGCCAGAATGTGCCCGAGTCCATTGCCTCAAAACGGTCCTTACGGAAGAAGATTGGTGAAGCCTCACCCTCGTCGCTACCATTATCACGACAAACACCAACATGCTGATACTCAGGGAGTCGCTCCTCAAGATCCATCAACTGACTCCAGAGAACTTCCTGCATACCACAGATGTCGATTGACTGAGCCTTGAGGTAGTTGGCAACAGAATCACGGCGATATTTCCAGTTGTTCAGAGAGTCATCGGAATTGTCGTAGCGAATGTTGAATGTGGCCCACTTCACCTCTGTTGCATCCTCGCTCTTTGAACAAGAACTGAACACCGAACAAGAAACAGCAATGACGGCAAACACGAATAAAAGAGTTTTCTTCATTTGTTTTAGGTTTTTGTAATTGCAAAAGGGGAACCACAATCGGCTCCCCTCTATTTGTTTTCTATTTGTTCAGGAAAGGGGATTAGTCCTGAAGCTCCCAACCGATGGCACTTGCACCGAGAACAGCTGCAGAAGAACCATCAAGACCAGAAACGAGGAACTTAGCCTTGCCCTTGAAGATTGCCAATACATTCTCATCATAAGAACGCTTGATTGGATCCATGATGAGGTCGCCAGCCTTTGTCAGACCACCGAAGAATACGAATGCCTCTGGAGAAGAGAATGCAGCAAAGTCAGCACATGAACGGCCGAGCATCTCACCAGTGAACTTGTAGATGTCGAGAGCAACCTCGTCGCCCTTAGCAGCAGCCATAGATACATCGTAAGATGTAATCTGCTCTGGATCCATCTCACGAAGGAGTGAAGGACGCTCTGTTGTAGAGAGAATCTCACGAGCACTACGAGCAACACCAGTAGCAGAGCAGTAAGCCTCAAGACAACCTCTGCGGCCACAACCACATGAACGACCATTACGTTCAGCAATAGTGTGACCAAGCTCACCTGCGAAACCATCGCAACCGTAAACCAACTGACCATTGATAACGATACCAGAACCAACACCTGTACCAAGAGTGATCATGATGAAGTTCTTCATACCACGAGCAACACCGTAGGTCATCTCGCCAAGAGCAGCTGCATTAGCATCGTTTGTAAGAGCTACAGGAATACCGAGTTTGTCAGAGAAAAGCTGTGCCAATGGAACAATACCATTGTGACCCCACTCGAGGTTTGGAGCAAACTCGATTGTACCATTATAATAGTTACCGTTAGGTGCACCAATACCCATACCCTTGATAAGTTCGATACCACCAACCTGATCAATGATCAACTGAAGAGCCTCGCAAGCAGCATCAACATAAGCATTTACATTGTCGCCATAGCCCTGAGTCTTGATTGAAGTAGTAGCCTTGATCTCACCACGAGAGTCAACGATACCGAATACTGAGTTAGTTCCACCGAGGTCCAAGCCGATTACATAAGGCTTGATTTCAGAAAGTTCTGCCATTTTTTCTATTTTTGTTATTAGTTAATAAATTATTTTCTGTTGTCAGTCAGCAGATATGGGCACAATACGCCCACATTTCGCATTCAGTAGACAAAGGTAGGAAAAAAAGAATAGAAAACAAAGTTTTCAAGGGAAAAATTTGCATCAGACAGAAATAAAGTTCTATTTTGTATAGATTCTCGAAAATTATCCGTACCTTTGCATACATTATGCAAGCATTACTTCCAGTAAACATCATAGAACTCATCTTCAAGGGCATCCTGATTGGCATCATAGCCTCAGCACCAATGGGTCCTGTAGGTATTCTCTGTATACAGAGAGTACTGAACAAAGGTCGTTGGCAAGGGTTTGCTACAGGACTTGGAGCCGCTATAAGTGACATCATATATGCACTCCTCACAGGACTCGGTTTGAGTTTTATGCTCGACTTTGTGTCGCAGCCTACAACATTGTATATATTAAAGGTGATTGGTTCGGTACTGTTGCTCGCCTTTGGAATCTACTGTTTCCGCAGTCATCCGAAGGAGGTGCATCTGCTCAACAAGTCGAACATGTCGTTCTTCTTCAATGCCCACACAGCATTCTGGATTACATTTGCCAACCCACTCATCATATTCCTTTTCATAGCAGTGATGGCACAGATGTCGTTCGTTGTACCCGACCATCCTTTGGAAATGGGTATTGGCTACTTGAGCATTTTCGGAGGAGCATTGCTTTGGTGGTTCGGACTGACTTGGCTCATTGACCAGATTCGTGGCCGATTCACACAGGACGGAATCCTCATCATCAACAAGGTGATTGGCACAATCGTCATCCTCGTCTCACTGGTGTTCCTCGTGGGTACAGTGTTCAACCTTTACAGTTTGAGTTGGTACTAAACCATCGCACATTATATGATTATTGCACATAAATTACGCAAAGAAAATATAGCCGAATACTTGCTCTATATGTGGCAGGTAGAGGACATCATACGTGCCTATGGTTGCTCGTTGGCACGAATAAAGAACGAATACATAGCACGCTTCCAGATTGAAGACCTCGACACATACGAAGAGATGGTCGATTGGTATGGAAATCTCATCCGCATGATGAATCAAGAAGGCAAGCGCGAAAAGGGACATCTGACAATCAACGAGATTCTGGTGCAGGACCTCAACGACCTCAGTGCACAACTGCTTGCAAGTCCGAAGTTTCCTTTCTACAATGCCGAGTACTATAAGGTTTTGCCTTTCATCGTGGAACTCCGCAACAAAGGCGACAAGGATGTGACCGAGATTGAGACTTGCCTGAATGCCCTCTATGGAGTGATGCTTCTTCGTCTGCAGCAGAAGGAAGTATCAATGCAGACACAGACAGCAGTTTCTGAGATTACCACTTTCCTCGGAATGCTCTCGGACTACTACAAGACCGACAAGACCGAAGGATTGAAATTTGAATAAGCCCCTTTCCCCGAGCCTACGGCTCTCCCCTTTCCCCTCCGAATTCTCTGCGGGGCAAGGGAGTTGAAAACCGAAAGCAGACGGGAGAAAGAATTTCTTACAAAATTTCATATAGTGGGAGATGAAGGCTGACAAAAGGCGGATATGGGAAGAGAAAAGAACTGTAACAGGCGATATGTAAGGGCAAATCCTGATGTATATTCTTTATTAAAGGATAATGCACATAAAAACAGAGTCTGCCCTACTGATGCAGAATCATTTCTTTGGGAACACATAAGAAGGAAAGCTCTTGGAGTGAAATTCATTAGACAAGTTGCCATTGGTGATTATATTGCAGACTTTCTTAATCATGAAACCCGACTAATCGTTGAGGTTGACGGGGAATATCACAATTCTGCAGAACAGCAGGTTGAAGACAACATCAGAACAGATTATCTTAATAAACACGGGTATTATGTTCTTCGCTTTACCAATAATGAGGTATTAGGCGATATTGAATTTGTAAAAGAGAAGATTGCACTTCTAATAAACAAAATTCTCAATAAGACAGAAGAATGACAGAAAAAAACAACATACAGGACTATCCACTCCCTTGCCCAGCAGATTCGACAGAATCGAAGGGGAAAGGGTCGGGAAAAGGGGCCATTCTTGTTACTGGTGCTAATGGCCAACTTGGCAACGAGATACAGATTGTGAGTCGTGATTCCTCTCACAATTTTGTTTTCACAGATGTATGCGAAGGCTATGAGCATCTTGACATAACAGACCTTGAAGCCATCCGTGAAATGGTGGCAAAAAACAACATCAAGTGCATCATCAACTGTGCTGCATGGACCAATGTTGACTGTGCTGAGGACCCTGCAAAGGCAGAACTCGTAGAGGCACTCAATGCCACTGCCCCAGAAAACCTTGCAAAGGCAATGAAAGAGGTTGACGGACTACTTGTGCATGTATCTACCGACTATGTCTTTGGTGGTGACCCTTACAACACCCCTTGTCGTGAGGACCAAAAAGGCACTCCTACTGGTGTGTATGGAGCAACAAAGCTCCTTGGAGAACAGAAGATTCAGGCAACTGGCTGCAATCATATCATCATCCGTACAGCATGGCTCTACTCAGAGTTTGGCAAGAACTTCTGCAAGACAATGCTCAACCTCACTGCCACAAAACCACAGTTGAAGGTTGTGTTCGACCAGGCAGGTACTCCAACCTACGCCCTCGACCTTGCAAATGCCATCATGACTGCTATCGAGAAACCAGTGACTGGCATCTACCACTACTCAAACGAGGGTGTATGCTCATGGTTTGACTTCACAAAGATGATTGCAGAATACTCAGGACAGACAGATTGCGATATCCAACCTTGTCACTCAAACGAGTTCCCAAGTCCTGTGACTCGTCCTTCATACAGTGTTCTTGACAAAACAAAGATAAAAGAGACATTCGGCATCAAGATTCCTTATTGGACCGACTCGCTGAAGAAATGCATCAACAACCTCAAAAATTGCTAAATTGTAAATACTATATATGAATCAAGAAATAGAAAGAAGACGCACCTTCGCCATTATCTCTCACCCTGATGCGGGTAAGACAACACTGACTGAGAAGTTCCTCCTCTTTGGTGGACAGATTCAGGTGGCAGGTGCAGTAAAAAGCAATAAAATCCGCAAGACAGCAACATCAGACTGGATGGACATTGAGAAACAGCGTGGTATCTCTGTTTCTACATCTGTAATGGAGTTCGACTATCTCCCAGATGCTGAGAATCAGCCAGCAGATGCCCTTCCTTACAAGGTGAACATCCTCGACACTCCTGGTCACCAGGATTTTGCAGAAGATACCTACCGCACACTTACTGCCGTTGACTCAGCCATCATCGTGGTTGACTGTGCAAAAGGTGTGGAGGCTCAGACACGAAAGCTGATGGAGGTTTGTCGTATGCGCAACACTCCTGTAATCATCTTCGTGAACAAGATGGACCGTGAAGGTCGTGACCCATTTGATATCCTCGACGAACTTGAGCAGGAACTCCAGATCAAGGTTCGCCCTCTCTCTTGGCCTATCAATCAGGGTGTGAAGTTCAAGGGTGTTTACAATATCTACGAGCAGCAGTTGAACCTCTTCACTCCAAACAAGCAGCGAGTGACAGAGAAGGTGGCTGTTGATATCAATTCTGCAGAATTGGATGCACAGGTTGGTGAGGATGATGCTCAGCAACTTCGTGATGACCTTGAACTCGTTGATGGTGTTTATCCTGAGTTTGAGGTTGATAGTTATCGTTCGGCAGAGGTTGCTCCTGTATTCTTTGGTTCTGCGCTGAACAACTTCGGTGTGCAGGAACTTTTGAACTGTTTTGTTGAGATTGCCCCATCACCAAAGCCAACAAAGGCAGAGGAAAGAATGGTTGAACCAGACGAACCAAAGTTTACTGGTTTCATCTTCAAGATTACAGCCAATATTGACCCTAACCACCGTAGTTGTATTGCATTCTGTAAGGTTTGCTCGGGTAAGTTCGTGCGTAACCAGCCTTACCTCCATGTGGGTGAGAACAAGACAATCCGTTTCTCTTCTCCTACTCAGTTCATGGCTCAGCGTAAGTCAACAATCGACGAGGCTTGGGCAGGTGATATCGTTGGTTTGCCTGATAACGGCATCTTCAAGATTGGTGACACTCTCACCGAAGGTGAGAAGATTCATTTCCGTGGACTTCCTTCGTTCTCTCCTGAGTTGTTCAAGTATATCGAGAATGATGACCCAATGAAGGCTAAGCAGTTCCAGAAGGGACTGGAGCAGTTGATGAACGAGGGTGTTGCTCAGTTGTTCGTCAATCAGTTCAATGGCCGCAGAATCGTTGGTACTGTTGGTCAGCTTCAGTTCGAGGTTATCCAGTATCGTCTTGAAAATGAGTACAATGCAAAATGTCGTTGGGAACCTGTCCACTTGCACAAGGCTTGTTGGGTAGAGAGCGATGACGAAAAGGAACTCGATATGTTCAAGAAGCGTAAGTATCAGTATATGGCAAAGGACAAGGATGGCCGTGATGTCTTCCTTGCCGATTCTGGCTATGTGCTCTCAATGGCTCAGCAGGACTTTGAGCATATACGCTTCCATTTCACAAGTGAATTCTAAAAATAAACTATAAACCAAAAATCTTCTACAATATGTATTTAGACAACAATCTCTATGTGGCTCATTCAGCAAATGGCCCAATCAATTTGATAGGTAAGATGTGTAACCGCCACGGACTTATAGCTGGTGCTACAGGTACTGGTAAGACCGTAACTCTCCAGGTTCTTGCAGAGACATTCTCGCAGGCAGGTGTTCCTTGTTTCATGGCCGATATGAAGGGCGACCTCTCTGGTATCAGCCAGACAGGTAAGATGAGCGGTTTCATTGAGAAGCGTTGTGCTGAGTTTGGCATTGAGAACCCTGAGTTCCAGCCATGTCCAGTTCGTTTCTATGATGTCTTCGGTGAGCAGGGATTCCCTATGCGAGCTACAATCTCGTCAATGGGTCCACAACTTCTTGCCCGCTTGATGGACTTGAACGAGACTCAGACTGGTGTCTTGAATATCGTATTTAAGATTGCTGAGGATAAGAATCTCCTCCTCATCGACTTGAAGGACCTCCGTTTGATGCTCGACTTCGTTGGCAAGAATGCAGCTCTCTTCACTACTCAGTATGGCAATGTGTCTTCTGCAAGTGTTGGTGCTATCCAGCGTTCAATCCTCGCCATTGAGTCGGAGGGTGGTGACAAGTTCTTCGGTGAACCAGCATTCGACATCAATGACCTCTTTGATACTGAGGGTGGTAAGGGTGTGATGAGTGTTTTGGCTGCTGACAAGCTCATGCTCAATCCAAAGCTCTACTCTACTTTCCTCCTTTGGCTCATGACCGAACTCTATGCTCAACTCCCAGAGGTGGGCGATCAGGAACTTCCAAAACTCATCTTCTTCTTCGACGAGGCTCATATGCTCTTCGAGGGAACATCAAAGGCATTAGTTGACAAACTCGAGCAGGTTATCCGTCTCATCCGTTCAAAGGGTGTGGGTATTTATTTCATCACTCAGTCACCTACCGATGTACCAGATAACATCCTTGCTCAGTTGAGCAACCGTGTACAGCATGCTCTTCGTGCCTTCACTCCTAACGACCAGAAGGCTGTACGAGCTGCTGCTAACACATTCCGTACAAACCCAGATTTGAACACTGAAGAGGCAATCATGAACCTTGAAACTGGTGAGGCTCTCGTTTCATTCCTTGATGCTAAGGGTGCTCCTGGTATGGTTGAGCGTGCTCGTATCCTCTTCCCATTGAGCCAGATTGGTGCTATCACTGATGGTCAGCGTCTTGATATCAAGAATGCTGCTCCTGCTCGCATCAAGGCTTACGAGGATTTCACTGACCGTGAGAGTGCTTACGAAGTTCTTTCTGAAGAGAATGCTAAGGATGCAGCAAAGCAGGAAGAGGCTAAGGCACAGAAGGAAGCAGAGAAGGCTGAAAAGGAAGCTGCAAAGGCTCAGCGTGAAGCTGATCGTGAGGCTGCTCGTCAGGAAAAGGAGAAGAGCAAGAGCAGCAGTGCTTGGAAGAAGGGTATCTTCGGTTCTATCATCGCTGCAATTGTTTCAAGTGTTGCTCGTAGCATCGGTTCTATGGTTGGAAAGAAGATTACTGGTTCAAGCAGCAGTTCTAAATCTTCAAAGAAGTCTTCTGGTACTGATATCCTCGGCAAGGCAGCAAAATCGGCTACAACAACTGCAACAAAACGAGTTACTGAGGAAGTTCTGAAGTCTATCTTCAAATAATTAAGGTTTACAAAAGATGAAATTCCATTTCATTAAGATATTTGCTTTAGCATCGGTTGTTGTTCTAAGCACTGCTTCTTGCCGCCATCAATCTGCCCCGGAACAGGAGCAGGAGGGTGAATTGGCAGAGATGACATCATTCTTCGACACTTCTCTCTCGCAGAAGAGCAAGAAAAAGAACAAAAACAAGAATAAGCAAAATCAACAACAGCAGAACGCAAAGCATAATTACGACAATTCTGCTGTAAACACGGGTCTTGTGGCTGGTGGAAAGAATGGTCAGTTGCTCAAGCGTACTGCCTACACCGTCAGCTACAACAAGGACACTCGTTGTGCCAACTGGGTGGCATGGGTGCTAACAAGCAACCATACCTCGGGTTCTTTCAAGCGTGATGGACATAAGTTCAAGGAGGACAATGAGGTTCCTACTCCTCGTGCTACGAATGATGACTATTATCGTAGTGGCTACAACCGTGGTCATCTCTGTCCTTCGGGCGATAACAAATGGAGTGAGAAGACTCAGTCGGAGTCGTTCTTCTTCACAAACATCAGTCCTATGCGTCGTGATCTTGATGGTGGTGACTGGAATGAGTTGGAGATGAAATGTCGTAGTTGGGCAAACAAGTACGGTAAACTCTATATCGCCTGTGGTCCTGTGTACAAGAATCAGGAACACAAGAAGATTGGCAAGAACAAGGTTGTTGTACCTGAGCAGTACTTCAAGGTTGTGATGACTTTCGGTAAGGATGGCAATAGTCCAAAGGCTTTGGGCTTCATCTACGACAACCGTTCCGGTCGTAACGACTTGAGTTACTATGTTCGTAGCGTTGATGAGATTGAACGAATCACAGGTTTTGATTTCTTCCCATTCCTTGATGACACAATCGAAAACCGCATTGAGGCAAATCCAAACCTCAGAGACTGGTAACACACTGATTTACAACGAATAACAAAAGCCCAAGTGACCATCATCACCTGGGCTTTTTTTATTATCAAGTCCCCCTAAGCAGGGGGATTAGGGGGTCTTCTACCCTAACAGTGTCTGCAGTATTCTGTCAGCAGTTCTTCCATCCCAACGTTCAGGAATAGAATAGTTCTTCGGCTCACCCTCAACGATTTCGTAGAGAGCATTTGCAAGTAGTTCTGGGTCTTCGTTTACAAGGACATTAGTACCCTGCTTCACTGTCTCAATATGCTCTGTATAGTTGTTGAGAGTGACACACGGAACTCCATTGAATGTTGCCTCCTCGGCCACATTTCCGCTATCGGTAATGACTACCTTTGCATGAGCCGTGAGATAACCGAACTCAAGATAAGAGAGTGGTTCCACGAGACGCATATTCTCCAATCCTTCAAGCAACGGACCAACAACTTTGGCAGCTTCCTTTCGTAAAGGAATGAACACAGGCATGTGCTCTAACTGGTTAGCCATGACAAGCAGCATCTGAACCAGATTCTCAGGATTTGCCAGCAGTGCTCTACGGTTTATCGTAAGGACAGCATATCTGCCGTCCTCAAATCCCTCAAGAATAGCAGGACGGCGGAAACGAGGAAGATTATAACGGAGGGTATCCATGAGGATATTACCGACAACATAGATTTTTGACTGCTCTGCTGTTGTTCCAGTTCCCGAACCGGCAGTGAAAAGCAAATCCGAAAGACCATCTATCACGAGGCGGTTTATTTCCTTTGGCATATTGATGTCAAACGAGCGTGTACCAGCCACAAGATGTGCCAAGCGTATTCCATGCTTCTTTGCCACAATAGCTGCTGCCATAGTTGAAGCAAGATCGTCAACAACAATGACTACATCTGTTGGATGCTCGTTGAGATAAGTCTCAAAAGCACTCATTACCCCACTGGTAATCTCATTCACATTCTGACTGCTCACTCCGAGATACACATCTGGACGAGGCATCTCAAGGTCATCGAAAAGTGAACCTTCAAGTGTAGGATCATCTTCTGGTCCTGCATATACAAGAGTATATTCCACATCACGCCCCTCAGTCTGGGCCTTACGGATGGAACGAATCAGTGGCGCCACCTTAATGAAATTTGGACGAGCGCCTGTCATTAGACATATTTTCATTTCTTTATTGGGTTTTATTTGTTTTTTCTTAGAATCTTAACAGTGTCGAACCACAAGTCGCCTTGGAATCTCCATTCACCTGAACGGCAACGACGCCCTTTATTCCTGCAGGAAGATTTATGTTAATACTATCCTTACCTTCGGCAACAGAAACAACCTGAAGGAGTTGACCAGAAGTGCTGTAAACCTTCACACTTCCCTCGTGCTTCAATGCCTCTGGGAACTGAACCGTAAAACTATTATGGCCCGTGAGGTGATATTCCACCTTCTCGGCCTGATACTGACTGATTTCGTCTATTCCGTCAATACCAAGTATATAGAGCAATCCCTTATAGACATCAATCTGACCATAGCCGTATTGGTTGTTTGGATATGTTAGAGTGGCATCTGGATGACTGCAAGTATGTGCCAGCACATCAAGGACTTCATCACGTGTGAGGTCTGGTTTTGCCTGAAGCCAGAGGGCAATGGCTCCACCAACGGCTGGCGAAGACATTGAAGTACCGGTATCACACTTCCAATAGTATGTGCGACCTCCGTACTCGTAACTGCTTACAAGGTCGGAAACCTGCCTTGAATCTGGATGGGTCTCAAAATAGAAACTGTTTGTCGAAGAGGTGATATTGGCTCCTGGCGCCATCACATCGGGTTTGATTCTGTCATCGAAAGTAGGACCAATTGACGAGAACGAACTGCGTTCTCCATTGGTTCCGTAGTCATAGTGCTTCTCTTCACCGGACATATTGATATATCCTGTACTATACGAAGTAGAGCCTACACAAATGACCGAAGGCAGACAGCTTGGCGAATTGATATTCTTCGCTACAATGGCATCTGCCAAATCTGGGTTCCTTGACTTTGTAGTAAACTTGCCAATTATCCTATATGTCTCCGTCTCTGTCTCATTTCCAAGCACTTCCACACTGAGTGGAAAATCTGCACCTCCCATATGGGTTGGCCCCTGGATATAAACTTCAGTGACAAGGCGGTCTTCATTATAACAGTCTGGATATCCTCCAAAAGCCAAGATATATTGTCTTTCACCTATATTCAGTGTATCTATATGAAGGGTATCTTGCTGTTGGCAGAGCCAATCGGATGAGACTGTGAGGGTATCATTCTTTGCACCATAGAAGACAAGGCGTGTTGCATAATCCTGCACTCCCGTTGTCATAAAATAGAGTTTACCGCTCCATGTCTCCATGAATATTCCGGCTGATTCCTGTCCTACTGGTTTGTGGATATAGTTTAACTCCAACGAATTGTTTCCGGCTGATGACACGAGGATTCGTCCTGGTCCTTGCAACTTCTCGAGAATCTCATTATAGAGGATATCGTCTCCGTAGAGATCTTGCGTTGAGCCTTCACTGAACGAGATGACGCATGGCTCACCCTGGGATTCGGCATAGTCGTATATATACTTAAATCCCAAGGCATCGGTGGCATAGGTATATTTACCTCTATCAGCTTCGGCAATATACTGCAAATCGTCTGACACTGCATTGCTCACAAGGCAGATGTCACTCTCGTAGGCTATACCTCTGTAGGCTGTGCCTACTCCACTGCCGGCTGCTGTTCCGAGGGTGTGACTTCCGTGGTTCTGGTCCATGCCATCTCGACTATGGGCATAATTGAGCAGTGTCTCCTTTCCTTCGTAGGCATTACCTACATAGTACTTACTGCCTATAGTATCTGCTGAAATCATGTCCCAGAATGCCTTGATGCGATATTCGGTCATATCGGCATTGTAGAAATTCGGATTTGTAAGGTCAAAACCAATGTCCTGAATACCCATTACTACTCCTTTGCCGGTAAATGCCTGAGGAAGTTTGATTCCTTCATAGACTTTGTCTATGTTTAGGTGCTTGGACATCTGATCATTGTTCACCGACATTCCTCGTCCCATCTCTATACGCACAATCTGTCGGCATGAAGCAAGATGGCTAATTTGAGAAACTGGCATACTGACAATATGAATGTCACCAAAGGTGGCAAGCGTGGTTACTCTGTTCTGACGGAACAGCTCCCCTACATCACCATCAACCTTTACGAAAGCGCACAGGAAAGCTTCTTTCTGAACCTTTGCCTTCATCGGACTGGCCGTTTTCTGCTCCATGAGCATGGCTCTTACCGATGGTGAGAGTTTACGCAGTACCGATGTCTGGGCGTTCATATTCAAAACGGCCATAATCAGTGCTATATATATAATAAGGTGTCGCTTCATTGCAAATATTTCATTTTCAAGGGCAAAATAAACAAAAATATTTGAGAATAGCAAGAATTTCGAATTAAATTCGTACCTTTGCGTAAATTTTTAAGTCTTTAAGAATGGAAGAATTAACACATAAGTCAATTGTTGCCTCTTATGCTATGTACGACATCACTGATGGTCAGGAGACTCTGCTCGAGGCTACAACAGAGGAACAACCATTGCGTTTGATGACTGATTTCGGCATGATGCCTTTCACTTCCCTTGAGAATAAACTCAAGGAACTGGCTACTGGCGATGATTTCGAGGTGGTACTGACTCCTGAGGAGGGATTTGGTGAATTCGTAGCAGAGAGGGTAATCGACCTTGACAAGGCTATATTCAGTCCTAATGGTGTTTTCGACGAGGTTCACATTCGTCCTGGTGTCATCGTTCCTTTGCAGAACGAGGATGGTCAGCGTTTCATGGCTCAGGTTGTGGAAGTGGGCGAAGACAAAGTGAAAATCGACCTTAACCACCCTCTCGCTGGCAAGACTCTGAAATTCAAAGGTACCATCATCGAGTCTCACGATGCTTCACAGGAGGAGATTATGGCTCTGCTTAACCAGATGAATCACCATGGATGTGGTGGTTGTGGCGGTGGAGGTTGCTCTGGCGGTTGCGGAAACTGTGGTGAAGGTGGCTGCGGTGAAGGCAACTGTGGGGAAGGTGGATGTGGCGGATGCCACTAAAATGCCTTTTCTCATCTCCTATTTCTCATTTATCATTTTTCATTTATCATTTAGCGATAGCGCATCAATATGAACACTTTTGGCAAGATTTTCACATTGACCACCTTTGGCGAAAGCCATGGGGAGGCTGTTGGTGGTGTTATCGACGGAATGCCTGCTGGCATCACTGTCGATATGGATTTCATTCAGGCTGAACTCGACCGTCGTCGTCCGGGACAAAGCCATATCACCACTGGTCGCAAAGAGGCTGACAAAGTGGAGATTCTGAGTGGTGTCTTCGAAGGAAAAACTACGGGATGTCCTATCGGCTTCATCGTCCGTAACACCAATCAGCATTCGAACGATTATGATAACATGCGCGACCTCTACCGTCCTTCGCATGCTGACTATACCTATTCCCAGAAGTATGGTGTGCGCGATCATCGTGGTGGTGGCCGCTCTTCTGCTCGTATCACTATCAGCCGTTGTGTGGGTGGGGCTTTTGCCAAATTGGTTCTCAACCAACTGGGAATAACAATTCAGGCTTACACTTCTCAGGTGGGCAACATCGCTCTTGAGCGTGATTATCATCTCTACGATCTCTCTACTATCGAAGATAACATCGTCCGTTGTCCTGATCAGACTAAAGCGAAGGAGATGGAAGATCTCATCGCTGAGGTCAAAAAGCAGGGCGATACCATCGGTGGTGTCATCACTTGTGTCATTAAGGGTTGCCCTGTTGGGCTCGGTGAACCGGAATTTGGTAAACTGCATGCTCAGTTGGGTGCTGCCATGCTTGGCATCAACGCAGTTAAAGGTTTTGAATATGGCGAAGGTTTTGATGGCGTCACAACAAAGGGCAGCGAACAGAATGATGTCTTTGTCAACGAGAATGGCGAAATAACGACTCTCACCAATCATAGTGGTGGTATTCAGGGTGGCATTTCCAATGGTCAGGATATCTATTTCCGCGTGGCTTTCAAACCGGTTGCTACTATTCTCATGGAACAGAATACTATTGACAAAGATGGTAATCCTACCACTCTCAAGGCTCGTGGACGACATGATCCTTGTGTACTGCCAAGGGCGGTTCCTATCGTGGAATCAATGGCTGCAATGGTAATTTTGGACAATTATCTTCAGAATAAGAGATAAAAATTGGTCTAATTTCGCTTTTACATTAAAAAAATGCGAAATTATTTCGCCATTTGATAATAATTTACTAATTTTGCAATCGACATGAGGGAGTTGGGAAATTCCCGAGATTGTTTAGTTAAGTCTAGTTTAGTTTTTGTGTTGGTTTAGGGCTACTTTTTGGTAGCCCTAAATTTTTGCTCTTTCCTTACAGACAACCCACAATCTCCATCACAGACTTGCAACCGTGCTTATCCAACCAGTCATTGATTCCGTCTCTTACCTTTACCGTCACTGCAGGATCAAGGAAATTGGCAGTTCCGATCTCTATGGCTGTCGCTCCTGCCATAAAGAATTCTATGGCGTCATGGGCATTGCAGATTCCTCCCAGACCAATTACAGGGATATTCACTGCCTTTGCCACCTGATAAACCATCCTAAGGGCTACTGGCTTCACTGCGGGACCTGAAAGACCTCCTGTTCCGATAGAGAGATTAAACTTTCGACGCTCTATATCAATAGATGTTCCCATAAGGGTATTGATGAGCGAAACAGAGTCTGCTCCTACTGCTTCTACAGCTTTTGCAATATCCACGATATTGGTTACATTTGGCGAGAGTTTCACAATAAGTGTCTTGTTATATCGTGCTCTGACGGCTTTCACCACACTTGCAGCTCCTTCACATGTCACACCGAATGCCATTCCTCCATCATGCACATTCGGACATGATATGTTCAACTCAATGGCTGGGATCTTTTCCAATGCATCAATACGTGCTGCACATTCAGCATAATCTTCTGGCGAAGAACCGCTGACATTGACAATCATATTGGTGTCAATGTCCTTTATCTGGGGATAGATATGCTCGCAGAAGTAATCTATGCCCTTATTCTGCAGTCCTACACAGTTGAGCATTCCCTGGGCTGTTTCTGCCATTCGTGGATAATCGTTTCCTTCGCGTGGCTTCAAAGTGGTTCCTTTTACTATAATTCCACCTATTTCTTCAAGCGGAACGAAGTCTGCAAACTCCAAACCATATCCAAAGGTACCCGATGCTGTCATCACAGGGTTCTTCAGATTCAAATCATTTATTTTTACATTTAGATTTGCCATAATAGTTTCTCAATATTAAACACCGGACCATCTTTACAAACACACAAATTGCCTTCTACGGTCTTCTCTACACAACAAAGACAAGCTCCCAAACCGCAGGCCATCATATTCTCGAGCGATACTTCGCAAACGACATTATTGGCCTTTGCATAACGGGCTACTGCCACCATCATTGGCTTTGGACCACACACCTGAACACGACTGAATTCCTCGCGCTGAAGAACGGAATGGTTGGTCACAAAACCGACTTCACCCATACTGCCGTCCTCTGTGGTGACATACACGGTTCCTACCTTGGCAAACTTATCCAACTGAAGCAGATCGCTTTTGGTCTTCGCTCCGAGCAAGAATATTGGGGTGGCTCCTGATTCCTTGATTTTCTTTCCAAGATAAAGCAATGGAGCGACACCAACGCCTCCTCCTACAAGAAGTATTTTCTCGTCTGTCGATGATGGTAGGGTGAACCCGTTTCCTAATGGGAACACACAGTTCAACTTGTCTCCTGCCTTCAACTGTGCCAAGCGGGCTGTGCCTTCTCCTACAACATGTACAAGCAGATGGAGCTCGTTTGCATCATAATCAACATAGTTTATGGAAATCGGACGACGGAGGAAGGTTGTATCCGAACCGTCAACTCGAACCTCAACAAACTGACCAGGTACCATCTCTGGCAACGGTTTGTCATCTGTCAAGACTAACAATACATGCTGACTTGTTGGTCGTTCTACAGCCTTGACAGTAAGATCGAAACAGTATTTCTTCATATAATAATATAATAATATGTACGCGCGTGTTGGAATTTGAATACAAAGATAATGGAAAAAAACGATAATTGCGAGCATCAGCATGACTTTTTTCCTTCCTCATCTTCATTTCCCCCAGAATGAGCCGTATATGGCTCATTCCCAAAAAGCCTCCTTTCACTATCCCAAGAAAACAAAAAAAGAGAACCACTTCGAAAAACATCGTTTGTGGTTCTCTATATTTTCTATTTCTTTGGAACAAATGTCTCCCATGTCTGATCATCATAGAAGATTCGTATCTCAGCAATCTTTCGTTCGGCTTTGTTAATAATTTTCACTTGCTGAATTTCAGGTTTGTGTTGCTGATATGTTGACTGTTGACGAGATTGTTGGAAATCACTTACCTGGAGTGGGGCAGCCTGTGGTTCTGAGAAATCAAGCGCGAGATCTGTAGGATTGGAACTCGAATTTGATGGAACAGAATCATTAGAACTTCCTCCTGGAGTCACAAACATTTCACCTGCACCATAAAGAAGCCAATCGAGATTGATATTTGGAAAACTCTTACGAATTGCATCCACATGATTGAGTGTGGGTTTTGTACGATCGTTGAAAATGCTGCTGAGTGAAGCAGGGGAGATGTTCAACTTCTCTGCAAAATTTTGTTGAGTGAGTTGCTGTGCCTCCATTAATTGACGAATTCTATCTTTCATATTTTTATGCTTATC
>DCIM01000071.1:0-14295 GCA_002316005.1 Prevotellaceae bacterium UBA1726 | reverse complement strand
CAACGAGGATTTTGCAATACATTTATGAATTTACACTACGAATATAATTTAGGTAATTAAATGTTTACAAAGCAAAAATCGCCGTATTTTTACCCAAAACACTGAGTTTTAGAGGGTTAAACATGTAAATAATGCCAATATTATGCGATTTATGCATGTTTTGTATATGTAAAGTGTGCATATACATCTTATTTAAGTAAATATTTCAATGCAAAATGCTGGGTTTTAGGGCTTTATGCTCATAAATATTGCTATGTATAATTATGCCTTTTATATATTTAAGCTGAAGTTTTACATCTTGAAATCTAAATTCACGTTGTTGACACTGCATAACATTCGTGAATTTATATTTTAAAAACTGCAATTCCAAACGCAGTGTATTTGCATTTTTAAATCGTAGATACAAAATTCAAAATCTTAATAAAAGTAAAAGTAAAATCTTCGACTGTTCATTTCTCGCAATTTTTCGCATTTTCGAAGTATTCTGAACCAGTGGTTATTTTCGTGAAAATACTCGAGTTTTGAGGCATTAGAATTCGCCACAAACCCAGTATTTATCGGGGTTTATGGGCAAAATGAAGTACTATAAGAATTGATTATTCTAGAGTAAAAACAGCAAAAAATGGGGCTTTTTAGTGCAAAATGAAGAAAACTAACTCCTTCATAAGGTCCCCAGAAGTGGTATTTGGGTTATCTAAACCCTTAATTTTCTCATCTACTTCTCTAATCTTTGAAATTATCTGCATCGTTTTCAAAGCGGAGAAATTTCGCATACCTGCCATATACTCTTTTGCCCCCCACTCACTACGGAGTTCCAAATGGTCGGCCAACGCCTTCTGGGAGTTCCTGTCGGGTGCATACCAGGCTACCATCAAATTCTGAAAGTAACCGAACAGTGTAGGCAATAATCTGAAGACACCACCCGACTTTGGGTTTTTGTCAAAATAATTTATTATACGATTTACCTTCACTACATCCCTACTGATAATCGCATTTCGCAATTCAAAGGCATTATACTCCTTACTGATACCGATACTCTCCTCCACTAATTCTGGAGTGACACGACGATCGGTTTCTGGAATGGCAATACACAACTTGTCAAGTTCAGAAGTGAGACGATTCAAATCCTGACCTATCGACTCTGCTATGACAATAGCTGTCTTTGGCTCAATTGTCACCTGACGGAGTTTCAAATACGACTCCACAAAACCAGGAAGACTCTTCTCGCTCAACTTCGCACTGTCAAAAATCAAAGCATTAGGCTGGGCCTTCGTCAGAAATTTCTTTCTCTTGTCAATAGTTCCGTGCTTGTGGCAATAAATAAGTATGGTCTGGGGCGACGGATGATCGAAATATTTCTCCAAATCATCGGTGTTCTTTAGGTTCTGAGCCTCCTTCACAACAATAACTTTATACTCCGACATCATCGGAAGTTCTCTCGACATCAATGCCACCTGACCTGCTGTGACATCTGAACCAAAGACTACAAACTGATTGAATTCTCGCTCATCTTCTGGCAGAATCGACTCCATCAAAGCGGTGCAAATCTTATCAATAAAATAAGACTCCTCACCCATTAATATATATATAGGTGAGAATTTTCGTGCCTTGATATCTCGCATTATCGACTCGTAAGTCACTGCATCTTTTGTTCCTGCCATCTTGATTTTTGAATAAAACGGTCTGCTGTTTCAGGTAATTTTTGTATCTTTGCAGCAGATTCGTATTGTGATATGCAAAGTTACGAAATATCGGTGGAATAACAAAGAAAATAATTACGAAAAATGCCCCCATTAAACCTCCCACCTGCTGAACTTCGCCTTGGAGGTACAGCCATGAAACCTACGGTTTTCGATATTCTTCGTCGCAGATATGTGGCGTTGACACCCGAGGAATGGGTTCGCCAGAACTTCATCCACTACCTTATCAACCACAAAAAATACCCTCAGGAACTGCTTGCTAACGAGGTTCCTTTGCAGGTTGGCGACAAATCTCTGAGAGCAGATTCTGTTCTCTACGATCGCCAGCTCCACCCTCGAATGATTATCGAATACAAGGCTCCTACCATCACCATCACACAGAAGACTTTCGACCAGATTACGGTATACAACATGCTGCTTCATGTTGATTATCTCATCATCAGCAACGGACTGAACCACTACTGTTGCAAGATGGATTATGAGGGTAAAAAATATTTATTCCTTGAGGAGATTCCTGAATATCAAAATCTTTGACAAAGAATAACAACAAAGACTTCGGAGGTCATTTTCCATGATCGTAACAAATACCAAAAATGGCGAGATAGAACGTTTTTTCCACCTCGCCATTTCTTTAATATTTCCGACCAACTGCCAGTTCGTTTTCAAATACGCGAATTTTGAGGCATTAGGATTTGCCTAAAAACAGGGCAGATCCCCCTACTCCTTTATTTCACGAATTTCTTTCCTCCACGGATATAAACGCCATTCTGCACATCCTTCGTACTTGCGATCCTACGGCCTTGAAGGTCATATACGCTCTCCTCATCTGCATTATCAATCTCTTGCTGAAGGGATTCTATACCAGTTGCATCACGATCGGTATATCGAGGGAATGCTGATATTCGCAAACGAGCCACACCCATAGGGATGAGAGTCATCTCTTCTGTTCCACCTTTACCACTGGTAGCACTTGGCAGAGTCTGTGTAAAACCTGTATCGTCAAATCCCCAAGAAACAAGAAGCTTACCTTGAGTCTTCACCTCGAAAGGTACACTTTCCGGAGTGAATGGGAAATCGTCTTCTGGCCATCCCTTTTCTACGATATCAAACTGCAACAGTTCGCGCTTTGTCGTAAGGGCAAGGGCATAGCTCCAAGGGGAGTTCGCAAAAATCTCGTACGAAGGCCATAGAGAGGCGTCTGCTCCATCCTGCCAACGAGAATCACCAATAGCAGTGTCCTTACTGTCTCGCTCCACATAATTCTCGTCTATCTTAAGCGAGAGTGTCAACGGACCATAATCTACAGAAACACTCCCCTTATTGCCTGTCCAGATACGCAGATTCTTATTCATTGGCATCGAAAGCTCTACAGTATCGCCGTCTTTCCATTCTCTTTCTATACGGATATACTTCCCCGCTACTGATTCTTCTGTTACCAGCTTGGTTCCATTCACCGAAACGGTTGTTCCTTCTGCCCACGAAGGGACACGGAAATAAAGTGGGAAAACGACATCCTTCTCTGTCGATACTGTAAAATTCACTTCTCCTTCAAAAGGATAGTGTGTATCTTCTGTCAACTTCACCTTCACGCTGTCTGCCACATAGGCTTCAACTTCGCCTGGGGCATAGAGTGTCGTCGCAAGACCGTTATCGTAGGTTGCCATCACGATATGCTGGGCGAAATAAGGCCATCCCTGACCATGATTGTGCTGGCAGCAACGACTCGAGAACGGATTCATTGCTGTGAAAGGACCGGAGTTGTCGATACTTGGATGATGATTTTTCGCATCACTGATCGCCATATTCGGACATACCAGATAACGCAACGCTCTCAGATCTGGAGTAAACGATGCCGGGAACGAGTTGAATGCCACATCCTCGCAATGGTCTGCCCAGAAAGGATCGCCTGTTATGGCAAGCATTATCTCGTCTGATGCCATGTGTTCCACCATTGCACATATCTCTGCTCCCTGACGGGGGTCTGTATATCCACTACGGGCATTCTCGTCGGCTGCATACATTCCTCCTGGCATCTGACCGTATTTGTTGTGCATGATGTTGAATGTGTTGTATGCTGCATCGAGCATTGTCGAATCGCCTGTCAGAAGGTAATACTCTGCGGGTTCACGATAGCCTTGTGCAAAGTTCACACCATGCCAGTTTGGCAGATTGTTTGCCTGATGCCAATCGGCGGTGTTTCTATGCAACTTCTCCAGCAAATCGGCGCATTTACTGTAGCCTTTTCTGTTGTGATACCAGATAACACTCCACATATTGTCTCCTCCTCGCGAGTTCTCCCAATAGGTATCAAGAAAACCCTCGTCATCACGACGCGACTCCCAATTAAAATAATTATTCAGCATCGACAGTATCGTGTTGTCGCCTGTATATTCATGGTAATCTTGCAGAACCCAGAGCATAATCATCTGGGCCCAGAGCTCAAGATTACTTCCGCTATAGTTCTTCGGACCAATAAAACCTCCTGAAGTATTTGCCTTCACTGCGTCAATCCATATCTGAACTTCCTGGAGCATTTCTGCGTCATCGAGCAGATATGCTGTCGAGGCATAGCCCTTCAACCAATATGGAACTTCTTCCCAACCGTGCGAGCCGGAACCGCTCAACCACTGGTTGTCCTTCTTGTCAAGCCAGGCACTGATGGTTCCCAACTGGCCCATCAAACCATCACGATGCATTTCCAGATATTTGCGCAACCATCCTTTAGGATGAATCGTTCCGAACGGAAGTTTTATCAGACGACCACTCTGCAATGGGGCCTTGTTACCATAGTAGTTTGTGCTTGTACCACCAAAAGGGCGGTCAACAACTTGAACATTGTCTGATGTCTGGGCATTCATGCTCAACCCACCAAGCAATAACGCAGCGGATAAAAAAAGTGATTTCATATTTTGGTTTGGTTTTCTATGCAAATATACCACAAAAGTTTGCAAATACCAAAAAGGAATGTTAATTTTTTGGTTTTTCTACGAAAAAGCAGTAATTTTGCAAGGACTAATATATAATAAGGTGGAATTTATTCTTTCGCCCAAACCATCAAACCGTAAACAGAAAACCAAAAACAAATATGAAAAGATTTCTAACTATCTCAGTCGCATTGATGCTTTCTCTTGCATCTTTCGCTCAGGATGACGCATTCTTCGAGCCTTACAAGAATGTCGATCTCCGATTGCCTGCAGTGCCTCTCATCATGAACGACCCTTTCATCTCGTTCTGGTCACCCTACGACAAACTCAACGATGGCTACACAAAGCACTGGGCTAATATCCGCAAACCAATGGATGGTCTGCTTCGCGTCGACGGTACTGTCTACCGTTGGATGGGCAAGCAGGAGACTTGCGTCACTGGCAAGGCTTTCCTCCCTATGGCTTCTGATCAATCATGGACTGCTCTCACTCATATCGGTACCAAACCTAACGGAACGGGTACGAAATGGGTAAACGAGGACTACGAGACTTCTTCTTACTACAAAGCAGAGGAGTGGTCAATGATGACTGGTGCCTTCGGTTGCCCAAAGGGCAAATATGATAATGACACTAAGAAATGCGATGAGGACTGGCACACAAATGTCGGTACCGAATGGTTCGAGACTGGAACAAGCAACAGCCTCTATATCCGTCGCCACATGACTCTCACAGCTGCCGACCTTCAGAAGTCTTTCTGTATCAAATTCTCTCACGACGATTATTTCTACCTCTATATCAACGGACATAAGTTCGTTGAAACGGGCTACACATGGCGCGCTAACGAGATATACGAACTCTCTGCCGAAGAGGTGGCTCAGTATCTCCACGAGGGCGACAACACTGTTGCCGTTTGGTGCTACAACAAGACTGGCGGTGCTTACTGCGACTTCGGTATCTACGAGAATGTGAAGACCATCACCACCGAGGAAGTTACTGCTCTGCAGAAGAATGTTGATGTACTTGCTTGCAACACATTCTACAACTTCACTTGCGGTCCTGTCGACCTCGATGTTGTATTCACCGCTCCAATGGACATTAACGACCTCGACCTCATCTCTACTCCAATCAACTACATCACCTATCGTGTGCGCTCTAATGACGGACAGCCTCACTCTGTTCAGTTCTATTACGGACTGACTCCTGAGATGACGGTCTTCGACATCGTTTCTACTCGTAGCCAGTATGTCGAGGAGAATGGCATCAAGTATGTAGAGGCTGGTTCTACTGGTCAACCTGTTCTCAAGACTGCAGGCGACCTCCGAAGCATCGATTGGGGTTACATCTACATCCCTGGAATCAATGGCGAGGTGACTCTTGCTGATTTCAATACTTCTGAGAGTGAATTTGCTCAGCATGGTCATATCGAAAACCCTAAGACTGGTACTGTCCGCGCTACAAACTACAGCAAGTATCCTGTTCTTGCTCTCACTCACGACTTCGGTTCTGTTTCCGAGGGTAAGAGCTATATGATGATTGGCTACGACGAGGTGAAGGATATCCGTCTCTGGGGTAAGGACTACAAGGGCTACTGGGCTCGTGATGGCAAGACCATCTTCCAGGCGTTCGAGGAGTATCGCGACAACTATTGGCACAACATGGCTGTGGCTCGCGACATGGATAAGCTCATCTACGAGGATGGTTTCAACACTGGTGGAAAGAAATATGCTGAGATGCTTTCTGGTACTTATCGTCACTGTTTGGCTGCTCACAAACTGTTCGAGGATGAGGATGGCGACTTGATGTATTTCTCTAAGGAGAACAACTCTAACGGCTGTGTCAACACCGTCGACCTCACCTACCCTTCCGCTCCATTGTTCCTGTCTTACAACCCTCAGTTGGAAAAAGGTATGATCACTTCAATCCTGAAGTATCAGAAGTCGGGCCGCTGGAACTACGATTTCGCTGCTCACGACCTCGGTACTTATCCTCACGCTAACGGAAATGTTTATGGTAATCCTAATGCTAACGATGGTTCTACAATGCCTCTCGAGGAGAATGCCAACATCATCACTCTGGCTGCGTTCATCGCAAAACTGGATGGCAACATGGACTATATCGACCACTATTGGGATGTCATCACTCGATGGAAGAAGTATCTTGTCAACAATGGTAAGGAACCTGGCAACCAGCTCTGTACCGACGACTTCAAGGGACATTCTTCGCGCAACGCCAACCTTGCCGTGAAGGCTATCATGGGTATTGCTGCTTATGCCGAACTGTGTAAAATGCGTGGTGATGAGGATGCTTACAACGAGCACATGAACATTGCTCACGATTATGCTCACTACTGGGTGGACATGGATCGTTCTGCTGATGGCAAGTGGTACTTCATGGAGTTCGAGAACTCTAACCATTGGGGACTTAAGTACAACATGCTTTGGGATAAACTCTGGAACTGGAACATCTTCAACGATGAATACACAGGCGATGTTATCGCTACTGACATCGCTTACTACA
Organism: Prevotellaceae bacterium UBA1726; assembly: GCA_002316005.1. Taxonomy (GTDB): domain Bacteria; phylum Bacteroidota; class Bacteroidia; order Bacteroidales; family Bacteroidaceae; genus Prevotella. The sequence continues at coordinate 7,154 of DCIM01000071.1, read as the reverse complement.
AAACAAAGATCAACACTTGGGGTCTGCCTCTCGATAGCCGCGACAATACAGGCAAGAGCGACTGGGTGGCTTGGACTGCTGCCATGACCGAGAATGCTGCCGACTTTGCTGCATTCATGGATCCTGAGTGGAAGTGGGCTAACGAGACTACTGACCGCTGGCCTCTCTCCGACTGGCATTGGACCGACTCAAAGAGCGTTCGTGGTTTCCGTGCTCGTTCGGTAATCGGTGGTCTTTGGGCTCCTGTTCTTCGCAAGAAACTCGAAGGCAAACTGCCTGATGTTGAACTGGGCATTCCTACAACCGACTACCAGCCAATCCAGAAGGTTGAAGTTGCTCGTTTCAACATGAACGGTCAGCGCCTCACCACAGCCGAGCGTGGAATCAACATCATCAAGTATTCCGACGGCTCCGTGAAAAAGGTTATGGTGAAATAAGAGCCGTCACTGTTCCTGCTGATTTATCTGCAGGCAAAAAAGCATGCAATAATTGCCACCGTTCCTGCAGATTCATCTGCAGGTCTTGCAGGCTCCAATAAAAAGGGTCTCGGTATTTCCGAGGCCCTTTTCCTTTTGTCCGTCTCTCCTTACGGTTTGTCGTTGTTTCTGTCTGTCCCTTGTGGCGCGCTGTTGTCCCGTGCGGCGAGGCAATGCCTTGCCGCGTTCTTACCATTCCACCTTCGCCACGAAAGGTCGTTTCTGTCCGTCCTTCCCTCGCTTCAAGAAGGCAATAATCCTTATTTCCGTTCCAACTGTAGGCAGTGACTCCTCCCTGCCTTCGTTTGCTTGTTGCAGTATTTGAGCCGAAATGTATCCCTTCCTGTACGATGGTTGCGTGGTTCCTGTTTCAATTATCGGTTCCTCCGATGGAAGCAACTCCCAACTACAGTATTTCCTCTCCGTTTCCACGAATGTCACCTTCGCCCTACGATAACCGAAAGCCTCCGAACCCTCATTCTCGTGCGCATATACCTTATTAATAATAGCACTCTTGAAACTACTACCCTTTGGTATCACCATTACAAAATCAACGAAGTCCCCCTCCTTCGGCCATCTGGAGAGAATCTCCTCCACTCCACTGTTAGAATTTCCCCTTGACGACTGCGAGGCAACCGATGATGGTGAACCTACAGGTGAAGGTAAGGCATGATGAGAGGCAACGAAGTGGCGTGACTGATTGTCGAAGATATGCACATGATGATGCCTACGGTCAATGTGGTCCACATATCCTGCTGTGCATGGGAACACCTCACTGACCGGTTGAGAAGACGGTATTGCCGCCTCTATGCGTACAGTTCCTTTTGTGGTAGTACGAAGGAGGCAGTTGAATAGGCGTTCAGGAATCTCCTCCGGACAAAGCCCGTTGTTGTGTGGAAGCTCGTTGTTATGGGTAAGGCTGTTGTTGCGTGGAAGTGAGTTTGTGTAGTGATTGAGGGTGTTGTTGGGTGTTTGATATGTGTAGTGAGTGAGGGTACTGTTGGGTGTTTGAGATGTACAGTGAGTGAGGGAGTTGGTGTATTGTGTGAGGGTGTGGATGGGGGTGATGAATTCGGTGCCGTCTGGGGCGATGAGGAATGCATACTGGATTTTATTGCCGTGTGATTCGGACAATGCCACTCTTGTTGCGAGGAGGGTTACAGAAGTTTGAGAAAAGGAATAGCCAATCTTTGAGATGAATGAAGCCATTACATTTTCCAAGTCAGTTTCCAGATGCTCGTCCGGATGAAACAAAAGCGAATACACATAAGCCCTCGACATCCTCTCCACCAACGACATCTCTCGCCCGCCAGGCCTCCCAGGTCTATCAAGACTCTCACCAGACATAGCCCTTCCACCATTAGACATAGATTCTTCAAGGTGGGACATGGAATCTTCTAAATGAGATATGGAATCTTCGGGACGGAGGTTTTCAAGGCCCCAGAGGTTGAGGAACGGAACGAAATGGAAGTCCGGAAATGTGACGGCCATTCTAACAGCAACAGAAAGAATTGCAGAATGAAGTCGCGATGGACGCCTAACATCCAACTCAAAATACTCCGCCAACATCCTCCTCGCCTCCACTGAAGACAATCCCTTAGCCTCCACTGAAGACATTTTACCCATACCTTTATTAATAGTACGCACAATATCCCACCCCCTGCTCTCAGGTGTATTACTATTTTTTTTATCCAGCTCAGGATTATTGTGATTTTGCAGTTTCTCTGCCATTATCGCTCCTCCGACTTTGATTGCTTCTTAATTAATGGCAATAAAGTTAGCAAAAAACAACGGTTCGGCAAAATAAAATGGGCGAAATCAGCCACAACCCATCAAAAATACAACAAAGAGACATCATTCAAGAAAAACATACAAAAAAAGAGCCTCCAAACGGAGGCTCTTTTGGGGGATATGAATTGCAAAAATGAAATTCAAATAGATGGGCGGGATGGGATTCGGGAATAATTACTTTGTGAATCCTTCCTTCAGACCGTTGACCAAACCTTTGATGAGACTGGCAGCATTGCGTGCCTTGTTTGAAATGTTCTGACCAAGACCTTTAGCGAAACCGCTAACACAAGAACCCTGGAGTTCACCGATTTCCTGCATTTCAGCATCGGTATATTTGCCATCAGCAACAAACTTGGCAATCTTCTTGTCTGTTTTGTAATACTTGGTTGCAGCAGACCTCCAGTCGTTAAGACCATAGGTAGGACCTTCGATGGTAATCTGCTGGTTGAGAGTACGGAGATCATTGAGTGCCGAGTCGCTTGTAGAGCAAGAGCACATAAGCACGAGTGCTGCAAAAGCAGCGAGTATTGTTTTCTTTGTCATAATGTCTTTTCCTTTATTATTAATACTGTGTTGCAAAAGTAAGAGTTTTATTTCGTTTGACAAAATAATTACGACAGATAATTCCTGAAAGAATGTTAAAGAGTATTCGATTTCGGAAGAATTATTTGGAGATTTGTAACTTTCGATATATCTTTGACGTCGTAATATCAAAATGATATCAAAACAATAACCCTCTCCGGCGAAAAAGCACCGGGAAAAGACCCACCCCCTTACCCCCTCCCATAAAGAGAGGGGAGTAGATACCACCCCAAGGAAAAAGAAAGAGAAGGAACAATAAGGAAGGTAGGGGAAACAGGAGCTAAAGAAATTACTAACTATAAAAAAGAAAGAATTATGGAAAAGAACAATGAGTCAAAGGAGTTTGAGTTTCATGGAGGCTCGCTCAATGGTTTTGCAATGTGCGCAATAGCAATATTGCTTTGGGCTGCAACAGTATATGCTTTTGTTGAGGGTTGCATCAATGCTGATGCCGGTGCACCTTGTGCATATCTGTTTGTAACAGGCGTACTACTGCTCATCGCAGCAATTATATGCTCGTGTGGATTCTCGATGCTTGAGCCAAACGAGGCAAAGGTTGTAACATTCTTCGGCCGTTATGTTGGTACATTCCGCAAGAACGGTTTCTACTGGATTAACCCATTCATGTCGACAAAGAATGTCAGTCTTCGTGCCCGCAACCTCAATGCAGAGCCAATCAAGGTTAATGACAAGGCCGGTAACCCAGTACTTATTGGTTTGGTATTGGTATGGCGTTTGAAGGACACCTACAAAGCAATCTTCGATATTGACACCGATGTATCGGCAACCGGTCAGGTAGGAAATGCAGCAACAGCCCGCATGAACAAGTTCGAGCACTTCGTGAAGGTTCAGAGCGACTCAGCCCTCCGTCAGGTAGCAGGAATGTATGCCTACGATGACGAGGATGCAAACTCGCAGGATGTAACCCTCCGTGGTGGTAGTGAGGAAGTGAACGAGGTACTTACAGCAAAGCTCAACGAGCGTCTGGCAATGGCCGGTTTGGAAGTTCTCGAGGCACGTATCAACTACCTTGCATACGCACCAGAGATTGCAGCAGTAATGCTCCGTCGTCAGCAGGCAGCAGCTATCATCACAGCTCGCGAGAAGATTGTTGACGGTGCAGTATCAATGGTGAAGTTGGCACTTGACAAGTTGTCAGACGAGGAGATTGTTGAACTCGATGAGGAGAAGAAGGCTGCAATGGTAAGCAACCTGCTCGTAGTTCTCTGCGCAGACGAGCCAGCACAGCCGGTGATAAATAGCGGGACGCTGAATCATTAGGCCCCTAACCCCGCATCGCGAAGCGATGCCCCCCTTCCCCCGTAATGGGGAAGGGAGTAGATACTCCAAACTCCCAAAGAGAGAGAACAAGGCCCCACAGAGAACAAGCCCGGCGCGAACACGCCGGGAACGGGGCAGAGAAGAAGGAAGAGGGAATAGGGAATAGGGAAGAGAGAATAGGGAAGAGAGAATAGGGAGAGAATTTAGGCTGCGAGGCAAAGCCTCGCAGTGCAGAACAGACAGAAGAAAAGGTGTTTTCATAACAGACAAAAAAAAGAAAAGGCTAATGAACTATTAAAAAAAGGAGATTATTATGATTCATACAATAACAAACAGTCCGGTTTTGGAGATTGGAATCGTGTCGATTGTCATTGCGCTGTTAGGAGTGGTGGTGCTGATTGGTAAAGGCGATTGGCTCATTGCCGGATACAACACTGCAAGTAAGGAAAAGAAGGCAAAGGTGAACATCAAACGACTACGTTGGCTCGTGGCAATCGTATGTTGGTTGACAGCTGTTTATTCAATGCTTATGGTGTTGTGTGCAGCTAATGCCACATTATGCGCAATGCTGACAATATTCTTCGTGATTATCATATTGCTGTTTTTGATACTTGCCAATACCTGGGCAAAGAACCCAAGATACTAAGGATAGTTGCTATAGACGAGATAGAAGCTATAGAAGAATCAAAAACGAGAGAATGAGCGAATAACAAAAAAAGGAGCGCAGATATGAAATTTACAAAAAACATATGGGTTAAGAGGATTCCTCTGTATATCATTTGTACGGTGTTCACAGTAATCGGTGTTGTTTTCCTTACGACATCGCAGCCACTCTTCGCAAAGATACTTGGAGGCGCAAGTATTCTGCTCTTTGGCGTAGGAGGACTCTTTGCTTTTGTCAAAGACCTCAGAATGATGATTTCGGGCAGCGTGCCAGTTGGTGGAGATCCAAAAGGCCTCTGGATAAACCGTCAGTTTATTCTCTGGGACGACATCACCGAATTCAGAATCGGTAAAGACGCAGACAGGAAGAAGGTAATCCATGTAGTGACAAAGAATGCCCTTGACGAGATACAGAGTCACAGGAACCCACTCACGCGCATGGTGCTAAACATGAAATACAAGCAAGACGGAGCACTCTATACTATTGCCTATGAAGATTTCTCGGGCGAGGCGGAAGATTTTTTGAAGTATCTCGAAGAAGAAAAGAAACGATATGGCAAAGAATAAGAGTTTTGTGTTGCGCCTGGACGAGGATATGATGAACGCCATAGAGGCATGGGCGGCAGATGAGTTCCGCTCGACCAATGGGCAGATTCAGTATATCCTCAATGAGGCACTGAAGAAAAGTGGGAGGTTGAAGAAAGCCTCACCCCGACCCTCTCCTAAAGGAGAGGGGGTAAAGAAGAGGGAAGAGGGATTAGAGAATAGAGATTAGAGACTATAGACGGGATAGAGGCTATAGAGCATAAATAGAAAAAGGAGCTCTCCGCGGGGAGGGCTCCTTTTTATTTGGGGAGAGGCTGGATTTATTCTGCAGCAGCCTCTTCTGCCTTCTTGCTCTTGCGAGTCTTGCGCTTTGGTTTCTCCTCAACAGGAGCATCAACCTTTACACCAGCAAGTTCTGGATCGATGAGGATACGACCACAATACTCACAAACGATGATCTTCTTGTGCATCTTCACATCAAGCTGGCGCTGAGGTGGGATCTTTGCGAAGCAACCACCACAGGCATCACGCTGTACATAAACGATGCCGAGACCATTGCGAACACCCTTACGGATACGCTTGAACGAAGAAAGGAGGCGTGGTTCGATCTTAGCCTCGAGTTCACGAGATTCCTCCTTGAGAGCCTCTTCAGACTCACGAGTCTCCTGCATGATCTCTTCGAGTTCTGCACGCTTGTGGATAAGATCCTGAGTACGCTCAGCAACAGCCTCCTCAGCCTTAGCGAGGTCGTTCTTACGCTCCTCAATCTTAGTTTTAGCTTCCTTGATCTTCTTGTTGCAAAGTTCGATTTCGAGAGACTGGAACTCAATCTCCTTTGTGAGCATGTCATACTCACGGTTGTTACGAACCTCATCGAGCTGCTTCTTGTATTTTGCAAGACTTGACTCAGCGATTTCGATTTCGCCTTTCTTCTGAGAGATAGCCGACTCATAGTCGTTGATCTCACGGCGAATCTTCTCCTCACGAGTGTTAAGACCCTCGATTTCATCCTCAAGGTCCTGAACCTCAAGTGGAAGTTCACCACGGAGGGCACGCTTGTCGTCAATACTTGAAAGAGCTTTCTGCAAGCTGAAAAGAGTCTTCAACTTCTCTTCAACTGTCATGTCTACTGGTTTCTTTGCCATAGCTTTTTTGATTTTATGATTTAATGATTTTTGATTTTCTGTTTTTTTGCTCTTGTTAAAAACAAGAGCGACTCGACGGCGAACTCAACGGGGAGCAAGCCAGCGGGGGATTTAGGGCCCTCGTTAAAAACGAGGGGAACCGTGATGGCGAACTCAACGGGGAGAAAGCCAGACGGGGATTTTGGACCCTCGTTGAAACGAGGGGAACCGTGACGGCGAACTCAACGGGGAGAAAGCCAGACGGGGATTTTGGACCCTCGGTTGAAACCTCGGGAACGGTGACTAACCTCTATAAATAGAGGATTGGGTTGGTGTTGATGTCGGAGATTTCACAACGCACACCGAGAGGAGCAATGATACGACGGAGCACCTCTGTGGTGTATTGCTCACTCTGATAATGTCCAAGGGCTATGATCTGAATCATCTGCTCATTGCCGAAGAACTGATGATAGCCCACCTCGCCAGTGATGAAAGCATCAGCCCCCTCACGGATAGCATCGTCGATGAGGAACGAACCAGCACCGCCACAGACAGCCACCGAACGGATAGGATACTTGAGCAACTCGTTAGTCTGGACACACTTCACATGGAAGATATCCTTCAGTTGCTGTATGAACTCCCTTGCCTCAACAGGCTTCTGCAAATCGCCAATGACACCATTGCCACCATT
>DCIM01000051.1 GCA_002316005.1 Prevotellaceae bacterium UBA1726 | reverse complement strand
GGAGTTTGATGTCCTTCCACGCAATCTTCTCATAGCGTACCGACTCACTGAGTATATCATTCAGTTCCTCTTCTGTTGGAGTATGGTCGAACGACTGCAGTTTCTCCACCTTATGCTTTTGCGTATACGCGCGCACGCCATCCAACATGCCGTAGAACGCCACCTCAGCAGTGTTTGGGATGAACGAGAAGACGGTATGCTTCACATCACCTTCTACTGCCTTGATGATTGAGTCGGTGAGTTGTGCTCCCAACTGCTTTCTCTCGCGATAGATGTCCTGATCAGAACCGCGTGAGAAATAGATGCGCTCAAACGAGCAACTTGAGTCACCCTTCTGGTCGAGGATGCGCTTTATCGCGTGCTCACCGCTACGCTTTATGATGAGTGCATTACCTGGATCAAGTTCCTTGATGTCCTCATACTGCAGGTCGAATGTTGTCTGAAGCACTGGTCGTTCTGAGGCAAGCACTGCAATCTCATCGTTGATATAGTAGAATGCAGGGCGGATTCCCCAAGGGTCGCGCATTGAGAACATCTCGCCGCTTCCTGTAATACCACAAACGACATATCCACCGTCGTATTCCTTCATTGTCGACTTGAGTACATTCGACATCTTCATGTGGTTGTCGATGTAGTCGGTAATCTCCTGATTCTCAAGTTCCATTGCATGAGCAGCGATGAAGTTGCGCTCTGCCTCTCGGTCAAGGCGGTGGCCCATGTGCTCAAGCAGTATGTATGTGTCGCTGTAGATTCGAGGGTACTGTCCTTGCGTGGTCAGTTTGTCGAAAATCTCGCTTACATTTGTCATGTTGAAGTTACCGCAGAGGCAGAGGTTCTTTGCTCGCCAGTTGTTGCGGCGGAGGAACGGATGAACGAATGTCAGTCCGCTCTTGCCTGTTGTAGAGTAGCGCAGATGTCCCATCAGCAGTTCGCCTGCGTAAGGCAGATGCGACTTTGCATATTCCACATCATTGATGTCGGCATCTTCGTCGGCAGCATTCTTGATGCTCTTATGCACATCGGCGAAAATCTTTGTGATGGCATCTTTGCCTTCTGCTCTTTCGCGGAACATATACTCGGTGCCTGGTTCGCACTGCAGTTTGCAGCAAGCCATTCCGGCTCCTTCCTGTCCGCGGTTGTGCTGTTTCTCCATCATCAGATAGAGTTTGTTCAAACCGTACATCCATGTACCGTACTTCTGTTGATAGTACTCAAGTGGTTTGAGGAGGCGTATCATCGCAACTCCACATTCATGTTTCAGCGGCTCCATCGTTACTTTTGTCTCTCTAATAACTATTTTCTTAAATCATCTCTTTTCCTTGTCGTGTCCCTACTCCACTGTCACCGACTTTGCAAGGTTGCGTGGCTGGTCGACATTGTTGCCCTTGCATACTGCCACATGATAGGCGAAGAGTTGGAGTGGGATAATCTCGAGCAGCGGTTCAAGGCATTCGAGTGTAGAAGGGATTTCTATCACATCGTCTGCTATCTCGCGTATTGCCTTGTCGCCTATTGTGACGAGTGCAATGACATATCCGTTGCGGGCTTTCACCTCTTGTATGTTTGAGCGAACCTTCTCGTACATTGAGTTCTTCATTGCGAGTGCCACTGTAGGCATCTCGAAATCAACGAGCGAGATTGGTCCGTGTTTCATCTCGGCCATTGGATAGCCTTCTGCCTGGATGTAACTGATTTCCTTTATCTTGAGTGCGCCTTCGAGTGCCACTGGGAAACTGAAGTTTCTGCCGAGGTAGAGGAAGTTGCGCACATATGTGAACTTACGACTGAGGAGTTTGATGCTATCGTTCAACTTCAGCACTTCACGAATCTTCTCAGGAATATTGAGCAGTTCGCGAACCACATCGTGATATTCGTCCGCAGAGATAGAACCTTTCTCGTGTGCAAGTGCCATTGCAAACATTGTCAGCACTGCCACCTGACCAGTGAATGCCTTTGTCGAGGCAACACTGATTTCTGGTCCTACATGTATGTAACTACCTGCATCTGATTCGCGTGCGATACTTGACGCAATGGTGTTTGTGATGCCGTAGATGAATGCGCCCTTCTCCTTTGCCAACTGAATGGCAGCAAGTGTGTCGGCTGTCTCTCCGCTCTGGCTTATCGCTATTAGCACATCATCTGGGTTGATGACTGGCTGGCGATAGCGGAACTCACTGGCATAGTCGACTGATACTGGTATCTGGCAGTAGCGCTCAATGAGTTGCTGACCGATGAGTGCTGCGTGCCACGAGGTTCCGCATGCTACGATGATGATGCGGCGGGCGTTCATGAGTCGTTCCTTGTTATCAACGATTGCAGCGAGTTTCACCTCCAACTGCTCGCGGTTGATTCGTCCACGGAAAGCATTCTCCATACATTCCGGTTGCTCGAAAATCTCCTTGAGCATGAAATGGTCGAAACCGCCTTTCTCAATCTGACCAAGGTCGAGGTCAACGGTATGTACCTCCGGATTGAGTTCCGTATTATCGATTGCCACAACCTTCAGGTCTTGGTCGAGTCGCAGAACGGCAATGCTTCCGTCCTCAAGATACACAACCTGGTCGGTATATTCCACGATAGGACTTGCGTCTGAGGCAATGAAGAACTCGCCTTCGCCTATTCCCACCACGAGCGGACTTTGCTTGCGGGCTGCGATAATCTGATTAGGATCGTTCTTGTCGAGAAGTCCTATGGCGTAAGCGCCGATTGCCACATGCAATGCCATACGGACTGCTGTGAGCAAATCGCACTGGCGGTTGTTCTTTATGTATTCTATGAGTTGAACGAGCACCTCTGTGTCTGTGTCGGAGCGGAACTCCACTCCTTTTGCCTTGAGGTCGCGCTTCAGTTCTGCATAGTTTTCAATGATTCCGTTGTGGATTATCGCAAGGCTCTTCGACTCTGAGTAATGCGGATGGGCGTTTACTGTTGATGGTTCGCCGTGGGTTGCCCAGCGTGTGTGAGCAATACCTACCGAACCAGTAAGGTCCTTGTCTGCACAGTATGCCTCTAAATCCGAGACCTTGCCTTTTGCCTTGTATATGTTGAGTGTGCCGTCAGGTTTTGCCATTGCAACACCGGCACTGTCGTATCCTCTATACTCCAGTCGTTTCAGACCTTTGATGAGTATGGGATAGGCATCTCTCTTTCCAATGTATCCTACAATTCCACACATAATTGTTTACAATCTTCTTATCCTAAAAATGTTCCATTGCCCCTTCATCCATATAGGGCCTTATTATAATTAGAGCCGAAAGGGCAATGCCCCTCGGCTCTATGTATTACTTGAAAATTCCAACCATCAATGTTGCCAGACTCAGCGCGAAACTTACATACGAGATATAAGTGCTGATTGATGGGTCGGTGTTTGCTGTTCTTGCCTTGATCTTGTCAGGGTTGACATAGATGATGTCGTTCTGCTGTACATAATAGTAAGGACTGTTGAGAATGTTGGCATCATGGATATCAAGCATATGCGATGACTTTTCGCCTGTTGCATCCTCGCGGATGAGGAGAATCTTGTCGCGCTTACCATGAAGACCAAGGTCGCCAGCAGAGGCGAGCGCCTCAATGACACTCATCTTCTCTGAGTTCACATCAACAACTCTTGCGCCACCAACTTCACCAATCACCGTCACGCGATAGTTCGACATGCGGACAGTAACAATCGGATGCTCGTCGGCAGAGAAATAAGGTGCAATTTGCTCGGTGATATAGTTCTGAAGTTCGAGCTTTGTCATACCAACACAATGAATACGACCGAGATGTGGGAAGTTGATTGTACCGTCGTTCTCAACGAGATAGGTGTAGTTCTTCTGCATTACCTGATTAGCACCGCCACTGTTCTGCATCATTGAAGTGAGGTTGAACGATGCTGCTGCCTCTGGATTTGATGCACCGACAGTGATTGTCAGTTCGTCCTTTGGCATAATCTTCGCATCATACAAGCCCTTTGATGCTGCAAGGCTGATTTCATCAATATTCTCAAAGTAAGCGAAATTCTTTGAATTTGCACAACTTGCGAGCAAAGCAACAACGGCTGCAAGGAGAATGATGGAACGGAAAACTTTCTTCATAATCAACTAATGCTTATTTTCTGCAAAATTACTTGATTTTTTTGGATTTGGCAAATATTTGCAGTAGATTATTTCATTAAAATGAACTTTTTTTGAAAATCGATGTTTGACCCGAATTTTTTTTGTATATTTGCACGGTTTTTAATTAATAAGGTTACAATCTTAAAAAAATATCGAATGAAAAAAGTATTTTTCGCTGCATTGCTGATGCTCTCAGCAGTGCCTGTTTTCGCTGAAAACGAAATCAATGCTCCTGAGGTTACTGAGGAGAAGTCGGAGTTCGGCAATGAGGAGTCGGTTGAATATGGCGTCCTCAACAATCTCGTAGAGAAGGTGGCAAATCTTGAGGCTGCACCTGAAACTCCTGAGTATGGTGCAAAGGTGACAAAGTTTGCTTCTACTCCTAAGTTCGGTGGTTACTTCATTGGCAAGTACGGCTGGTGTTCTGACGATGACCAGGATGCAAAGGCTGGTTTCTCACAGCGTCTCATCCGTGTGTATGTTGACGGAACAATCCTCAACGACTTCACCTATCGTATTCAGTATCAGATCAACAACGCTTCTTCGCACATGAAGGACTTCTTCGTTGAGTGGGGCAAGTACAAGGAGGTGAAACTGAAGATTGGTCAGTTCAAGCGTGCGTTCTCTTTCGAGAATCCAATGAATCCTTGGGATGTTGGTACAGGTGACTATTCTCTGCTTGCTCGCGAGATTGCTGGCATCGGCACTTCTGTTGACGGCATGGCTTCTGACGGTGGTCGCGACCAGATGTTCCAGGTTCAGGGCGACCTCTTCCCTATCGGCAAGGACAAGCATCGCTTGATTCACTATCAGTTCCAGGTGGCTAACGGTCAGGGCATCAACTCTGCCGACAAGAACCAGCACAAGGACCTTATCGGTACAATCCAAGTGCAGCCTATCAAGAATCTCTTCATCGGTGCTTTCGGTTGGAAGGGTAATGTGGTGAACACAAGTGGCGTGACTCTCGACCGCAACCGCTACGCTCTTGGTGCAAAGTACACTGTGAAGGACTGGGTATTCCGTTCGGAGTATGCTCATTCTAACGGCTGTGGCTACGACTCTGACGCGTTCTACGCTACAGTGGGCATTCCTGTTGTTTCTTGGTTCAACTGCTACCTGAAGTACGACCAGTCGCGCAAGTTTGCCAACGAGGACTCTCGTCACACAATGTATTCTGTAGCAGCAAACTTCCGTCTGCACAAGAACCTCATGTTCCAGCTTCAGTACAACTACAACGACAACCGCCTCACAGACAAGAAGTACTCTGACCTCTGGCTCGAGACTTATGTCCGCTTCTAATCTCTCGCGCGTACATTAATTAAATTCACATACGCAGTCCCCTCAGTACCGAGCAGGTACCGGGGGGGATTTTTTTTTGCAGGAAGAATATAGCAGATATATAGCACATACATAGCATGTGTTTGATGGCAACACGCTGATTATCAATATATTAGCCTCTATATATAGCAATATAGCAGTGCTATATATCTTGTGGGGGTAAAGGGAATAAAGAGGAGTAATATGTATAATAAATTAAACTACAATTACTCTATTAAATATTATGTTCTCATTCTTTCTACCCATATAGCAAAGTGCTATGTGCTATATTGCTATATATCATTATATAACACATTGTTTTTCAAGCACTTATATATATAGCACCCATATATAGCATGCTATATATCACCTTCTCATTCTGCCGTAATGACCATCTCATTACACTGAAATGAGCGCGTCATTCCACAGAAATGGGGCAGAGGATTTCTCCCCTGCCCCACTTCTGTCTTATTTCTGTGTGTTGCGCGATTACTTCACATATATCTTGCGAACCTTCTCGCCATTGCGGATGATGTAAACGCCCGACTTGCCGATTGCGTCAACGCGCATACCGTCGAGTGTGTAGATTTCCTCGTTCGCAACAGTTGCGACATTGCTGATGCCCGACACTTCCTCGTCGTAAATCAGATGAGCAGAGAGGGCAATCGAGAGTGGGTCGTCACTGTTGGCATACCACTTGCCAGTGTCGAGATAGTTGTAGTTCTCGTCCTCGTCGAGCAGATACTGATAGGCTGTGTTATTGCCACCCTCGCCTCTGCGCAGACAGAGCAGTGAAACATCGTCGCTGTAGCCTTCAGGGAAACCGCTCACAACAATGAAGAAATCGGAAACGACTTCAACAGCCTCATCAAAACTGAACTCAGCCACTTTGTCGCCAGCATTGCTCAGTTCCGAAACCTTAAGACTCGTTGTTGCGAGAATCTCGCCCGGCATACCGTTCTCATCGGCCTTGCAGAGACTTACAGATATATCTGCATCAGCATCAGAGACAGTGCTTGCAAAGTAGGCTGTCACCTTGTCAACCTTCGCTGTTGCCGATGGTTTGTTGAAACGCTCGGCAAATGCGCCCATTCCAAGCCAGTTGGTGCCGGCATAACTGCCATACCATCCCAGTGCCACTTCTGCAAGATCGGCGGTCTCCGTTGGAGCAATGTTCCAAATCAATTCCGAACCGCCAGCACGCACGCCGCTTACTCCACATGAGGATTTTCCCATGCTGTTGGAAACGCCCAATCTCACTTCATAGGTGCCTTGTTCGCTGTAAACCACTGTTGGATTCTGCTCTGCGCTTGTAGCTATGTCGGTTCCCTCGAACTCCCACGACCAGAAGTTAGGCTCGCCTGTAGAGGCATCGCGGAAAGTGACAGGGATATTCAGCGGTACGAACGCAAAGGCAGTTGGCGAATAGTAGGCCTCGTCAGGCAAACCGATATTTGCCACTGGTTCCTGAGCAATGTTGATTACGAACTCGTACATTGTAGGCAAACCTACATTGTTGTCGCCTACTGCAACAGCAAGCAGCGTGCAACTCTCGGTGAGTGTCACCTCTGCCTTTGTTCCAGGGACAATGATTGTCTGCTCGTCCCAACCAAGGTCGTCAACATTGGTGATTGTTGTGCTGTACCAGATGGCCTTGCACAATGGGTCTTCGCTTGTGATGGTCACTGTCACAGGGGCTGTGAATGTACCGCCTTTCACATCAAACTCCGGTGCTGCGATTACCGGTTTCTCAACAACAGTCACTGTATATGACGCTGTCTCTGGGAGATACTGGTCATTGCCCTCGAATGTTGCTGTGATGGTGGTTGTACCAGGTTTCATCGAGTATATTGTGCCATTGTTGCTGCTTGCAACAACAATGCTGTTGTCGGCCGAAGAATACTTGATAGGCGACACATTGAATGGGTTGGTGATTGGGTTGTAGGTCATATCGTCGGCATACATCTCAATCGCTGTCTCTGCAAAACTGAGTTGCGGACTGACCTTCTCAATAACTGGCTGAACAACGCCCTCGCCTTCATATACAATCTCCATCGAGAAGAAATAGATGATGCTCTTCTCCTCTGCAGGCTGTGCCATTGAAATGACGATATCGCCTTCTGCAGCATCTGCCTCTGGGGTGTATTCATAAACGGCCTTTTCGGTTGTAAGGCTCACTTCGCCATAGTTTGTTCCGCCTACACTAACTCCGATGTTCACCACCTGGCCGTCGGTTTTCTTCTTCATCTCGAGCGACACCTTCTTGATTTTACCTTTTAGGTAACTGGTGCTGAGTGTGCCTTGGGATATCGGATATGTAGTAGAACCGAAATACTGACCAGAAGTGGCTGTGTAACCCGTTGCGTGGGAGTCGCTTTCGAGTGTCCACTGCAGTCCGTTGAGTGTCTCCACCTGTGTTGTGAGCGAATGGTCGGAGATGTTGTAGAAGCCCTCTCCTCCACTGCTGCGACTGGTGTCCCAAACAAATTTCCATGTAGCGTCCTCAGCCCAACTGCTCTGCGCGAGCATAGCGAGGACAAAAGTAAATAGCGTAAATAATTTCCTCATTTTTTTGATATTAATGTTATACAATGTTTCCATTTGACGAACAAAGATATAAAAAAATTACAAGACGACCATACATTTCGACAATTTTCTTTGCTCACGCACGCGTACATTAATAAATAAAGGGCATAAAAAAGATGGCCCCTCGCGAAGAAGAGCCATCCATTTTTGATATTGTTTTCTATAATTGCTTGTTTATACTGCTGCGCCAATCCACTCCCAGAAGAAACTTACTACACCACAGAGCAATACACCTGCCATACAGATGAAGAGGGCAAGGCGTGTGTTGCAGTCTGTCTTGAATGTAGGAAGGGCGTTCTCTGTTGAGTTGATGTACATAGCCTTCACGATGAGCAAGTAGTAGTAGAGTGACACTACTGTGTTGAGCAATGCAATGAATACCACTACATAAGCTGCAACAGAACCTGCCTTCAATGCTGCCATGAACACGAAGAACTTAGAGAACATACCTGCGAATGGAGGAATACCTGCAAGCGAGAAGAGTGCAAGTGTCATGAGGAACGCAAGCTTTGGATTTGTTGAATACAAACCGTTGTAGTCGCTCATCATTGTCTTGCCTCCGTTGTTCTCCTCAACAGCGCCGATGATTGTGAACACTGCCATATTTGCTACTACATAAACGAGTACATAGTAAGAGAGAGCTGTAACGCTCAGGCCTGTGTTACCAATAACAGCGAGCATGATGTAACCAGCCTGCGAGATTGATGAGAACGCCATGAAGCGCTTCAACTCCGACTGGCGGATTGCCATGAGGTTGGCTACTGTGATTGAGAGAACAATTACAACATAGAGCAGTGGTTCCCACATCTCTACCATATTGCCGAACACCTTGAAGAGGATTGTCATCAATGTGAAGGCTGCAGCGCCCTTAGACACTACTGACAGATAACCAGTGACGGTTGTTGGAGCACCCTGATAGGTGTCGGCTGTCCAGAAGTGGAAAGGAACGAGCGAAATCTTGAATCCAAGTCCTGAGAAGAAGAATACAAGACCCATGATGGTGAGTGGTGAAGCGAAGAGCACTGGAGCCAAATCGCTGAAGTACATTGTACCTGTAGCACCATAGAGGAACGAGATACCATAGAGCATCACGCCGCTCGAGAATGTTGCTGTGAGGATGAACTTTGCACCTGCCTCTGCTGAGTCGTTGCGATACTTGTCGAAAGCAACAAGACAAGCCATTGGCACAGATGCCATTTCAAGACCGAGGAAGAACAAGAGGAAGTGACCTGCAGAAACCATCATGTTCATACCGAGCAAGGTAGAAATGACAATCATGTAGAACTCACCCTCCTTGAACTTTGTATCAGGACGCGACAACCAAGTCTTTGCCTGAATGAGTACAATGAGTGTACCAACTGCGAGGATTGTCTTGATGACACCTGCTGCAGCATTTGTCTGATACATTCCGCCGAAGAGTTCGTAAGCCTTTATTGGGCATGCATTGAGCACAATGTGAGCGAGCATCAGAACACAAACCAAAGGATTAAACCACGAACGGTTCTTCTTGCCTGTAGAGATGAAGTCGCACAGGAAGGTAACTACCAAGAGGAGCATCAATGTTGCCTCTGGCTTCATGAATATAAATTGACTATACATAATCCTTATGATTTATTAGAGTGTTCCTGGAATAACTGAAAGAATAGGACCTACCGCATCTGTTACTACATTGCTTGCCCAGAGTGGGAATGAACCAAGAGCAGCAACACAGAAAATGAGGCAGCATACGCAGAACTTCTCATCCCATGTAGCATCGGTCAACTCCTCGAAGTGAGGGTTTGCTACCTTTCCGTAGAGGATGAAACCTACTGTACGGAGGATGTAGACTGCAGTCACAACGATTGATGTACAAGCGATGATGACGCAGAGACGATGGAATGTGTCTGGCTGCTGGAATGAACCTGTGAAGATTGTCATCTCAGCGATGAAGCCAGAGAAACCAGGGAGACCGAGGTTAGCAAGACCGGCAATGACATAACCTACTGAGAGGAATGGCATAATCTTCATCAAACCACCGAGTTCGCGGATGTCACGAGTGTGAGTACGGCCGTAGATCATACCGATGAGGGCAAAGAAGAGGGCTGTCATCAAACCGTGAGAGAGCATCTGAAGGATGGCACCTGTGCAAGATACCTTTGTCATCATCAGGAGTGCGAAGAGCACGAGTCCACAGTGAGATACTGAAGAGTAAGCGTTGATGAACTTGAGGTCGGTCTGCACACAAGCAGAGAATGCACCATATACAACAGAGATAGTGGTGAGGATAAGGAATATCCAAGCCAAATCGTGTGCTGCGTTAGGGAGCAAGTACATTGCGATGCGGAAACAGCCGTAACCACCAAGCTTCATCAATACACCTGCGTGGAGCATTGATACAGATGTTGGCGCACAACCGTGACCGATAGGTGACCATGTGTGGAATGGGAACAAAGCACCAAGCACACCAAAACCGATGAATACGAATGGGAACAACACATTCTGAACGCCGTTAGGAATGTTGTGCATTGCTGCAATCTCGTGGATGTTCATTGTTGTTGCACCAGAGAAGTAGTAGATGCCGATGAGACCTACGATGATGAGGGCAGAACCTCCCATCAACATAAGGGTAAGCTTCATTGCAGCATATTCCTTCTTGCCTGAACCCCAGTAGCCGATAAGACAGTACATAGGGATGAGCGCTACCTCGTAGAACATGAACATTGTGAACATATCCACTGAGATGAAGAATCCGTAAACACCAGTAGAAAGCAGTGTGAACCAAAGGAAGAACTCCTTTGTCAGTGGCTGAAGTTTCCATGATGCGAAAGTACCTGTGAAAACGATGATACTTGAAAGAAGAAGCATCACTACAGAGATTCCGTCAACGCCTACTGCATAGCAGATGTTGAGCGAAGGGAACCAAGGTGTGCTTGCTGCATAGAGCATCACGTCAGTATTTCCGCCAGCACGCTGCTGGATGAAATCGATTGTGAGCCATGCCGAGAACGCAAGGAGGAGGCTTGAACCTACCACCATTACAGTGCGTACCTGCTTAATGTCGCGTGCAGCCCAAAGACCGAGCAACATCAGGACAGGGATAACTACGAATAATGTTAATATACTCATATATTGTTTCCTCCTTTAATTAAATGCACAACAACAATAATGTGAGACCAACGGCACCTGAGAGGAACCAAACGGCATAGTGGCGTACATCGCCGCTCTGTGAAGAACGGAGGCTCTCACCACCCTCGTTGGCACTCCATGCTGTGAAGTCGATAAGACCATTGATGATGGTATTGTCGATCCAGCGTGCTGTCTTTGAAATAACACCGAACATCACCTTGTGAGTAACCCACTGGTAAACATCGTCCATGTAGAAACGGTTCTTTGCCCACTTGTGCAGGCGTGGGAATGTCTTGTAGAGACGATCTGCCACTGGCTGATCCTCACGGATATAGATGAATGTAGCAAGAGCGATTGAGCAAACTGCAACGATTGTCGAGATTGCTGCTGTTGCAAGGTCGAAGTGTACTGTGTAAGCCTTGCCTGAAGCAGTCACGAGGTTACCGAAACTTGCCCATTCCATTCCCCAGCCGAAACCGCTGATTGTGGTGATAACACCTACACCAACTGTGATTACTGTGAGGAAGATGAGTGGGAACTTCATTGCCCAAGAGTGCTCGCCTGGAGTGTGATGTGCGTGGAGTTCCTTGTTCTCCTTGCCCCAGAAGATGCAGTAGTACAGACGGAACATGTAGAATGCTGTCATTGCGGCAACACCTGTCATGAACCAACCGAGTACTGGGCTGTAGTGCATACAAGCCGAGATAATCTCATCCTTTGAGCTGAAGCCTGAGAAGAATGGAATACCTGAGATTGCGAGACATGAGATGAAGAATGTCCAGTTTGTAACAGGCATGTACTTGCGCAAGCCACCCATTGCTGACATCTCGTTTGTGTGAACTGCGTGAATGATAACACCAGCACAGAGGAACAGACAAGCCTTGAACATAGCGTGAGTGAAGAGGTGGAACATACCAGCGAGGTAGCCCAAGCCACCGTGCTCGTGATGTGTCAACTCCATTGATGTGCAAGCACCGAGTGCTACCATCATGAATGCAATCTGAGAGATTGTAGAGAATGCAAGACCGCGCTTGATATCGCTCTGAGCACAAGCTACGGCTGCTGCATAGAATGCTGTGAATGCACCTACCACAACAACGATTGTCATTGCCTGTGGAGCATACTCAACCCAGAGTGGGAACATACGTGCAATCTGGAATACACCAGCAACAACCATGGTAGCAGCGTGAATCAACGCAGATACTGGTGTTGGACCTTCCATAGCATCTGGCAACCAGATGTGGAGTGGGAACATTGCTGACTTACCAGCACCACCAATGAACATAAGCACGAGGGCTGTTGGGAGTACCATAAGTCCGAAGAATGTCTCCTTCGAAGCTGCTGCAGCATTGCATACTGTCATACCCATCTCACTTGCTACCTGTGGGTCGAGACCGTTAGCGAAAGTGAAGTTGAAGCTTCCTGTGTAGTAACCGAAGATGAGGATACCTACAAGGAAGAATCCATCGGCAAAACGAGTAACGATGAACGCCTTCTTTGAAGCGTGGATTGCTGCACCAAGGGTATAGTAGAAACCGATGAGCAGATAAGAACTTACACCTACCAACTCCCAGAACATGTACATCTGGAAGATGTTTGTAGCAAGTACCAATCCGAGCATTGAGAAGGTGAAGAGCGAAAGGAATGCGTAGTAGCGCTGGAATCCTTTCTCACCGTGCATGTAGCCGAATGAGTAGATATGCACCATGAGTGATACTGTAGAGATTACTACGAGCATCATAACCGAGATTGGATCCAGAAGGATACCAAGGTCGAAGTGCAGGCTGCCGAGTGGCAACCAAGTGAAGTTGTAAGGAACGAGTGTTGGAAGAACTCCGTCAACACGGTCCAGACCAAAGTACAGGAATGCAGTGATATAACTCAACACGGTGACTGCACCGAGCGAGCAAGTACCGATTCCGGCAGCAAGGTTTGGATTCCAACCTTTCTTACCTCTGAAATAATCAATCAGACCCACAACGAGGAATGAAAGCAGAGGAAGAAGAAGAATCCAGATTGTATAACCGAAATTATTCATTGTATTTTTTTAATTTAAAAATCCAATAGATTATAGGCGGCACCTCAGCATAAAGTGAACTCTCTGCATTCGGTTTGCACTATAATTCATTTTCTTCTGTTTTATTAATTGTGAGTTGATTAATTCTTCAAATTCTGAATAGAGTTCACCGAATCGCTGTTGAAGTGACGGTAAACATTGATGATGATTGCTACAGCCACTGCTGACTCGGCTGCGCTGACACCGATTGAGAACAGAGTCATGAACATACCCTCGTTGCCCAATGGATAGAGCAAACGGTTGAATGCTGCAAACTGAAGGTCAACGGCATTGAGCACAAGCTCGATG
This sequence comes from Prevotellaceae bacterium UBA1726, assembly GCA_002316005.1. Lineage (GTDB taxonomy): Bacteria > Bacteroidota > Bacteroidia > Bacteroidales > Bacteroidaceae > Prevotella. The sequence continues at coordinate 4,959 of DCIM01000051.1, read as the reverse complement.
GAGATGAGCATAGCAATAAGATTTCGGCGGGTTACAAAACCGAAGAAGCCGATGAAGAACAACAGTGCTGAAAGCACAAAATAGAATTCTACTGGTATTGCCATAACTTATTTCTCCTCTTCTTTATGGTCGCGGGCAATCAAAAGTCCGCCGATGATACATGCGAGCAGGAATACTGAGATGAACTCGAATGGAAGCACATACTGATACTTGCCTGCACCAACAAGTGCTGTACCAATCTGGTCCATCGAAACTTCACGGTCTCCCAACAGTTCAGCTCCGTAGAAGAAACTGTTCTTGAGAAGGATTCCTACCACTGTCACTACTCCAACAAGTGCCATTACAAGACCAGATGCTACACGCGAGCCCTTGAACTGCTCTGTGAGACCCTGGAGGTTGCGCTTGCCTACAAGCTGGATAGCGAAGATATAAATCATTGTGATTGCACCGGCATAGATGCTCAACTGAACTGCACCAAGGAAGGTGTAGTCGAGAAGGAAGTACAGGCCTGCTACTCCAAAGAGTACGAACAACAATGATGTTGCAGCGCGCATGATGTACTTTGTGCAGATGCAATAGAGGGCAGCGCAGACTACTACGACTGCAAGAATGCCAAACATAATGATATTTGCCATAGTTTATGCCTCCTCTGTTTTAGTACCTTCTGCCTTTGGTGCCTCTGCAATTGGTGCTTCTGCCTTTGGTGCAGCAGCAGCTTCTGCAGCAACCTTGGCATCTGCCTCAGCCTTTGCCTTTGCAGCCTCTGCGGCCTTTTCAGCAGCAACCTTTGCATTCTCCTCATACTGTGCCATCTCCTCTGCTGTAGGGGCGATGTTCAGATGCTGAACGAGAGCATTGCGGTCGAAGGTAGCGTTCTCGAAATCATTAACAAACTCAATAGCGCCGAAGTTACAAGCGTTGACGCAAAGCTGGCAGAACATACAGTCACCAAGGTCGTACTGATAGTCCTGAAGAAGCTTCTTCTTCTTTCCGTCGGCTGTGGTCACCATTGTAGAGGTAATCTTGATGGTGCCGTTTGGACAAGTCTTCTCGCAAAGGGTACAAGCTGTACACTTGTTCTTGCCGTTCTCGTCGTGCAGCATCACAAGAGTTCCACGGTGACGAGCAGCAATGTGCTCGGTCTTGCGGTTCTCTGGGTACTGCTCTGACACCTTTGGTGTGGCATATTCACCCATGGTGATATCCATACCTGTGAGGAGGGTCTTCAAACCATCCAGAGCGGCACCGAAATATGATTTTTTATTAGCCATATTTTTTTATACAATTTACTTATCTTTCTTTACAGCGAGATCAACGCCCACGAGCTTCTGATCCTCTGCAAACTGCTTGCGGAACTTCAGAGCGCGAACGCCGATTACTGCGAGAACTGCGATTATTACTAATGCAATGACAGCACCACCGATAACTGAACCTGTCCAGCCGAATGCTACACAGATAGTCATCAGCACAAGGTTGAGAAGCGCAAGTGGCATGAGGTACTTCCACTCAAGCTTAAGAATCTGGTCAATTCTCAAACGTGGGAAGGTCCACTTAATCCACATGAGCAACCATACCATTGCAAATGCCTTTGCAAGGAACCAAACGATACCAGGAATCATATCCATCACAGCATCAAAGTTTGCAACACCAATCTGTACTGGTGCATAACCACCAAGGAACACGAGCGATGTCATACCTGCTACGATGAACAGGTTGAGGAACTCTGCCAGATAGTAGAAACCGAAGCCCATACCTGAATACTCGGTGTGGTAACCGGCTGTCAACTCCGACTCTGCCTCAGCAAGGTCGAAAGGACCACGGTTGGCCTCTGCGTTGCCTGCAATGAGGAAGATGAAGAATGCAATGATTGCTGGGATGTGGCCCTGGAAGATAAGCCATCCGAAAGGTCCGCTCTGTGCCTCGCAGATTCCTGATACCTGCATTGTTCCTGTGAGGATACATGCTGTAACAAGACAGAGACCGAGTGACATTTCGTAAGAAATCATCTGTACGGCACCACGCATAGCCGATACAAGACCATATTTGTTGTTCGAACCCCAACCTGCGAGGAACACACCAACAACTCCCATGGCACTAATGGCTGTGTAGAGGAAGATACCTACATTGAAGTCAAGGATGACAGCACCCTTGTTCCAAGGAAGGAAGCAGAATGCACCTACTGAACCTACGATAACGAGGATTGGTGCAATACAATAGAGCAACTTATCGGCTTTGTCAACGATGAAGATCTCCTTGATGAGCATCTTGAATACATCGGCAAAAACCTGAAGCAAGCCCCAAGGACCAACTCGCATAGGACCAAGACGGCACTGGAAGAAGGCACAGACTTTTCGCTCCATGAAAATCAAGACAATAGCGAGCAGAGCATACGCAACAATGATTGCGAGGCCTACTATTACCATCTCGATAGTGGTTGACAGCCAGCCTGGTAACCCAAGGGTTATGTTGAGAAGCATGTCAAACCAATTTGCTATTACTGAAAAATCAAACATAAATTATTAAGCCCCCACCCGACCTCCCCGAGGGGAGGAGATTGTCATACCATTTGAGGCAGAGGACTTTGCTTAATGTTATTAATTTATTATTTACTTCGTTTACACCTTATATATATTTAATAAGGTATCTCTCTTTCTCCCCCACGGGGGAGCGAGAGGGGGGCTTCTTATCTATCGATATCAGGGATGATATAGTCAAGACCTGCACCTACTGCGATCAAGTCGGCTACCTTCAAACCGCGAAGCATCTCGTCAAGAGCACCTACAAGCGAGAGGGCCATTGGACGGAGTTTCATACGGTATGGGCTCTTGTCACCACGAGAATCGAGGTAAACGCCAAACTCTCCTGATGTACCCTCAACAGCATAGTACCACTGGCCCTCTGGACACTTGATGATTGGCTTCTGCTTGATGTAGTACTCTCCTTCAGGAATATTGTCGATCAACTGCTCGATGATGCGGATTGACTGCTCGATTTCCTTCACACGGAGATAGTAGCGAGCCTGTGCGTCACTCTCTTCGAGGACTACCTGCTCCCACTCTACCTTATCGTACATATCGTATGGATACTTCTTGCGGATATCATTTGCCCAGTTCGAAGCACGACCGTTTGAACCTGAGATTCCGTAGTCGATACACTGCTCCTTTGTGAAGTGGCCCATACCCTCAAGACGCTGGTGTGTGATGACATTGTCACCGAATACGCTCACATACTCCTGGAGTTTTGGCTTCAGATATGTGCAGAGCTTCTTCACATTCTCCTGGAAGTTCTCATCGATATCCTCCTGAAGACCACCAATGCGATAGTAGTTCTGGATAAGACGACCACCTGTTGTCTCCTCCATGCAGTTGAGCACATACTCGCGGTCGCGCATACAGAAGAGGAATGCTGTCAAAGCACCGAGGTCCTGTGCGTAGCAACCGAGGTAGAGGAGGTGTCCGTCAATACGCTGCAACTCGTCCATGATGGTACGGATTGTCTTGATGCGGTCATTCAACTCTACTCCGAGTGCCTCTTCAATGACACCACAGATTGCGTGGCGGTTCATCATTGCCGAGAGGTAGTTCAGACGGTCGGTCATTGCGAGTGTCTGTGGATAGGTCATCTCCTCGAACATCTTCTCTATACCACGATGGATATAACCGAGATGTGGGTAGATCTTCTTCACTGTCTCACCGTCAAGCACTGTCTCAAGACGGAGTACTCCGTGGGTTGATGGGTGCTGAGGACCGATGTTCATCACGAATGCATCATCATCGAAGAGTGGTGTGCGTGTCTCCACTACATTGCCGTTCTTGTCAAGATCGTAGCGTGTAGCGAATGCATCTTCCTTGTCATCTTCGAGTGAGTATGTATCGTCTTCTGCCTTCCAGTCCTTGCGGAATGGATGACCTTTGAAATCATCGCGGAGGAAAATGCGGTGCATGTTTGGATGACCGAGGAACTTCACTCCGTAGAAGTCAAAGACTTCACGCTCCTGAAGGTCGGCTGTCTTCCAGAGGTCGTAAACCGACCACATCACATCGTGCTCGCCTTTCTTCTCTGCCATCGACTGCACTGAGATACGCTCTGCTGTCTCTGTATTCTCAAGGATATAGATACAACCGAGACCTTCCTCACCGAAGTCTTCACCGATGATAGTAACGAGATAGTCGAAATGCTTCTCATTCTTGAGTTCTGCCATCTTTGCAGGGAACTCAGCGAAAGAATATACAATGTTGTTAAGTTTCATTTCGATTCCTCCTTACTTTTTACTACCCCACCAAGACTTCACGTCTTCCATGAACTTCTTAGGGAGGTCTTTAATTACTACTCCGTTAGGGTTCTTCTGCTTGCTGTTCACGCCGCCGAAGAATTTCTCAACCTTAACCTTACGCTGCAACTGCATCATTCCGTAGAGGATTGCCTCTGGCCGTGGAGGACAACCTGGAATGTAAACATCAACAGGAAGGAATTCGTTGATACCCTTTACAACATGGTAACTGCTCTTGAAAGGACCACCTGAGATGGCGCAACCACCAACTGCCACAACATACTTTGGCTCTGCCATTTCGTCGTAGAGACGCTTCAACACTGGAGCCATCTTGTGCGTGATAGTACCCGCGCACATGATAAGGTCTGCCTGACGAGGTGAGTTTCGAGTTACCTCAAAGCCGAAACGGGCAAAGTCATAACGCGCACAACCGCAAGCCATGAACTCAATACCGCAACATGATGTAGCGAAGGTCAATGACCAGAGTGAGTTCGAACGACCCCAGTTGATGAGTGCGTCGAGATTGCCACAGATGGCATTCACACCATTTTCGTTGAGCTCGTTGATGAGTTTCTCGAGAGTCTCATTGTCTTTCCACTCATTGTATGGAATAGACTTGATTGAAGGCTTTCTTATTTCCATTCGAGAGCTCCTTTCCGCCATGCATAAGCAAGGCCAAATACAAGTAC
>DCIM01000060.1:1286-10217 GCA_002316005.1 Prevotellaceae bacterium UBA1726 | reverse complement strand
GCATGGAACCCAGAGACAATCGCTACACTGCAACTCGCTACACGCCTTGGTTCGTATAAGAAGTTCAAGGAGTGGGAGAAGATTGTCGATGAGAAGGAGAAACCAATCTTCATCCGCGACTTCATGGGATTCAAGAAGGCTGCAACACCAACTCCAATGGAGGAGGTAGAGTCGGCAGAATCAATAGTAAAGCATTTCGTGACAGGTGCGATGTCGTTCGGTGCCCTCTCAATCGAGGCACACGAGGCACTGGCCCTTGCAATGAATAAGATTGGCGCACGAAGCAACACCGGTGAGGGTGGTGAGGACAATGCCCGCTATCACTCAGAGGTTAACGGCGTGAGCCTTTCGTCAAAGACAAAGCAGATTGCATCAGGTCGTTTCGGTGTTACTGCCGAGTACCTCGTCAATGCCGAGGAGATTCAGATTAAGGTGGCACAGGGTGCAAAGCCTGGTGAGGGTGGTCAGTTGCCTGGTTTCAAGGTGAACGACATCATTGCCAAGACTCGTAATGCTATCCCAGGCATCACATTGATTTCGCCTCCACCACATCATGATATCTATTCTATCGAGGACCTTGCACAGCTCATCTACGACCTCAAGAACATCAACCCAACAGCGGCTGTCAGTGTGAAACTCGTTGCCGAGAGTGGTGTTGGAACAATTGCTGCCGGTGTGGCAAAGGCAAAGGCCGACCTTATCGTCATCTCTGGTGCAGAGGGCGGTACAGGTGCTTCGCCTGCAAGTTCAATGCGTTTCGCTGGTATCTCGCCAGAGATTGGTCTTGCCGAGACACAGCAGACACTCGTGAAGAACGGACTCCGCAATCAGGTTCGTCTGCAGACAGACGGTCAGTTGAAGACCTCGCGCGATGTCATCCTCATGGCATTGCTCGGTGCAGATGAGTTCTCGTTTGGTACACTGCCACTGATTGTACTCGGTTGTGTGATGATGCGTAAGTGTAACACCAACACCTGTCCTGTGGGCGTTGCCACTCAGGATGCGAAACTCCGTGAGCACTTCCATGGTAAGGCAGAATATGTAGAGAACTTCTTCATGTTCCTCGCTGAGCAGGTTCGCGAATACCTCTCAGAGATGGGTGCAAAGAAACTCAAGGATATCATCGGTCGCACCGACCTTATTGAGGTGAAGCCACAGGACAAATCGACCAAGCAAGGCACAATCGATTTCTCTCGTCTGCTCTACAAGGAGAGTGATACCGACCTTTGCTGGGATCGCGGTGAATATACTAAGGTTGAAGGTGTGAAGGACGAGATGATTATCAAGGCAGCGCAGAATGCTATTGACAATGCTGAGGAGATAAATCTCGACTATGCGATAAAGAACACCGACCGTGCCGTTGGTACAATGCTCTCGGGTGTGATTGCAAAGAAATACGGTGAGGCAGGTCTTCCTGATTCAACCATCAATATTAAGTTCAAGGGTTCTGCCGGTCAGTCGTTTGGTGCTTTCGCTGTGAAGGGTGTCAACCTCAAACTCGAAGGTGAGGCTAACGACTACTTCGGAAAGGGTCTCTCAGGTGGACGCATCTCAATCTTGCCACCTGCCCGTTCAAGTCAGGACTTCGTTGCCGAGGATAACATCATTGCTGGTAACACAGGTCTTTATGGTGCTACGACAGGTGAACTCTATGTCAACGGTCGTGTAGGTGAGCGTTTCGGTGTTCGTAACTCTGGAGCAATCGCCGTAATCGAAGGTGCTGGCGACCACTGCTGTGAGTACATGACAGGCGGTCGTGTGGTAGTGCTCGGTGAGACAGGCCGTAACTTCGCCGCAGGTATGTCGGGTGGTGTGGCTTATGTCTGGGACAAGAACCACAACTTCGACTACTTCTGTAACATGGATCAGGTGGAAATCAACCTTGTCGAGGAGGCTTCTTACCGTAAGGAACTCCACGAACTCATCCGTCAGCATTATCTCTACACCGGTTCTGCCCTTGCTCGTAAGATGCTCGATGACTGGAACCGCTACATTGAGGATTTCATTCAGGTAGTACCTATTGAATACAAGCGCGTGCTCGAGGAAGAGAAGATGCGTAAGTTGCAGGAGAAGATCGCTAATATGCAAATTATAAACAATTAAGGAGGAGGCCATTATGGGAAAATTAAAAACATTTATGGAGGTTCCACGCCAGGAGGCTGGTTACCGTCCGGTTCATGACAGAGTAAAGGACTTCTCTGAGGTTGAACAGACACTAAATACAAAACAACGCCGCGAACAGGCAAGTCGCTGTATGGATTGTGGTGTACCATTCTGCCATTGGGCTTGCCCTCTCGGCAACAAGGCACCAGAATGGAACGATGCTCTCTACAAAGGCGAATGGGAGTTGGCTTATCAGCGTCTGAACGAGACAAACGACTTCCCTGAGTTCACTGGTCGTATCTGTCCTGCCCTCTGCGAGAAGGCATGCGTACTGAATATGACCATCCACGAACCAACAACCAACCGCGAGAATGAAGCGGCAATCACCGAAGGTGCTTGGCGTGAGGGATTTATCGTACCTCAGTCGTATCCTCGCAATGGAAAGAAGGTGGCTGTGATTGGCGCTGGTCCTGCGGGATTGGTTGCTGCCAACCGACTCAACAAGAAGGGTTATGATGTGACCGTATTCGATAAGAACGAGGCTGCAGGTGGTTTGTTGCGTTATGGTATTCCAAACTTCAAACTCAATAAGGCTATCATCGACCGTCGCATCAATCTCCTCGTAGAGGAGGGCATCACTTTCAAGTATGGTGCAAATATCGATATTGAGGAATTTGCAAAGAAGGGCAAGTTGCCTTCAGGTTGGGGTGAGTTCGATGCTTATGTAGTGGCAACAGGTACTCCACAGGCACGCGACCTCAATATTCCTGGACGCGAACTCAAGGGTGTTCACCTCGCCCTCGAGATGCTGGCTCAGCAGAACCGTGTTCTTGCTGGTCAGGAGTTCTCGAAGGAGGAGCGCGTGACAGCAAAGGGTAAGGATGTGCTTGTCATCGGTGGTGGTGACACTGGTTCGGATTGTATCGGTACTTCTCATCGTCAGGGTTGCAAGAGCGTCACTCAGATTGAGATTATGCCAAAGCCAGTTGAAGGTCCTGTTGACCCGCAGAACCCTTGGCCAAACTGGCCTCGCACACTGAAGACCACTTCAAGTCACGAGGAAGGTTGTACTCGCCGTTGGAACATCAACTCGTTGGAGTTCATTGGCAAGGATGGCAAACTTGTCGGAGTGAAGGTTCAGCCAATCGACTGGCAACCAAATCCAGAGGGCGGTCGCCCAATAATGGTAGAGGCAGGCAAACCAGAGGTTATCCGTTGCGAACTCGTCCTGTTGGCAATGGGCTTTCTCAAGCCACAGCAACCAGAGTTCCCAGAGAATGTGTTTGTTGCGGGTGATGCTGCAAGTGGTGCTTCGCTTGTTGTCCGTGCCATGGCTTCTGGTCGCGACATCGCCAAGAAGGTTGATGCTTTCTTGAGCAAGTAAAGAAATACCGCCTCGGTTTGAGGCTCAATTTTCCCTATCAAATGTTAAGTTTGTCGGGCGCCCAGCGGGGTGCCCGTTTTTTTTGAGGGCTTTTTTTGGTGGTTAGTGAATTAATGGTTATCTTTGCATTCAACCTGATATTAGGTAACCTATAATGAACCGGCATCTATCATTAAATAATGTATCTATCGGCTATGGCCAGAAGGTTGTGGCTGACGGAATAACCGCTACTCTCGAGGCGGGCGAACTGGTGTGCCTTCTCGGTCGAAACGGTATAGGTAAAAGTACCTTGCTCCGTACATTGGCGGGATTTCAACCATTGCTCTCGGGCGAGATAATGATTGGCGAAAAACCACTCTCCGCCTTTGACCGGAAGGAACTTGCTCGCACCATTGGCATTGTCCTCACTGAACAAACCGACCTTAACGAGATGTCCGTTCGCGAACTCGTTTCGCTTGGTCGTTCACCTTACACCGGGTTCTTCGGCAATCTCACCGCAGAGGATTATCTCATCGTTGATGAGGCAATGAAATCTGTAGGCATCACGCATCTTGAATCAAGGCAAGTGAATACGCTGAGCGATGGCGAACGCCAGAAGGCGATGATTGCAAAGACACTGGCTCAGCAGACACCAGTCATCCTCCTCGATGAACCGACAGCATTTCTCGATTTCCAGAGTCGTGTGGAACTATATCAGTTGCTCCATCGCCTTGCTGTGGATGAACAAAAGATAATCCTCATGACCACTCACGACCTGCAACTTGCCCTTCGCCTCGCTGACCGCCTGTGGCTTTTTGATGAAGGTCTCTCCGTTCATCAGCCACCCCTCTCGCCCGAGATCCTCGGTCAGTTCCTCGGCCCCGACATTGCGGAATTGCTCTTATGATGATTTTGAAAATAACATAATGAACAAAAATAATAGGACTTTTTTAAACATTAATTATCACCAATTATCCATTAATTTTCCATTAATTTTCTTTTAACGAATTCCACAAATTATAATTAATGATTAATTACATGGCCAATTATATGGGAATTATATGTTTAAAAGAAAAAACTTTTAATGTGATAAAATGCAAAAGAACAACAATATGAAGAAAATCATTCTCACAATCGTTATGGCAGTTGTTGCGGCGGGGGCGTTCGCACAGGATTATCTGCCAACAATACAGGAGGGTACACAGGCTCCTGAGTTCACAATGGCCGATACACTCGGCGTAAAGCATAGTCTCAAGGATTTCCGTGGCAAGTATGTAGTCATTGATTTCTGGGCATCATGGTGTGGCGATTGCCGCCGAGAGATGCCTGAGATGATTCAACTATATAATGATTTCAAGGATGTCACAATAGAAGGTAAGCAGATTGAATGGCTTGGAGTATCGTTCGACTTTGATGAAGGTTCGTGGAAGCGTTATCTCAGCACAGCCAACTGCCCTTGGTTGCAGGTATGTGGCATGAAGAAGATGAAGGATAGTCCTGTAGCAAAGAAATACGGTATCAGTTGGATTCCTTCGCTCGTACTCGTTGATGACAACGGAGTGGTAGTTGCTAAAGCCATTACTGCCGAGGCATTGCGTAAGGAACTCGTAGCAAAGACAAAGGTAATGCCATTGCCAAAGCACAGCGAGACACGAGGCACCGACATTATGACAACCCTCAGTAATCGTCGTACCGACCGCCAGTATGAGGCTCGTCCAGTGAATATTCAGGATAAGGCAGACATCCTTTGGTCGGCTGTAGGCATTAACCGCGAGAATGGCAACATCACCTCGCCAACTGCCATGAACCGTCAGGAGATTCTTGTCTATGTATTCGATGAGGATGGAGTTGGGTTATATGATGCAAAGAGCAACTCGTTGAAGATTGTTGCCGAAGGCGACCACCGCAAACTCGTTGCCGACCGCCAGGACAACTTCAACGATGCACCGATGTTCCTTGTCTTCGTAGGCGATATTGATAAGTTCCGCATGCCAGGCGACCATGCTCGCGGAATGGTATTTGCCGATTCGGGAATTGCTGCTGAGAATGTCAATGTATTCTGTGCCGCAGTAGGAATAAAGACCTGTATCCGCGCCACTATGAATGTGAAAGGCATTCAATCGCTCCTCGGACTCACCGAGAATCAGATTCCAATGCTCAACACCGCTATTGGTTATTAATCATCACATCTCAATATAAACGCAAAGGGCAGAGAATTTCCTCCGCCCTTTGTTGTTTCATTTCCCAGAAAGTCCTTTTCTGATGCTAAGGTTCTCCAATACTGACTCTGCTTGCCTTTGATTTGATGTTTCCGTCAGAGGTGAATGTGTCCTCTATCTTTATGTATTGACCTGACACAGAAGGGGTTCCCTTTGCAATTGGCAATGAAGAGGATATTCCAAGAGGAGTGTAATATGTTCCGTGGCGTTTTTCGACTGCTTTGAATTTCCTTCCCGTTTTTATGGCAACGGCTCCATTGATACAACCAAAGCATCCTGGTTGGGCAAGGGTTTGTGCCGGAGAAAGGTATTCCACATATACGATATCGTCTACCGTACACAGGGCTTCTGCTTCATATAGTTCCATTTTTACACCATCAATGACAAGCGGAATCGTATTTGAGATATTGTCTCCATTCATGTCGATTGTATGATGAAGTACAGAAGGTCGGCGTGTTGTAATGTATCTCTCGCCCACTGTCATATAGATACTGAAAAATGACCTTAGTAATTGATGCAAACTGATGATATTGAATTTCTCAATATCTTCACTTTCGATATATCTATTTTTGTAGAAACGATCTTCGGCAGTGTATTTCACTCTACGGGCTTTGGCAGTAATTTTTATCTCGGAGAGTTGCTCGGAATCATTATCTGTGTATGTGTCGTTTGCAGTTTCTGTGAATAGGTGTTCTATCTGCAGTGAGGATGGTTCTACGAATGGTGGTATATTCTCTTTGTCCATCACAATGGTATATTCCTTTTTGTCATAGTCATTCTCCTTTGCCTGAAGGAAGAAGGTGTCACCATTTGTAAAATCCTGAAGTGTAAGCATAAAACGGCTGTCTTTTCCTATTTCTGCTTCCTCTGCAATTCCGTTGTCAAGGCACATAGCTACAACCGTTCCACGCTTCAGTTTGAATCCATCTTTAGTTTTTACAGTTCCTCGGAGTTGACATTCTGTTTCCGGAACATAGTTATAAACGAAATCGCCCTTTACGGCTTCTGTCATATCCAATCGATTGAAACTTGCTGAGAAAAGCCATGTGTTGATATCATTAGAGCGTTGCTTGGCGTCATCAAACATTATCTGAGTAGGGAAAGGAACAGTTGACGAAAAATCGTTTGAGAAATAAATCTGTTGTTCGGCAGAGGAGAGCATCACGATTGGTGTGTCCGCAGGGATGAATCGAGTAATGGTTGTTGCTGTTGCACTTGTTTCTCCATTCGTGAAGTCATGCCACGCAGAAGCCTCCGACAGAATATCCCCTTTGTTGTCGGTCAATAAGAGGGTGACAACACCTTTCATTTTTTCATCAACCAGACAAGTGCCATGCTCAGAAACAGAAGGTATGGCGAGAAGACCAAACGAAGAACTATACAGGAACAATCTATAGTCTCTGCCAGGTTTCATTCCGTTTATTTCGTAGGCAATGGTTTTCTTTCCCGCCATCAGTCGGATATGTTCGCCATCGGAGGCATTAGGCATGAGAAAACTCTGCCTTTTGCCATTATAATCAATATTAAGATAGAGGTGCTGACCATCAACGGGCATCACAGAAATCATCTGCCAACCCGATTCTGATGTTGTTGAGGAAATCAATGTCGTGCCTTCGTCGTTTGTTATAGTGAATGGGAAAGGAAGAGCAGTTCCATCGGCTGTTCTGATATAAACACCAAAGCGTTGAATCTTGTCTTTGCCAACATTCTTTCCTTCAGGGAAGAAATCGCAGTAGAGGGTGCTTGTCTCCTCTTTCTGCGAAACCGCCTGGTTGATGCTCACTGTCACAGATGGGATTATCGCCGGTGTGAAGTTTTGCATGAACCGGGTGTATGCACGAATATGGTAAATGCCGGCATGAAGGTCGGATGGAATGGCATATTCCGTTGAAAACAATCCATTCTCGTTCCTTGCTACTTTCTGGTGCGACAATATTGAATCGTTTCTGTCAATGATGTCTATGTAGGCGTAATTGCTATATGTCTCCGACTTATGCTGTTCGTTAAGTACTACCCCCGTGAGACGAATTGTGTCATTTGTGGCATAAAGCATTTTGTCAGCAGTGATAAAAACTTTCTCATGCTGAAGCGACTGAGCGGAGATGTTTATTGCTTGCAAGAAGAATAATGCAACCAAGAATACTCTCATAATCATAATGCTTTATTTTGAATTTTTGGTGCAAAGATACTATTTTTATTCATTATTGCCAAATATTCTTTGCGAAATGCTATCCACAGTCTCCAACCGAATTATGCGATTCTTTCACAGAGACTTTTTGGATAAAGGTCTGTGGTTGGTGGTCCTCGGTCAGGCAATCGATAATCATGAGATATTCGCCCGGTTTGTCAGGAGTCGTTATCTCAGGTTTTGCAACTCCGTAGTTGGCAATGCCGATGGTTGGAATATACATAACGCCTTTGCTCTTGATGCTTTGTGGATTGAAACCTTTTGTTGTCAGTTCCAGACAACCGTCAAGGCAGAATGCGTGGCGGGCTAATGACTGCGCCGGACTTAGGAATTCCACTGTTGCAATATCACTCATGTTGATATTGACAGCCTCTGTGGCGGTGACAAGAGCCCCGTCAATGAAAATCTTTATCTCAGTACTTCCTTTGAGCGTTGATAAGCGCGAAGCAGGGTAGAGGTGATACTCAGGAGGACCGCCAGCTGCGACGACTTCCTTTTTTGCTCCTTGAGAGTCGTCATCAACAATTACACCCGCCTGAATTAACTTCATATAAGGCGCGTAGTGATAGATCATCTGTTGGAAAGTCTGGTAGTTATGCTTGTCCATTTCCTCCTCGGTGAGGAGTTTGTTTCCATAAAACTCCTTTTCCTCCTGCACATAGTCCTTCTTCACATGAGCAGTAATCCTCACTTCAGGAATGTCGTTCACTCCATCCCAATCGAATTTCTTCCAACTGTCGTTTGCCGAAGTTTGCAAAGTGGAACCCTCAAGTGCATACTTCTTATAGTTTCTGACAGAAGGTAGGGTGTCGCCTAAGAACTCATAGTCGTAGAAGTCAGAATTGTTTTTCTTGTCAACGGCACTCACGAAGAAGCCATCGCCTTGAGGATAGTCGCCCACAGGCATGTGGAAAGTACCGTCCTTGTGCATATCTGCCGTGAAAGTGGCGGCATTGCTGCGCTGATAGGCTATGACGCTACCCTCCTTGAGTTTCCAGTGCTTGCCTTTGCCATAGACTTTTCCTCTGATGGTGTTTGCCACTTCAGGCTGATATTTC
>DCIM01000060.1:0-1264 GCA_002316005.1 Prevotellaceae bacterium UBA1726 | reverse complement strand
TTTTCCATCGCCTTTGCAATGTCCATACGTCCAAACCTTGCCGAATGCATCCAGCAGATGATGTCGGTCATTCGGTCGGCTTTGCTCTCCATTGCATAGTTGCGAGGGAAAGGCATTTCGGAGATTAGGTCGGATTCGAAGTTTATTGTGGCCTCGGCCGTAGGAATATAGTCGCTTGTAATAGCCATTCCCGCCTCGTCCAGAGGAATGAATCTTACTATTGTAGTGGAATTGCCGGCAGCAATTTCCTTTGGGGCAATCCCCTCACCTACATTATATTCTGTGCGAATTTCAGAGGTCTGTTTCATACTGGTTGATTGCCATATATGCCCTTCGCTCAGGGTGTGGTTGTTCTTGTCGGTAAGGATAAGTGTTGTCAATCCGGTGCCAACGCCACTAATGTCCACATCTCCCTGTTTCTGTACCGACAAAAGCATCAACCCCGTTGACTGATTGTAGGAATAGAGTTTTGCGTCTTTCGGCAATTCTCCGTCAATGCGGAAATGAATACGATCTTTTCTTTGTGATAGTCGCAGGGCAGGTGTTGAGTCGTCAATTTCTGGCATCGCCCAAAGAGGCATTTCCTTATCGCCCTCCACCTTTATGTAATAGTGCTTTCCTTTCACAGGCGAAATAGGAATAATCTGCCATCCTGACGCTGTTGTCGCGGCGGAAAGTACGGTGTTGCCATCCGAATCAGTAATCCTGAAAGATGTCTGCCAAGGATTTCCCGCCTCGTCGCAGATGTTTATTGCCACCTTCTGCATCTCGCCCGCAGTGAGGTGTCCTCCCTCAGGAAAGACATTGCATTGCATGCCTCCCTCTGTTCTTCGGGCGGTGAACCCCTCTTTGCGTATTTCTATTGGAAAGGTAGGTATGGTGATGTCGCTGAAGTTGCACATCATCTTCGAGAAGGCACGAAGGAAATAAGCCCCTTGTGGGGCCTTGAAGTCAATAGGTAAAAGGGTTGTAAATGCCCCATTCTCATCAACGGAAATCTTCTGTCGGGCAAAGATACTGTCTGAAGCATCAACCATTTCGAGATAGAGGTATTGGCTGTAGGGCAGAGTGGTCATATTGTCCGTACGCACGAGCCATCCACTCACACGGATAGTATCGCCTGAAGCATAGTGCATCCGGTTGCTTGCAAAAAATACCTTTTCCGTTGGCAATGTCTGCGCCATTCCCATGTAGGCAATCATAATAGACATGAGAATAATCGGTATTCTTTTCATAATGAAATTCTCTTTTTGTGGCACAAAAA
>DCIM01000035.1 GCA_002316005.1 Prevotellaceae bacterium UBA1726 | reverse complement strand
CCGAGTGATGGTTCCATTGTGGTGAATGGGTAGTTGGCAATCTTTGGACGGGCATTAGACAGACTGCTCACCAATGTCGATTTTCCTGCGTTAGGGAATCCCACAAGACCCACATCGGCAAGGAGTTTCAACTCAAGGATGATAGTCATCTCCTGCATTGGCTCACCTGGTTGGGCGTAGCGTGGAGCCTGATTGGTGGCAGTACGGAACTGGAAGTTTCCAAGTCCACCGCGTCCTCCCTTCAGGAGCATTACCACCTGTCCGTCGTCGCGTACATCGCACACGAACTTACCAGTCTCTGCATCGTAAGCCACTGTACCTGGTGGAACATCAATGTAGATGTCCTTTCCGTCAGTACCATGGCATTTGTCGCGTCCGCCGTTTCCACCGTGCTCAGCGAAGATATGGCGCTGATACTTCAGGTGGAGTAGGGTCCAGTAGTTGTGGTTGGCACGAAGGTAGATGCTACCACCCTTACCGCCATCGCCACCGTCAGGACCACCGTTTGGCTGGTACTTCACATGACGGAGGTGCATACTTCCCTTACCACCCTTTCCCGAGCGGCATAGAATCTTTACATAGTCGATGAAATTGCTTTCTGCCATTCTAAAAATTAACCTTTTAACCCTTTAACCATTCACACTGTCAAGGAAAGCGAAAATAGTGTCGAGCATTTCTTCCTTTGAAGGATGCTCAGCCCACTTGAAGACATTACGCATGCCTTCATTGCCAAACCACTCCGACAGAGGCTCTGTCTGCTCGTGGTAAACAGCAAAACGCTTCTTTATAGTCACTTCGTTGTCGTCAGCACGGCCCTGTTCAATAGCGCGATTCAAAAGACGAGCCATGAGGATATCTTCCTCAACAACGAGCTCAATCATTACGCCCATATCATGGCCACGCTCTGCAAGCATTTTCTTCAGCGACTCTGCCTGAGCAATTGTACGAGGGAAACCGTCGAAGATAACGCCTTTGCCTGCTGGGAACTTGTCGTAAGTTGCAGCGAGGATATTTGTCATTACATCATCAGGGATGAGCTGACCGTGGTCAATGAATCCCTGAGCCAGTTTTCCAAGTTCTGTACCGGCCTTAATCTCTCCACGGAGCACATCACCTGTAGAGATGTGACCCATGTTGTACCTCTTGACAATCTCGTCGCTGTAGGTACCTTTGCCTGAGCCTGGTGCACCGAAAATAATAATATTCTTCATCTTTATATATTTAATTTGAGTTTTCTATTCTAAGGATTTGCTTATACGGTTATTCCGAACAAACGACATAAAGGTCCTTGAGGTTGCGTCCCTGCTGGTCGTAGTCAAGACCATAGCCAAGGATGAAGTCGTCGCCGATATTCATCACACCGTAGTCAATATCGAGCGGAACTTGCAGGCGGTGAGGTTTTACAAACAGCGAACAGATATGCACCTCTTTTGGATTGCGTGTGCCGAGACTCTCAATCATCTGCTTCATTGTCAATCCACTCTCCACGATGTCCTCAACGATGATGACTGTTCTGCCCGAGAGGTCCTCGTTGATGCCGATAACCTCCTTCACCTTTCCTGTGGAAGTTGTTCCCTGGTAGGATGCAAGTTTCACAAAACTGATTTCGCAAGGAATAGTGACGCGCTTCATAAGGTCGGAAGCAAACATAAACGAACCGTTCAATACTGCAAGAAACAAAGGATTCTTGTCCTTCATATCTGCATTAATACGCTCTGCCACCTTGTCGATTGCTGCAAGAATCTCAGATTCAGGCATCATTATTTCGAAGGTCTTGTCTTTGATTTTTACCTTATCCATACCGTAAAAGCAATAATTTTTGGCAAAATTACAAAAAAAATGGCAATTTCTACCGAATGATTAGCATTAATTTTGTATTTTTGCATTTGAAGAGCAAAATGCTCTCTCAAAATAGGCGCTTTATAACAAGAATGCCGAAAACTGCCGTACAAGTACGTCAAACCAAATTGTACATTACTTCGATGAAGATATTTACAGGAAAACAAATTCGCGAGTGGGATTCCTACACTATGGAGCACGAACCAATTCGTCCCATTGACCTAATGGAGCGTGCAGCCGTTGCTTTGACCGATGCTATTGTCTATCGTTGGGACAAGAGCAAGTCGTTCGTGGTTTTTGCCGGTCCGGGCAATAATGGCGGTGATGCTCTTGCTGTAGCTCGTCTGCTTGCTGAACAAGGATACACCGTTGAGGTCTACCTCTTCAATACGGCCAAGAAACTCACCGATGAGTGCCAGCGTAACATGAAGCGTGTGATGGAGACAAAGCGAATAAAGAAATTCGTGGAGGTTACTCTCAACTTCGAACCGCCACAGCTCAACGAAAACACTATTGTTGTGGATGGTTTGTTCGGTTCGGGGCTCAACAAACCTCTTTCGGGTGGTTTTGCTGCTGTAGTGAAGTATATTAATACTTCAAACGCAACAGTTGTCAGCATTGATATGCCTTCTGGTCTGATGACCGAGGATAACACAGAGAATATTCGCCAGAACATCATCCGTGCTGATCTCACCCTCACCCTTGAGCAGAAGAAACTCGCTATGTATCTTGCCGACAACGAACCTTATCTTGGCGAGATTGAAGTTCTCGACATCAACCTCTCTGAGGAGTTTGCCCGCAGAACGCTTAGCCAGTATTATGTTCTTGAACATAACGACATAAAGGGTATCATCCGCAAACGCTCACCTTTTGCTCATAAAGGCACTATGGGACATGCTCTGATATTTGCTGGTTGCTATGGCATGGCGGGTGCTGCTGTACTCTCTTCTAAGGCTTGCCTTAGAACAGGTGCCGGAAAGGTGACGGTTCATACTCCTCTCTGCAACAACGACATTCTGCAGATTTCTGTTCCAGAGGCAATAATGCAGCACGATCGTGAGGATACATTTATTACGGAGACTGTTGAAACCGAGGATTATGAGTGTGTTGCAATGGGTCCTGGACTGGGCCGAAACGAGGAGACTGCTATAGCAGTAATGACTCAGATTCGTCATGCTCAATGTCCTGTTGTTCTCGATGCTGATGCGTTGAATATGCTTGCCGACCATCGTACATGGATGGGCCAGTTGCCTCGCGAACTGATTCTCACTCCTCATCCGGTGGAGTTCGATCGGCTCTCGGGCGGTACTTCAAATGGTAGCTACGATCGTCTCGCAAAGGCTCATGAGATGGCTCAGCGTCTTGGTGCGTATATCGTACTCAAAGGACATTACACAATGCTTTGCACTCCTGATGGTGAGATAATGATCAATCCTACGGGAAATGCCGGTATGGCTACTGCTGGTTCGGGCGATGTCCTCACAGGTATCATCTCTGGTCTTCTGGCTCGTGGCTATACTCGTCGTGCCGCTTGTATCCTTGGTGTCTATCTCCATGGACTCGCTGGCGACAAGGCTGCTGAGAAGTTCGGTCAGGAGAGTATGGTGGCAAGCGACATCATTGCATGTCTGCCTGATGCCTTCCGCGAACTGATGTAATCCGAAATGTTATATTTGCGACCTAATACGTTCGCATAAAAAATGAAAATAAAACTCAGAAAAATGAAGCATACACTTCTCTTTTTTATTGCGATTCTTGCATCACTTTCAGTAAACGCTCAGATTGCTGAGGGTACTCCTTACTATCTCCCAAAGACGGAGATGCATATCCAGTTGCTCATTGAGAAGAGCACTTATACTCCGGGCGAATATGCCTTGTATTCAGAGCGTTTCCTGAAGAAAACGGCTCAGGATTCTCCTTCAGTGGAGTATCGTATTGTGGGATATTCAATGTACACAACTGCTATTCCTGATTCAACAAAGGAATTCTTTGTGCCAATCGACAAGAAGCATACTATCCTCAATGTGGAGCGCGCTTCGAATGGTGTCCTCACTGCCATCAATACTAAAGGTCGTACAGTAACGGTTCCTGCTGAGTTCGTACCAGCTCCAAAGGCTGCACCAATTAATCCTCACGACTTCATGAGCGAGGATATTCTTGCTGCGGGTTCTACTGCCAAGATGGCAGAACTGACTGCTCGCGAAATCTACGACATTCGTTCTTCACGCAACGAACTCTCGCGTGGTGAGGCTGACTACATGCCAAAGGATGGTGCTCAGCTGAACATCATGCTTGCCAACCTCGATCGTCAGGAGTCTATTCTTCTCCAGACTTTCCAGGGTGTAACCGTAAAGGATACTATCCAGCAGGAGATTCGTTTCGTTCCTGCTAAGGGCGAGGAGACAAATGTGAAGTCGCTTCTCTTCCGTTTCTCAAAGAAGTTGGGTCTTGTCGACAATGACGACCTCGGCGGTTCACCTTATTATATTAATATAGAAGATCTCCAGATTATTCCTGAACTGAAGGCTGAGGTGAACAACGACACTAAGAAAAAGGACGATCCTGGCATTACTGTCAATCTCCCTGGTAAGGTGAAGGCTACAATCCTTGCGGGCAATAAGGCTGTTAAGGGCTTTGAGTTCTATGCTGCTCAGTTTGGCCGTCTCGAGACTCTCTCAACCAATCTCTTCGGTAAGAAGATGCTCACAAAACTCCAGCTCAATCCAATCACTGGTAATGTTGAGTCAATAGCAACCGAACCCCTGGAGTAAAACCTGAAAGCGCAGTTTTGTTACATTTGCTGTTCCCGTTCGGTTCGCGGGCTTAGTGTGCCCGCGCTCTTAAATCTTGAATCGCGAAGCTTGAAACAAAAATATATTTTCCTATGATGGACGATTTCGAAAACATATTGATGAATGGTATAAACTTTGGCAAGGGCGGACCAAAGAAGGACGCCAACGATGGCAAAGTGAAGACCAAGGCTAAGAAAAAGAAGTATATCACTGGTGCTCATGGTTCTGGTTCTGCGAAGCAGAAGGCAAAATATCGTGAGCAGCGTGCCAACAGACATAAGTAAGGTTCCATATTTCAGGAAACGAAGAAATTCTATTGTCTATGAAAAAGTTTAATGTCGAACTTAAGGCTCTGCTCTCAAAGGTTGAGCAGAAACTGGTGAAGTCGGTTCACGAGAAACCATCAAAGGAGGCTCTCGACCGTCTTGCCATATTTGCGGGCTTTCAGGATTGGGACAGTTTCCGCAAGCAACTCCACGAGAGTCCTGATGATAACGCAAGCAATACGCCTAAAGCCTAATCGCAGCTCGCTGCTTGAAACTTCAGAAACGGTCGCAAAACCTTGAACCGGCATTTATGCCTTGAAACAATAATAAAAATCCTCACCCCTTCAAGGAGTGAGGATTTATTTTATTCTTCTACCTTTGCTATCATTTCCGGATTTCCATCCTTGTCGTATTTTACAACGACAATTCTTCCGTCTTCAATGGCGTCTTTCAGAATCTTGTCAACATATTCTTTGCTTGCCCCGGAATATTCGCGAATGTCTTCAATGACACTCTCTGCACGACTCATCACGTATGTCCTTACCTTCAATCTGCTTTGCTCATAAGGCGACTGATGCTCATATTTGCGTGTCATGTGTTCTGCATGTGCCTCATCGTCCACTGTCAGGTATTCGTCTTTCTCTGGTGCATCAAGAATACTGGTCAGTCGTTTCCACCATTCTCTGCGTCCTAAATGTGTCGCCACACTGAAATGTGTCAGACGGTGGAGTAGGTTGGTATGGTGGTTCACATGATAACGCAGGAAGAAATAAGTTCCCCAGACAAGTACCACCGATGCAATAATTACAATATACAACTGCATGTCGTAACTCACGCGTGTCTTGTCGGCAATAGCCCATATCGCTACTATTGTGCTGGCAATAAGAATTTCGGTCAATGATGTTATCGAATGACTGATACCTATGTTAATAAACACATGATGCAGGTGAGTCTTGTCCGGACGGAATGGATTTATTCCTTTCATTATTCTCATTGTCATCACGCGGAGGGTGTCGAATACCGGCACGCTCATTATCGCCAATGCCAACGCAATGAGGTTCACGCCCTTTGCTCCTGCATAATATGTCAGTCGGGTGTCGTTTTTCAGAATACACATCACAAACCATGTCATCATGATTCCCATAACCATTGTTCCTGCATCACCGATAAACATTCGCGAGCGCATACCGAACACATTATGCACGAAGAATGGCAATAGCGATGCTGCCATTGCAAAGGCGAGATATGCATTGTGCATATCGCCCGAACGCACAAACAACACTCCGAACATTGCACTACATACCATACATAGTCCACTCGACAGTCCGTTCACACCGTCAATCATGTTCACGGCATTAATTATTCCTACTCCTGCAACGACAGTCAGCGGAACGCCAATCCACCACGAGAATTGATAAATGCCCCATAGTCCGCGGAAGGTGTCAATACATCCCCCGCTCGAATAAATAAGTCCGAGTATTGTCAGTATCTCAATCACAAGGCGACTTCTTGCCGTCAGTCCCACAATATCGTCCATCGCTCCAATATAGAGCATCAACGACATAGCACAGATGATAGGGAAGAGTGATGTGTGTTCCGGGAAGTGATATGGGAGGGCTGTCGAAGCCAATACTCCAACAAGCAGACCGAAGAATACAGCAATGCCACCCATCACAGGGATAGGTGTCTTCTGTAGTTTTCTTGCGTCTGGGTTATCTACAATATTCTTGTCTTTTGCGATTCTAAGAATCTTGAAGTATACCCAGTGGACAGCATAGCACGAGATAATCATTATCAATATCAGTGCTATCACCATCTTCAATTGATATGTGGTCAAGGACATCTTGAAAATCCGTCTTTTGGGGGTATAATATGCCTTTTTTAAGCCCCAGATTAAACAATCTACGCAAAAATACTCGTTTTCTTTGAGAATACCAAAAAAAATAACATTTTTTCGTACTGTCTTTCCGCTTTTTTGTCATAATGTATGCCCGCCATCGTATTTCTTCTCTCGAAAAACAAACTTACTTGTGCATATTTATTTGCAAATATTTCATTATTCCACTAAAATACATTATCTTTGCACTATATTATAATCAAAACATATAATTTTATCAAAATTTCGCCGACTAACTTATAATTATGAACAAGATTGCTGTCTTTGCGTGTCTGTTGTTTTCTCTTTTCGTCGAGGTTAATGCCGTTGCTGCTCCTCGTACTCGCCAACAGGCTTTGCAGATTGCTAAAGATAAGGCTTCCAGTTTAGGTGTTGAGTTTACAACTTCTACCCAACCTCGACGCGCTTCAGCACAAAGTGCTGCTTCTGATGATGCAGCCTTCTATGTATTCAACAATGGCAATGACAACGGCTGGACCATCGTTGCTGGCGACGACCGCACAGAGGAGATTATTGGCTATAGCGACAGTGGTTCGCTCGACGAGGACAATCTTCCTGCTCCTGTGCAGGAGATGCTCAACTACTATGCTTCTTACATCGAGTCTCTTGGCGATGCTCCTGTGTCTGATGCTGTTTCTACTCCTCGAAAGGCTGCCGCTACGGGTACTGCTGCTATGGGTCCTTACCTCACCACTCGCTGGGACCAGTATGCTCCTTACAACATTCTTACTCCTACTCAGAGTGGTAGCCATACCGCTACTTGTTGCGTGGTTACCGCCACAGCACAGATCCTTTATTATCTCTATCATACCATCGGCGGCCAGTCGAGCAGTACTTTCAGCAGTAGCATTGATTCTTATTCCTTAAGTGCTTCTGGTTCTTATGTGGCGGGTTCGGCCGTCAGCGGTCCACGTACCTACAACTGGGACAAAATGCTTCCTGACTATGCTGAGGGTTACACCGACGAACAGGCTACTGCCATTGCTACCCTGATGCGTGATCTTGGTACTGCTGTCAAGGTAAACTACAATACCAGTGTAAGTATCACAAATAGTAAATATGTTGCCAATAATGCTGCGGCATTGTTTGGTTTGCAGAGTGGTTCTTCTTATACCTATAATGCAAGTATGGGTGCTTCTACTTGGAAGAATGCTGTCGTCACAGAGTTGGGCAACTATC
The DNA here is from genome assembly GCA_002316005.1 of Prevotellaceae bacterium UBA1726. Classification (GTDB taxonomy): domain Bacteria; phylum Bacteroidota; class Bacteroidia; order Bacteroidales; family Bacteroidaceae; genus Prevotella. Next base: position 7,120 of record DCIM01000035.1, on the reverse strand, counting down.
GTCCTGTTCTTGTGGCTTCTACCGCTCATGCTTATGTGTGCGACGGATATGACGGCAATGGCCTCTACCACTTCAACTTCGGCTATTCTGGTCGTGGTGATGGATGGTACACTTTCGACGCAATGAATGGTTATGGTCAGGCTACTTGGGGTTATACCACTGGTCTGAAACTTCGTGCTTCCGACACTAATGTGACGAAACTCGACGATATCTGTAAGACTGCTCGCGCTCAGGCTGCTCTTACTCCTGTTGGTACTCAAGGCGGTAACTATCGTCAGGACCTCTACAATGCTCTCATGACATTGGTCACTAAGGGCGAGACTGCTGTGGCAAACAACTGCAGCTCGATGACCGACACAGAGGTTACAGACCTCTGCACTCAGATTTCTCAGGCTATCATCGAACTTACAATGAAGCGTACGCCTTATGCTAAGGGCACATATTATGTGAAGACCTACTACAACTATTCTGATGGCAATACAAAGGCTATGTATGCCAGTGGCACTGGGGTCAACTGGGGCACAATCAATACTTCAAGCGATAACTACAAGTGGTATCTTGAGTACGACGAGAGCACCAATGCCTATAAGATGTATAATGTAGGTACAAATGGTCATTTCACAAGTATCTCCACAAGTACTCAGGCAAAACTCTCTACTTCAAGCACCACAGAGGTTGAAATCCGTCCTTTGGCTCGTGTCACTCGCAACAACAAACAAGTATATGCTTGTACTATTCGTCCAATGGTTTCTGGCTATAACACTGGCTTCAACTATTATTGCCACCAGGGCAGCCATAGTAATGGTAGTGGTACTGGTAGTACTGTCGTCGGTTGGGAACCTTATAGCGACTTCAACCAGTGGTATCTCGAACCTATTGATGTTGAGGAGACTGTAAAACTGACTTTCCCTACCTCTTCATTTGCTCAGGAGAGCCTTACGCTGAATATTGGCGACTCAGGAACAAACCAACTGACTACCAACAGTAATGGTACTATTCAGTACACCAGCAGCAATACTTCTGTTGCTACCGTGAGCACCACTGGTCTGGTAACTGCCGTAGGCGCTGGTACTGCCACAATTTCTGCAACTATTGCTCAGACTGAAACATACAGCAGCCAGACGCTTACTTACGTGGTGACAGTCAAAGAGAATAGCGAACTGCTGGACCGCCTCGATGCCTTGATAAAAGAAGCCGAGGGACTATATACCGCTGATGAGTTGGCTGCAGCCCAACAGACGGGTTCCCTCATAACTTCTACTTCTCAGTTCTCAAGTCCATACACGGAATCTTCTGAAGGTTCGTTTTCATATCTTCTTGATGGTAGCTCAAGTACCTTCTGGCATTCTGCATGGTCGGACGGTAATAATAATTCGGTATCTGTTACTCCTGGAACTCACTACTTTGTTGTGACCCTCAACGAGGCTGTGCAAGGTGAACTGATGATGCAACTCATTCGTCGCGATATCGCCTCTGATCAGGTGCAGACATTCCAAGTGAGCGGTAGCAACGACAATAGCAATTGGACCGACATAACAACTTTGGATCTGTCAAGCGACATTTCGTCTGGTTCTACTGTAACAGCCAACTTCACTCTTGGCTCAAGCTACAAATACCTCAAATTCACCTGTACCGCTACGAACTCGGGCCGTGGATATTTCCACATGGGTGATTTCCAACTCTACAAGATTGCTTCGGAAAAGGAGCAGGCTCTCATTGACTTTTATGCCGAACTGACAACAGCAAAGAACACATCTCCTGCTACTCAGGATGCAATCGATGCTCTTGAAGCGGCAATAAATGCCTATAAGGCATTCCTCTATGTGAAGGGTGATGTCAACCTCGACGGTAATGTGGATATCCGCGATGTGGCAATGCTCATCAGCATTCTCAAAGGCGAGACTGTTCCAAACCATGGCGAGACTGATATTGACGGCAACACCAAGTCTGATGCTGATGATGTCAAAGCCCTTGTCGATATAATCCTGAAACAAGAATAAGCGCAAATTCTTTGTTTTCTCGTTTTTTATTACTACCTTTGCCGCTGCTTAGGTAGCAGCTTCTGCAGCCTCCGTCGTTCCCGTTCAGTTCGCGGGTACAGTGTGCCCGCGCATATGGTACCTGAAACGCGAAGCTTGAAACCACCTGAAACGTGAAAAGCGCCTATGGCGGGCTCACTGACTGAAGCAGGCGAGTCAGCAGAGCTGGCGCCGGACAGCGAAGGAAGTAACTTGAAACGCAGTTCTGCTGCATAATATTAGTAATATGAAATGTTTAATCCTTGCGGCAGGATATGCCACACGTCTTTACCCACTCACTGAGAATTTCCCAAAACCTCTCCTCAAGGTGGGCGACAAAACAATCCTCGACTGGCTCATCGACGATATCGATGGTGCTGGCCTTGTTGATGAGTATGTAGTAATCAGCAACCATAAGTTCGCCCATCATTTCGAGGCTTGGGCTAAGGACAAGACACAAAAGGTGTCTATCGTCGACGATGGCACAAGTTCAAACGAGACTCGCCTTGGTGCTGTTCGCGACATTCAGTATGCTGTCGACCTTCTCCATCTCGACGACGATATGCTCGTCATTGCTGGCGATAATGTCCTCGATTTCTCTCTCCAGCGTTTCGTGCGCTATGCCGTAGAGAAGCAGACTTCGTGCATCATGCGCTACTACGAGCCATCCGACACAAAGATCCTCAAGTGTGGCATCGTCACCATCGACGAGAACGATCGCGTTCTTCGCATGACCGAGAAATCTCCAAATCCAGAGACTCACTGGTGTACTCCACCTTTCTATTATTACACGCGCGAGGATGCTCGTCTTGTTCCTGCAGGTATTGAGGCCGGTTGTGGCGTTGATGCTCCTGGTAGCTATTTCGCTTGGCTTTGCCACCAGACTCCTGTCCATGCTATGGAAATGCCAGGCCATCGTTACGACATCGGCAATCTCGAATCCTACCGTCAGGTGCAGGAAACCTACCACGGCATTACAGAATAATCCAATAATCCCTCCGCCTCCCCGAGCCGGAGGGATTTTTTTATCCTTCCCTTTCTATAGATTTTATTTCCAAGTTTCCTCTTCCCGAAATATTTTTCTCTGAGTGAAACGAAGATTTTAATCCGGCGATGCCGTCTTGACTTTCGGCTGCACTCGGCAAATTGAAAGCAAGTCTTTCTTTGCCCTCGTTTGCACGAAAGTTCTCGCGTAGCGATTTTCTCATGCTGCTTAAGTACTTCTGTACGGCAGATGGGCTTGAGGAATACGTGATAAACTCGTTTAATCACTATGACAAAAGACCGAATGCAACAAGACGCCAGTCTTCGCAGCATGGTTTTTATCTAAATCTTTGCGCTCATTGCATCATAGCGTCCCTTGCGTTAAAAATAAGATTGATAGGATTTACTTCCCGCGCTTAACGGCCCCAGCAAGCTGACGAACCTGCTCTGGTCAGTGAGCCTAAGGGCGAGTTTCGCTCGTGCAACGAGCAGGAGGTATAGAATAATAAAAAAAAGGGCTTGCTTCACAGCAGGCCCTTTTAGTTTTTCTTGGTTTATCCTTGGTTTGGAAAAAAACATTAATTAATCTACCTAATAATTACCTAATCTATTCTTATCTTTTTTCTTTAACGTCTAAATTGTTTCTTTTCCGGGGAGGCTTTCGCCCTCTATGTTGAAGTTTTGTGTTGACTTCGTTTTTCGTTTCTGATGCAAAATTACTAATAAAATTGCCATCTTCCAAATCCTTTGAACAATCTTACCCCAATCTGCACAATCTTACTGCTTATAAACGATTTTCCTCGCCTTTTTACCCGATTTTACTATTGTTTTTGGTCAATTTTACTATTTTTTCCACATTAATTTGGGTAATAATATAGAACTTGACCCATAGCGGATATTTAGAAAAAGAAGAAAATACATGGCAAAAACTTTGTTTTCTTGCATCAGTTCTTCAGCCTTGAGATTAAAAGTAAACTTTATCTCAACTCCGAACCCCATCTGCAGTGACCAATGTCACTTGCCATATTGGGAAAATATCAATTCTCTAATGAGACTTGATAAAAATTGCTCCACATTCGTTACGCATAAAATAAGAATACTCCTGCACGGCGCGTAGCCATTTTATGCGAGAGCATTAAAGCTCGAAGCAATTTTGCTGCAACAGCAGATTTTCCAGAGTGGGCATAGTGCTGAAAGCACGGTTGAATGGATTTAGGGAGAGAGCAAAGCTCGTTTTAGCTCTCGAACTAAAGACAGTCAGCATAGAAAGCCATCAGGCTTTTGCCCACGCATTTTCCTCTTTTAAAACGTGTCAAATGCTATATCACTGCATTAATTTGTGCAGTCAAGACAATATCTTTTTTCCCCTATAAACACAAAAAAAACTGCCATTACAGCAGTTTTTCTGTACTAATATAAATTCCGCCCGTGCCTTTTCTTTCTACCATTTTCTCGAAGACAGAGTCTGAGATTTTAATCCTCGCGACCCTTGCTCCTTTGCGCCCTTCGCGTTGAGAAATCTGTGTAGTCTGCGAGATCTGTGGGAATTAAGTTAGATTGAATTAGATTTCTACATCTTTGATGCAAGGAGACATAATCCACCAGTCTGGTTAGTCCTACCATTTTTTTTCTCGATATTAGTCGAGAAGTTTTCTCGCGCAGCGGTTTTTTCATTCGTTAGCCAAGACATTGGCAGATGGGAGGGAGAGGCAGGAATCGTGAAAGCTTGTTTTCAAAGATTCTGTATCTCCATGCCATCAAGGGCAACGCCCTGTTAACGAATGGTTTTTATCTAACCCTTTGCGTTCTTGGCATCTTTGCGCTCCTTGCGTTTAGCTAAACGCCTCCTTACCTCACAACCTGAGTAAACTCAGGTTTGCCCCCTTTGGCAACAGTGACATAGATGACAGCAGTAGCATCCTTTCCGTCCATACCTCTGCTGAGCACATTGTATTTATAGTCCACACCATCGTCGGTCTTGCGCGAGCCAACTGTCACAGGAGTACCCAATGGGAACTGATAGTCGCCACATGCCTGATTGAAGATGTCCTTCTCCTCAGCCGTTACAGCCTTCTGCTCCGAATACTCTGGCAATGCCTTCACCTTACCCTCTATATGTCCGTTCTCCTTGAGGAAACGCTCCACTTCCTTCTCTATCGCTGCCATACGAGCTGTACGCACGCCATAACCAGCGAGAACTGTTGCCTCAGGCTGATCAGCCTTCAATGCAGCCTCTGTGGTGTTCAGACCGCCACTGCCGAAGGTGCAGAAAGGCACAATAGTCTTTCCTGCGAACGAAGTCTGCTTCACGAGCGAGAGCATTGGACGAGCGTAGGTACCAAACCAGATAGGATAACCGAGATAGATGACATCATACTTGCTGATGTCCGACTTCAGCGGTTTCAATGCAGGAAGGATGTTATCCTTCATCTCAGCCATACAACGCTGTATAGTCTCATCGTATGAACCCGAATAAGGATTCTCCACCTCTATAGCCTCGATGTCGGCACCCGTCAGTCGTTGCAGCTCCTCCGCCACAGCCTGTGTTGTTCCCGTCTGTGAGTAGTAAAGCACAAGACTTTTCTTTGTTTCCGACTCGCCACCCTCCGTGGCCTTCTTTGCTGTACATGATGTCATGATCATAACCGAAAATACTAATAGTAATGACTTAAGAATTGTGTTCATATTGTTATTGTTTAATTGTTTTCGTTCTTCGTCCCCCTCCCTTATGGGGGAGGGTCGGGGAGGGGCTTCTGTTTTTTTTGTTCGCCGTCGTATACAGAGCCCATTTTATGGGCTCATGTCAGCAATCTCCTCCGCCCTCGAATTGAGCGCTTGACATTCCGCCCGGCTTATTGTCCCTTTCTTGTCGATATGCGGAAATTCGCTCGGTACCAAAAGCAGCACCTGCCCGTTCTGACAGTATTCGAACAGTCCTCCCGGACATGTCGTGAAGTCCGTGAAACCGTTGTCAACCAACTGTATCACCGAATGTCCTTCCTTCAGACAGAAATCCCTCACAGCGCTCTCATAATCCGAGATGAATGGCGATACCAAGGCATAGTTCTGTCGTGCTTTCTTCACACAGTCGTTCATGTATTCCTTGCGTTCCGCCTCCGAGAACCGCCTTCTTACATGAACCTCCTTGCGTGCAAGGCCCAGAAGCATCATGTTGCCAATGGCGTCATAGAGTTTCCCCGCCACTTCAACATTCCTCACAGGCATGAACCTGTCCTTGTTGTTCAGTTTCACCCATTTGCGGTAAGGGTTCTGGTGGACATAGTCTATCATCCTCTTCAGTTGACCGTGCCGAATGAGGATTGTCTCGTCGAAATCTTCCTCAAAGAGGGCATGATCGTTCAGGATGCGCGCTGATGTCAGCCGGTGGTTGTTGATGATGGCGCCATGGTTGATGATGCGTATCGCCTTCGGGCTTGAAAAGCCCTCATCTACAACGGCAAACGATGGATGAACACCCGCTATACTCTTTGGGGCAGTTGGCGTTGTTGTGGCTTCCTCCATTAATCCCGCCAATGCCAAAGCCTCTTTCAATGCGCTGTTGCAACCTTGTTTCAGTCCTCTTATCAGCACTCCCATAGGGATTGGCAATGTCTCTTCGACAAACAGAATGAAGTGTAGATGAGTGTCCATGATGCACTTCGCCAGAATTCTCACTTTGCAGCCCTTCTCCCTTGCACGCTCTTGAAGGCTATTCAACTGTTGCGACACAGCCGCCCCTAATGGCGTCAGCTCCATACGGGCATCATTGCCATCTGTCGCCTCCAATGAAGCCAGCAACGGCACACGGTCGCTCACCACCAGCGTTATATGATATATACAACGCTCCTTGTAGTCATGCCATTTGTTATGCCTACGATGAGTGGGCTTTTTGTTTTCTTCCATACCGGAAACTCTTCTCCACTGCAAAGATAGCAAAAAACGCCTAATGTTCAAACAATATCCGTCTTTTTTTTCTCAATAGCAATACGATGGCATAATAAAACACGAGGCAACCACTTCTTCGTGATCGCCTCGCGTGCGTATATATTATAATGTGTAATTATTCCTCGTCCATATCCTCCCACATCGAAGGCCCCTGCTTCTTTGAGTCGGCTTCA
>DCIM01000043.1:6250-16751 GCA_002316005.1 Prevotellaceae bacterium UBA1726 | reverse complement strand
GGTTGCATCAACCTCTCTGCACAGGACATTGCCGGCGATGCCCCGAAAGCCGAAGTGGGCGTCGACGACCCATCGTTCGTGCCAATGGTGAAGGTAGGAAAAGTGCTCAGCGAAGGCGACTCCATCCCCTACTGCGAGTTCAACAATGTCTATATCTATCCCCAGCAGACCTTCAAGAACGAGAAGCAGCGCAAGGCCTACAACAACCTCGTGCGCAACATAAAGAAAGTCCTTCCTATCGCCAAGGAGTGCAACAGCATCATCATCGAAACCTACGAGTATGTTCAGACCCTTCCACCCGAAGAGCGCGCAGCGCATCTGAAATATGTAGAGAAGAGCATCTGGAAGGAGTATTCCCCACGAATGAAGAAACTCACCTACGCCCAGGGCAAGCTCCTCATCAAACTCGTCTATCGTGAGTGCAACTCATCCAGCTACAACCTCATTCAGGCGTTCCTTGGCCCTGTCCGTGCCGGATTCTACCAAGCCTTTGCCTGGACTTTCGGCGCCTCGCTGATGAAGAAATACGACCCCGAAGGCGTTGACCGCGTCACCGAGCGTGTCGTCCGCCAAGTCGAATCCGGACAGATATAAGAATTCCCCCTTTTTTTCGTGTTATCATTCCACTTAAATGACCACTTCATTTCAGTTAAATGACCTCCTCATTCCATTGGAATGACCGTCTCATTACGCTGAAATGACAACAGGCCATTTTGGCCTATCAGTTTTTGAAAAAAAGAAAATTGCAAAAGAACTACACAACTACACGAATCGTTATAACCCACTGAATATCAAATGGTTACACCGTGTAGTTCATTCTCGGGAACTACACGGAAACTACACGCATACTACACGTTTGGAGTAGATATCGGTTCTGAAAATATTATCTCCAAGACTATTTTTAACTCATTTTTTTGATGAAAAACAACTTCGAAGTCATACATTTTGTGTACCTTCCGTGTAGTTCGCGTGTAGTTCAAACAAACGAACTACACGCTCGGAACCCCAGTAAATAAAGGGGAAGCGAGCGATTCGTGTAGTTGTGCAGTTCGTTTACGATTTTCTCCACGCTCGACAAAAAGTACACTTTCTGTACTCGCTCAATGAAAATTGTGCAGTTCGTTTACGATTTTCTCCACGCGCAGAAAAATTGATAAAATATTTGCCTACATTCGGTTCTTTGCTGATTCGCCCGCACCTGTTCCCTTATATTTGTTCTGGGCACTGTTGAAACGATAAGAAACTCGCAAGGTAATGGCCGATGTATTATACCTATTGTCTTGGTCGACATAGCAGGCTCCGAAATCGGAAATCACACGCTCGTGTTGAGTTTTGAAGACATCGCTCCAGGTGAGGCGGAAGGTAAGGGCTTCGTTCTTGAAGAACGACTTGCCTACCGAGATATCCATACCATGAACAGGATTGTCTATGAGATAAATCATATGATTAAGCGAACTCCTATATTGATAGTCGAGGTCTATGTTCCAACTATGCTTCAGGCGGAATGTGTTATAAGTCTGCAGAAGATACATAGGTTTGCCCAAACTGATGTGACGAATGCCACCATCAACACGTGGATCAATGACATCGGTCTCGAAGAACTGTTTCTGGATGCCCACAGTCAGACGAGGGTACCAAAAGCCAATTGAAGGAGCAGCCGTGAGGTAGGCACTCAGTTTGTGGAGAGGGTCAACGGCATTGGTGTACTGAATCATCACCACACCTTCGTCGTTGTAAGGATAACCCTTCTGATAAACCTTATTGTCAACACGCTCGTAGTTGCCTGTGAAGGTAATCCACTTCCACTGACCTATGAGCGAGAGAGTGCGCTGAATCTCGTTCTTCATCAGCGGGTCGCCCGTTTGGAGGGTGAACTTATTGTCATAACTGATCTCTTTCGACATTGTCTCGTAACGTGGACGAACGGTCTTACCAGTGTAACTGAGACTAAGTCCCACCTGCTTCACCTTGGTAGAGAAACTAAACGAAGGAAACCAGCTGTTGTTGTTGCGATGCACATTGTTATCAGCATATAGATTGTCGGTATAATCGAAATCGGTACGCTCGTATCGCAAGCCCGCATTCAGTTGACCGAAAGGCAGATTGGCCGCATACTGTGCAAAACCTGCAATGGTACTCTCCTTAATCGATGCATCCGAACGAGGTATTGAAGCCAAGGTGATGGCATAGGTCTCACTGGCTTTTACAAAGGTCTCCTCAGTACCCATCTGCAGTTCTCCTTTCCATACTGGATAAGAAAAAACCAGTTTTGCTGCAGTCATAGCCGTTGTAGCATCCGAGTTGCTCTGCATCGTAGTCTTTCCGCTATTACTGGTTTCGTTGATGTCGGTAACACCGCCGGCATCACTTCGCACATGGTCGGCATTGAAGTTGATGTGAAGTTTGTTGAAGGTTCCATCATAATAAAGGTTGCTGCTCAGGTTATGACTCTTGGTCATGCGAGCATCATTGGTAGCGTAAATATGGTCGATAAGTTGATTGTTAATAAACACATCCTCGTCCATCACCATAGGTTTGTAGCCAATGCTGTTGTTCGTCCATTCTGTACGGAAACCCAATGATTGCTTCTCGCTAATCTGCCAGTTGGCACCACCCATGAACTGCCAACCGCCATGATGGTTGCGAAAATCAAGTGTACCCGTTTGGCGGTTGTCGATAATCTGGTCGCCAACCTTGCAGATAGTACCACCATCAATATCAGAAATCTGATAATGACGCTGATTCCAATATACCACTTTACCAAAGAAATCCCAACCCTTCCGGCGGTAGTTCAAGTCGAGAACTGACCATGAAGGTTCGGTGTCGTGGCAATCGTAAATAAGTTGTTTAGCTTGACTGGTCAATGCAAAACTGAAGCCATCGCCCTGGCGCTTGATAGTACGGATACGCACCACACAACGCACCTCACCGCCATATTCAGCACCAGGATTGCTGATTACATCAATGCTCTTGATGTCCTCCGACATGAGGTTTCGCAACTCAGAGTTGTCGGTTATCTTTCTACCATTGATATAATAAAGCGGAGCACCACGACCAATGACCTCAAGGTTGCCTCCCATGGATATCATTCCAGGCACCTTGCTCAATACATCCAGGGCATTGCCTTCGTGCTCAAGAACAGAACCCACAATATCAGTTACCAAGGCATTGCCTTTGAGCGAAGTCTTTGGTAAAGTGCTTTTCACCACCACCTCATTGAGGGTGTTTGAGAGGTCGGCCATCTTCACAATCGCCTCATCCTTGAAATGCGATACAGGCAAAGTCTGCTTTTCATAGCCAATAATCGAGAACTGCACTATGTCGCCTTGTCCATTCACCTCAAAGGTGCCATCCTCGGTCGTGACCGTTCCAGCCACGAATGCAGAGTCGGGAAGCGAACGCAAAATGACATTTACGAATTCGAGAGGGTTGCCATCATTGTCAACGACCTTACCCTTGATAGTTTGTGCCTGAAGGTTGATGCTGAAAACAAACAGCGCGGCGATTGTAGAAATAAATTGCTTTTTCATATTTTCATTTTTAATTTTTTCGATGAAACAGTATATCTGTAACAGAAGTTTGACACGGCAAAGATAGAATGTTTTTTCGGCTCATACAAACTTCTGGGATATACGGGCGAGTTTTGGGATAATTGCATCGAATTGGTACAAAAAACCAAGGCTTGAGTATGATGTTTCAAAAGAATATAAATATGTTTCAGACCTTTCCAATCACAACAGATTGCTTTCCATATATCCCTTTTTTGCTTGTTTTCTGTAGGATAACTTGTAAAAGAGAAATAATGGAGTTATCTTTGCACAAAAAAAGATGAAACAAATTCCCCGAATCGTTATTCGCGATTATCTCCTTTATACCATAGCACTATTCCTATTTGTTGTGCTCCTTGAACCCTTCGGCACTCGCAACTTCCTTGCCAACAACCCGATGCCATACTTCTATTACTTTATAGAGGCTGTTTCGTTCTTCATCATTTTTATGATATGCGAATTGATAACAACGAAAGTAATGAAATTGCCAGCCGACTATTCGGAGTCAAGGGAGTATCAGGTCAAGAGATTGCTGAGTCTTGCCGTGCCTTGCATATTGCTCAATGCCCTCTTCGACGGACAATACTTCTGCATTCTTAATTGGGGAATGGAGCATTGGTACTACAATTGGATCGACTATAACGGCAATCCTACGATGAAGTGGTTCTTGCATGATATGAAGGAATCGATATTCGTGGGTGCTTTTGTCATAACTTTCCACAGTTTTGTGACATGGAACAGAATGCAGAAGTACTACATTGACGCTCAATTCACTATTGATGGCAAAGCAGGAAATGCAAAGTACAAATCCCGCGGAAAATGAGACAATAGAAATGATTACGCTCCAAGGCGACAGCAAGGAATCGCTCATCGTGAATCCCCTCGACATAATGTATGTGGAGTCGGTGGGCAATTATCTCAGCATTGTATATTTCAATGATTCAGACCTTTGCCAAAAACGCCTCCGCAGTTCGCTGAAAGATATTGAGGAGACACTTGAATCATTTCCTTTTATGGTGCATATTCATCGCGCCTTCCTTGTCAATATCAATTTCATCACTCAAATCTCGGGCAATAGTGCCGGCTATAAGGTAAATATGTTCAGTACAGACAAAGTTCTTCCTGTATCGAAAGCCAATGTCGCAGCATTCAGAGAAAAGATTAAAGAGTTAGGAAAGCAGTTGGGATAACTCAAACCGAAACAAGAAAAAACGCCCACCAATCCTCACGGACAAGTGGACGGGATGCATGCAAAAATATATAATTAACTAAAAAGAGATTCCAACTACTTATTCTTTGCTTTCTTGTTGAACCTCCATGCAACATGAACCAATGCGTATGAAGGAATGACATTGTAGAAAGTCTCTGTGCGACCTTGAGCATTAATCGTTCGGCGAACATTAGAGAGATTGCCGAGAATGTCGAGGGCATCAAGATTTATCTGCAAATTACCATGCATAATGCTCTTTGTCAGGCGAGCATTCCACACCAGTTCGTTAGTGTTCATTGAGGCATCATTGTATCCACGGCGTGAGTACATTGTGAGGTCAGTAGAGAACTTCAGTTTCCAAGGCAGTTCCACCTGTGCCATACAGCCATAGTCAAAGTCGCACGCCTTGATAGTTGTGAAGTCGCTTCGTTCGGATGTAGAGCGAGTGAAATGAGCATTGGTAATAGCCGAGAACTCCATTTTGTCAGAAGGGCGGAAAGTCAGTTGCAGAAGGTTGTTGAAATAGTTTGAACCAACAACTGATTTCTCCTTATTTATCAAGTCCACAGAGTTGACAAACTGATAAGAAACATTTTCTTTCAATCGCCACTTCTCTTTTTTGTCTATAGCAAAATCGATTCCGGAAGAAACCTGAGCATTCCAGTTTCCATTAACATTTTCCGGCTTTATCTCCCTTTTACCCGAAAGGTAATCATAGATGAAACTTTGAGCAATGGAATTCTCCTCAACCTTGAAGTTGAGACTACTGTTAAATAAGGTGCTCCGACCATATTTGTCCTTATAACTTGCACTGAGATAATGCGTGTGCTCGTCCTTCAGATTAGGATTCGTATATCTGAGATTCAGAGGGTCGAAACTATTGACTGTAGGCACAAGATTTGATATGGAAGGAAGACTGTTGGTCATTGAGTATTGTGCTTCAATTCGCCTTCCTCGTTTTGCATAGTCATGAAGGAAGGTGATGGACGGTTGGAACATGTGGGAATTTCTTACGACTGTAGTGTCCTTGCGTTGGATATGATTCATACGCTCATAGTAGTTAGGAACCAGCAATGAAATTGCAAGACGAGTCATTTTGTTATCCTCACCTATCCTCGTCAAATTGTATGATATTCCCGGTGACAGAATGGTTGCACGAGCATTATAGAAAACACTATTCAAGGAATCCCTTTCATCATTGACAAACAATGGATTATTGGATTTCTGATGACTGTATCCTATCTTAATATAAGGAATGATATATTGCAGAAGCCTCACATTCTTTGTCAGTCGTAGAGGCAACTGAGGGGAAATATTCAGTTCTTGCGATTGACCGCTATGCGGCGTGTATCGCTTCTGAACAGTCGAAGGCAGTTGCGAGAGTGGATAGTCAAGCAGATAGTTTTCGTTGCTATAATCGGCATTGTCCTTTATCTGGTAATGACCATAAACATAGAAATCCATCATGTCATTATGAGCAGGAGTGAAATCGAAGTAAAGATCACCGCTCGTATCAAGCCAATGACCATTAGCATGGCGATTTGACACAGAACGATTGATGGCATATTGGCGCAATAATCCACCAGCATTAGGTGCAGAGATACTATCCATCCATGCCTTGCCCCACTGTGAGAAGGTGTTCTCCGTGAAAGAAGCACTGGCACTTTGGGTGTTGTTAGAGTACTTCAAGTAATAGAACTGAGGCTTGAAATTGAGGTAAATATTCTTGTACGACTGAGTGGCGTGAGTGGAACGATAGAGAAACTCATGGTTGGAATATACGGAATAGTCATAGCTCTTCTTGCTATAGAATGAGCGACCAAAGGTGTTACCTTGCTGAAGGAACTGTTCGGAGAGGGAGTTGTTAGCCTCATCCTTCTCTTGATAGGAAGTATGCACAGAACCATAATAACGGAGATGATCTATACTGCCGTAGGTATAACTAACACCTGCGTTGTAGATATCTTTCTGGCCTTCTGTTTGAGTAAGTGCCGACCAATCACCATTATCGCCAGGAGTGTGGTCATCGTTGAGATTGTTGGCATTGCCATAAAGCATGAGGCGTGACTTATCGGAGAAACGCAAACCAAAGAGTCTTCCCATGAATTTTGTGGAATGGTTATCTTTGTTATCGTAAAGAGTGCTTCCTACTCCACCGTCAGCATTTGCCATCCAACCCGTGTGGTAATCACGCTTCAGGTCAATATCCATCACGAGTTCCTTTGGAACTTCTTTCTCGCGGTTTGTTCCAAGCACAGAGATAGGAGTCCTCTCATACGACTTAATCTTCTTCACCATATAGGCAGGCATATTCTCAAGCAAGAGTTCACGGTCGGAATCCATGAAATCCTTGCCATTCAACAGCAATGATTCCACTCGCTGACCATTCACTGTTATCTCGCCACTTTTTTTGAGTTCAACGCCAGGAAGTTTCTTTATCAAAGAATTGAGCATAGAACCTTCCGACAAATTGAAGGCATCGGCATTATACACCAGAGTATCGCCATCCATATAGAACTTCAGTTTTGTTGCCTTCACAACAACCTCGTCGAGATTCACCTCCTTACTCTTTGGTAATTTATGCAGATAAGCGGCTTTCAATTCACGATATTGCTCGCTTTTATACAATTTGGGTATATCAACAGGGATATATTTGCTTGCATATCCGTTAGCATTAATATAAATAAGGTATTTGCCCGTAGCTTTTACTGTTGCCTGAACATAACAGAAGCGCTGACCTTGATAACTGTTTCGCGCTACATCTGCACTATCCACAAACGAACTATCCTTTGCAAGCAATAGTTGTGCCGTCATAGTGGAGTCTATATCCTCGTGTGTGAGATGATCCTTCACACGCATGTAAACAGTTAGTTCGCGTCCTTTACCTTTGCTTTCCTGTGCCATACAAAAGTTATTCACTAAAAAGTACAGCAAAAGGATTAAAAGTAGAATGATTGGTTTTCTCATAATGTGCGATAAATTAATTGTTTGAAGAAATTTTCGCTGCAAAGATATTATCACTTTTTTTATTCTCAAAGCAGTAGGGATATTCTCACAGGAATAGGGATAATTGACTATAATTGGTATGAATAGCATAGTTCCGACCGCGGTGATACATAATTTTTTGAGAATGTAACACGCCTTTTCCATTCACCATCAAATGCTTTCCAAATATCCCTATTAAGCATATTTACAATAAGATATTTGCATGCTTTGGAAAATAATACTATCTTCGCAAACAAAAAATTGAAAATGATATTGAAGAAAATTCCTACACAGCTCGTCAAGGACTATCTTCTGATGAGTATAGCATTCTTTTGGTTAGTAATAATTCTACATCCTGTCTATTTTGGAGAGTTCAGACTTGGAGAAATGGATATGAGATACACATTGGTGCAGTTCGTACTGATGATTTTTGTACTTGCCATAAGCGAACTGACAGTGACATACGTTTTGCGCTTGCCATTCTCCTATACTGACGAGTTGACTATACGTCTTAAACATTTTGTATTATGTGCTGTGTTTGCTATACCTCTTTCGACTGCCGTGATGAATCAGTTATGGGTCCTTAATCGTTTTGGACTTGAACACTGGGACTATGCGTGGATATATTTTGATGGCTCATTCACTATGAAATGGTACATTCGTACTTTGCCTTTTTGTATAGTAACATCTGTAATTATTCAAGTGGTAAGCATGACAATACTGAGCCAAATACGCCTTACACGATATATGTTCCTTGAACTCATGGAAATGAACAAGCTTCTCGAATCAGAGCAGAAAGTACTACGTTCTCGACTTCCCAAAGACAATGTGACTGACAAGATCATCATCAATGGCGATAGTCGCGAGTCCTTGATTGTCAATCCTCTCGACATAATGTACGTAGAGTCTGTGGGCAATTATCTCAGCATAGCATATTTCAACGAATCAGAGCTTTGCCAGAAGCGATTGCGCAGTTCGCTGAAGGAAATAGAGGAGACACTCGAAGCATTTCCCTTTATGGTACATATTCATCGCGCATTCCTTGTCAACATCAACTTCATCACTCAAATCTCGGGCAATAGTGCCGGCTATAAGGTAAATATGTTCAGTACAGACAAAGTTCTTCCTGTATCGAAAGCCAATGTCACCACTTTTAGAGACAAGATAAAAGAACTTGAGAAAAACTTATAATAACCTTATGTGGAGATTAAAATCAGCTTTTAAGGATTGTATGGCAGCATTGTTGTTGCTTCTTCTTTTCCGTCCGTTTGGCATTGGAGGAGATAAAAATCCTATTGTTGCTATTGCAGGAGTAGCTGTACTTGTGTTCATATCATCATTACTTTCGTCATTGATGGCAATATGTTTCCTAAGAAAAGAAACCACACCTTCCTACGAAAGCGAAATGAGAAGATTAAATATTGAGAACCTGATAAATATCCCTCTTCTTGGACTTTTCATCATAACATATATTGGATGGTATTGTTATGGCAAATTAAGTTCCGGATGGATTATTGACGGAGTTTTTGTCCTGTGGCCGTATTTGTCTGCCGTTGTTTGTGTAGTCATCGTCTCAATACCTATTTATATATGGAACAGAGACCAATTGAAAAAGCGATTCTTGAAGGCAGAAATCGAAGAACTGCAAACATTGAATACACTATTGGAAAAAGAGCAGCAAATTCTGCGTTCACGCTTGGATAAAGAGAATATAGAGGAAAAAATCATTCTCCAGGGAGAAGGAAAAGAATCACTGATTGTCAATCCTCTCGACATAATGTATGTAGAATCTGTGGGCAATTATCTGAGTATTGTCTTCTTCAACGATTCGGACCTTTGTCAGAAACGATTACGCAGTTCGTTGAAGGAAATTGAAGAGACACTCGAAGCATTTCCTTTCATGGTACATATTCATCGCGCCTTCCTTGTCAATATCAATTTCATCACTCAAGTTACAGGAAACAGTGCCGGCTATAAGATAAGTATGTTCAGCACAGATAAGATCCTTCCTGTATCAAAAGCCAATGTTGCTACTTTCAGGAATAAAATTAAGGAATTAGGAAAGCAGTTAGGATAACAATACTCTATAAATAACAAAAAAGCAGGCTCTCTTCGTGAGGGTCTGCTTTGTTTATTATTATATAGGGGGGGATTATTGTCCGGAGAGGACATACGCCATGGTCTGACCTACGGCCTTGAGGGTGGAGCGGGAGATATGCTCCATGGTGTCGTTGATGGTGTGCCAGGTAGGACCAAACGAACTCTGTGGACAGTCAGGATAGTAAGGGATGATGTCGATGCATGGGATGCCCGCTACCTCGTTCACTGGAATATGGTCGTCGGTGATGGCACCGCCGTTCTGCTTTGGGAAAAGACTGCCATAGCCTATCTGCTCGGCTGATGCCCAAACGAGAGAGACGATAGACGAGGCATGCTGCAACGACATGTACTCCTCGTAGAACTTCGCTCCTTCGCCTCCTACCATGTCGAGGAGGATGCCATAGGAATAGTTGTAGTCGTGGCTGCCGGCAGCGAAGGTGTTTGCCCAATGCTGTGCGCCAAGTGCCCATGAGTCGGAGTCGTCGGGTACATTTGCCCACTGTGGCGTGCCCCAGTCTTCGGCATCGAAGCATACGAAGTCGATGCCTACCTCAGGGAGTTTTGGCAACTGCGCCAGAATGGCGGTGTCGGCCTTTGCCTCGTTGAAGACACGCGCCAACTCGAGCATCACTGCCACACCACTCGCTCCGTCGTTGGC
>DCIM01000043.1:5632-6142 GCA_002316005.1 Prevotellaceae bacterium UBA1726 | reverse complement strand
GGATTGAAGCGGGCGATGATATTCTCGGACTTCAGGACGGTACCGTCGTAGCCTTCAAGGTCGGCCTTCTGCGACTCAACGGTGCAACCATACTGAGCGAACTTCGCGCGAATCCAGGCACCGCACTTGTCGTGTGCGTCGGAGTTCATGATGCGAGCGCCGAAGTCGCACTGATCGGCACAGAACTGATAGGCGGAATCGGCATTGAAGGTGATGACGGGTTGAACGAGTGGTGCGTCTTCCTGCACCTTCTTTTTCTTGCCCAAGGCACCGAGGACGGGTTGTGCCACGAAGGCCACTAATGCCAGGAAGCACAAACCCCCACAAACATAAACTAATATCTTATTCTTCATAATGATAAATTTTTTTTATTTAGCACTTGACCCATTGTGAATATTTAGATCAAAATCTTTATTTCTGGATTTTCATATAGATTTTCGTTTGGATGTCGAGCCCTGTAAGGGCGATCCTTCCTAAAATACTCCCTAAAAGCGAGGTATTCGAGCGCAT
>DCIM01000043.1:3921-5574 GCA_002316005.1 Prevotellaceae bacterium UBA1726 | reverse complement strand
AAATCTTTAACTAACATCCTGACTGAAAATACGCAGCAATACGCTGCTCTACTTGGGCGTTTATTTTATGGATCGTCGCTCCGCTCCTCGTAATCGAACCAACGGGCCGCTTTCATAGCGCCAGCGGAGAAAGACATCTTAACTATAATCCTTAAAAAAATCTTCAACGAGCTACTTTGTTGCGTTTTCTCTCTGCGTTAGCGGCTCCCCTCGCCTTTAGGAGAGGGGCTGGGGGTGAGGCTTCCTTCAAGTACTCGTATCCAGTTGCGGCCCCAGATGTGGGCGATGTCGGCATCGGAATAGCGATTACGGAGCAACTGACGGGTGAAGAGCATCATCTCGCTGGAGTTTCTGATGCCACGGATGCCACCATCACCATCGAAGTCGCTGCCGAAGCCCACATGCTCGATGCCCATGACCTTCACGGCATGGTTCAGATGCTCGATGGCCTTAAGGATATCGGCCTCGGAAGGCTTCTCGGATACAAATCCCTCGTAGAGCGTTATCTGACACACACCACCACTACGCGCCAAGGCACGGAGTTGGTCGTCGGTGAGGTTGCGCTCGTGGTTGCAGAGCGCCTTACAGTTGCTATGCGAACAGACGACAGGCAGACGGCTCATCTCGATGGCATCGTAGAACGAACGCTCGCCGGCATGACTGAGGTCGACAGTGACGCCATAGTCGTTCATGCGACGGATGAGTTGCTCGCCGAAAGGACTCACGCCACCCCATGTGCCGACCGACTTGCGGGCAGAGTCGCACACGCTGTTGTCGCCGTTATGGCAGAGGGTGATATACTGAATGCCACGGCTGGCGAAATACTGCACATTGTCGAGGTTGTCCTCAAGGGCGATGGAGTTCTCGATGCCGAGCATGATGGATTTACGCCCCGCACGCTTGTTTTCCTCCACATCGACAAAGTCGAACGCCTGAGCCATGGAGTCGGGATTGCGGGCAATGATGTCGGTAATCTTATCAAAGATAAGGTCGGCATAAGCCTTTGGTCCCGGAGTGTCGAAAGGCATGACATCCTGCCATGTCTGAGAGCCCACCGGTTGAGGGATATATGCCACCATTGTGGCAACATCCTGACGGCCGTCGGTCATCTTATGCACATCGACGAGAATCTTCGGGTCGCGGCGCGAGAAGTCCGCCCCCTGAGGGAAGAACATCGGAGTGTCGCAATGCGAGTCGAGGATGATTTCGTTCGTGTGGATATCCTTCGCCTTCTGATAGATGGCAGCCTCTTCGACGAGCCAACGGAACAACACGCAACCCTCCTCCTCGAGCCATTCAGGATGCCACTGCACACCAAGCATCGGCTTGTGTTCGGTGCTCTCGATGGCTTCGATGAGACCGTCCTCCGACCATGCCACAGGGCGGAACAAATCGCCTGTGCGGTCGACAATCTGATGATGGAAGGAATTGACCATGAGGTCCTCGCGTGCGTATATCTTTGATAAGGTGGAACCCTCGGCAAAGCGAACGGAATGCGTCTTGATGTTGCGCGCCTCGTCCTGCGAATGCTTGATGACTGGCGAAGGCTTCAAATCGGCCGAAAGCGACAAGTCCTGCGCCACATGACCGCCGAAGGCTATTGCCATTGTCTGGATGCCGCGACAGATGCCGAGGATTGGAATCTGGCGGTTG
>DCIM01000043.1:0-3744 GCA_002316005.1 Prevotellaceae bacterium UBA1726 | reverse complement strand
GACAGGAGGGATGATGACCGGTACGCCACCCGCCGCCACCACCTGGAGGTAGTAGCGTTCGCGGAGGTCGGCATCGATGTCGTGATGATTAGATGTCAAACCAACAACAGGTTTCCTTTTGCCTTCAGGAAACCTGCTATAGATATCGTTGAGATGATGATTTATGTCGTACACCATAAGACTATTTATTTCAACGCAAAGGCTTTTGAATCTCTAACGAGATAACTTGTTTGATATGAGTCGATGGTTCTAAGTAAACTTAACCATCTCCCCCTATCACCCAAGAGTCCTCACGAGGACTCAAAAGCTGCGCAAAGAAAATTAAGCGGCTCTACAAGCCTACGCAAGGGGCTTACGCACTCAAAAAACATAGCGTTCTTTGCTCCTTTGCGAAATAATGCTTGCAACCGAAGGGTGCTTTGGGATTTGAGGAATAAGAATGGGAGTTTACTCACAAATTCTGATTCATCAAGCCCAAAAGAGAACTCGCAGAGTTCAAGCATTATCTTTGCGATGAGACAAAACCCGCGCATTTTCCTCTTTTTTAAAAATAGGGTCTTGGGGCTTTAATCCTCTACATCAACCATAATCTCGCGCTTGAGGCTCTGCTCAAGAGAGATGAGTGTCTCGGTAGAGACAACGCCAGGGATGCCCTGAAGTTTGTTGTTGAGGAGATCCATGAGCTGCTCGTTGTCGCGTGCGAAGAGTTTGATGAGCATGGTGTAAGGACCTGTTGTGAAGTGGCACTCCACGATTTCAGGAATCTGGATAACCTTCTCAACGACCTTCTTGTACATGTTACCACGCTCGAGAGTGATGCCGACATAGGTACAGGTGCTGTAGCCCAATGACTTTGGGTTTACATCAAATCCACTACCAGTGATGACACCGTCCTCGATGAGACGCTGAACGCGCTGATGAATGGCAGCACGAGAAACACCACACTCAGCAGCAACATCTTTGAATGGCATACGAGCATTCTGTGAGAGAATGCTGAGAATCTTCTTATCAAGTTTGTCAATCTTTTCCATTTCTATGGGAATAATTAGTTGTTTGGTCTTTTTTATTCTTTACAATGTGAAAGCAAAGTTAGTGCTTTTTTATTATACGACAAAGAAAATGGGTGACTTTTATGCTTTTTGACACGCATTTTAATGAATTTTTGATAGTTTTGGGGCAATTTTTAAGGTTAGATAAGTCAAAATGTAGTCATTCGTGGACAATTTTCTTATAAATTATTATTGGAAAATAGTCATTTGCAACCAAGTTGCACGCAGATAGTAGTAACTTTGCAACAAAATAATAAAAAAAGCGCAAGCGAGAGCAATGTTTTTCTTTTAAACATTAATTGCCATTAATTGACCATTAATTATTCATTAATTTTTTGTTCATTATGTCATTATGTCTAAAATCTCACTACGTTAGCCCTTTGCGATAAAAATAAAAAATTAGATATATATGGAAATAGTACTTACAGCATTGGAGTCGATATGGGACATGCTCAATGAGATGTCGCCATACCTGTTATTAGGATTTCTTTTGGCGGGATTGATGCACGCCTTCATTCCTGGTCAGTTGTTCAGCAGATATCTGAGCGGAAGGTCGTTTCGTTCGGTAGCCAACGCGGCACTGTTCGGTGTGCCACTCCCACTCTGTTCGTGCGGCGTCATCCCTACGGCGATGTCGCTCAGGAAGGAAGGAGCATCGAAAGGTGCTGCCGTGTCGTTTCTCATTGCCACACCACAGACAGGTGTTGACTCCATTCTCGCCACATACTCACTGCTCGGTTTGCCATTCGCCATCATTCGCCCTATCGTGGCTTTCCTGACGGCATTGTTCGGCGGTCAGATGGTGAACCTCGTTGACGCAAAGCAAGACGACGCCACCACCACAAAGGCAAAGAGCCACACAGCATTGGCACCAACCTTCGCGGGAAAGGTGAAGGAAGCACTGAAATACGGTTTCGGTGAGATGATGGAAGACATTGGCAAATGGCTCGTCATCGGTATTGTGGTGGCAGGACTCATCTCGCTTATCCCTGACGATTTCTTCGCTGTGTTCAAAGACAACAGTTTCGCATCGATATTGCTCGTGCTGTGCATCAGTATTCCTATGTATCTCTGTGCAACGGGAAGTATTCCTATCGCTGTGGCACTGATGCTGAAGGGTTTGACACCGGGTGCGGCATTGGTGATGCTCATGGCAGGACCTGCAAGTAACATGGCGAGTATCATGGTGATAGGAAAGGTGTTGGGCAGAAGAACCCTCATCACCTATCTGACAAGTATCATAGGCGGTGCCATCGGTGCAGCATTGGCGATTGACTATCTGTTGCCAGCATCGTGGTTTGTGCCAAAGATGATGATGGACAGTTGTTGCGAAGAGTCACCATCATGGTTTGCCATTGCCTGCAGCATCCTACTTATCTGTCTGCTCGTGAAGGCTTTGTTCTTCCACCACGACCACTGCCATTGCGGTTGTGAAGACAACCACTGCGAATGTGGCGATGAGCATTGCGATTGCGAAGACCACTGCGAAACAGTGAACTTCAAAATAGAGGGATTGTGCTGCAGTCATTGTGCCGCCGCTGCGAAGAAAGCAATAGAGGAAGTGGAAGGAGTAGAAGAAGTGGATGTCGATCATGCCAGCGGTAATGCCCGAGTGGAAGGCACCTTTGACATGGAAGAGATAAGGAAAGCCGTTGAGTCGGTTGGATACAAAATAAAAGAGCAGGCCTAAAAGCTTGCTCTTTTTTCTTATATTAAAACAAGAATTTACAGAATTAACAAAAATAATTAATGAAAAATTAATGGGCAATTAATGGTAATTAATGTTTAAAAATTAATTTTCGGATTGAAAGTTTTTTTTATATGCTTCGCATAGAAATTTTAGTCGCTTCGCTCCAGAAATATTTTTTTCAGGATATTCCGGAATAAAAAATTATTCGATTATCAGTTGGTGGGCGAAGGTCCACATCACAATGCCGGCGGTGACACTGACATTCATTGAATGCTTCGTGCCAAACTGCGGAATTTCGAGACAAGCATCGCACATATCGATGACCGACTGCTTGACACCCTTCACCTCATTGCCCATGATGACAGCATATTTGCGGTCGGCAGCGAGAGTGAGGTTCTGAAGCATCGTGCTACCCTCGCACTGCTCAATGGCATAGACGAAATAACCCTTTGCGTGGAGGTCGGCCACGGCTTCTTCGGTAGTGGCGAAATAATGCCATTCGACAGAATCCTCCGCACCAAGAGCCGTCTTGTGAATCTCCGGCATTGGCGGTTGGGCAGTGATGCCACAGAGATAGACAGCACTGACAGCAAAAGCATCGGCAGTGCGGAAGACACTACCTACATTATGCAAGGAACGGACATCGTCGAGCACTACCACCAGTGGCATCTTCTTTGCCTCGTGGAACTCCTCAACGGAAAGACGCTCAATCTCTATTGTCTTGAGTTTACGAATCATTGATTTTTTCTATATCTAACAAGAATTTACAGAATTTACAGAACTCCATACGGACAAAAAAATATAAAGTTCATAATAGAAATAATTCTGATAATTCTGTTAATTCTTGTAGAAAATATAATTATATTATTTTAGGCCGGCTTTGAGCGAACGGATTACGGCAGAGTTGAAACCCGCGTGATCGAGTTCGTTAAGGCCCTTGATGGTGATGCCACCCGGTGTCGTCACCTTATCGATGGCAGCCTCAGGATGAAGCCCTGTCTCCTG
>DCIM01000037.1:11836-15929 GCA_002316005.1 Prevotellaceae bacterium UBA1726 | reverse complement strand
AAGTGGGTGGCAACAAGCTACGGTCTTACAGCCGGCATTTGTGTGCTTTTTGCTGTTGCCCCAACAGTGTTCTTCTCTGATTTTACATCAGCATCAGAGCGTCAGGCATTGGCAAGTATTCCAGCCGAATACCTCTCGCCATTGATGGCAAACCTCAACGAGATGCGTCAGGCAGTATTCACATCAGATTGCTGGCGCTCGTTCTTCATCATAACCCTTGGCGTTGCCTTCATCTGGGCATTCTACGCAAAGAAACTCAGTTTGAAGACAAGTGTTGCGCTTATGGCAATTCTCTGTCTTGTGGACATGTGGCAGGTGAACAAGCGCTATCTGTATGATGATATGTTCGTGGAGAAGAGTCAGCGTGAACAGGCACAGCCAATGACCGATACAGACAAGCAGATTCTGATGGATAAGACACTCGATTATCGTGTTTTGAACCTTGCCTCAAACACATTCAACGAGAATGAGACAAGTTACTACCACAAGTCAATCGGTGGTTATCATGCAGCGAAACTCCAGCGCTATCAGGATATGATTGAGAACTATATTTCGCCAGAGATGCAGAACATCATGAAGAGTGTTGTTGAGGCTCAGGGCGATATGACCATGGTGAATGGCGATAGCATCTTCCCTGTGCTCAATGCCTTGAATGCACGCTATTTCATCTTCCCACTTCAGGGCGGACAGACAGTTCCAATCCGCAATCCTTACACCTACGGAAACGCTTGGCTTGTTGACAATATTAAATATGTGAACAATGCCAACGAAGAAATGGACGGTATTGCAAACATCAAACTCCGCAACGAGGCGGTAGCCGACAAGAAGTTTGAGGCTGTTTTGGGTAAGGCTGTTGAACAGGATGAGACAAGCGTTGTGACACTCGACGAATATAAGCCAAACGAACTCACCTATACTGTAAACTCAGGCAAGGGCGGAGTAGTGGTGTTCTCTGAGGTTTACTACCCAGGTTGGACAGCAACAATCGATGGCGAGAAGGCCGAACTCGGTCGTGTGGATTACATCCTCCGCGCTATCAATGTGAAACCAGGTCAGCATAAGGTGGTTCTCACCTTCAAGCCACAGTCAATAAAGACAACCGAGACAGTAGCGTATGTCTCTTACTTCGTTCTGATTCTGGCTGTTATCGGTGGCGTAGTATTAAACAGACGAAAGAAGAAGGAACAAGAATAAGTCCTTCATAACGGTTGAAAATGGAATTCCGTACTATTGTTGACATCCCCGTTTCCAAATGGAAGATACAACCATGCGAGCGAATGCTCTTCGTGGGAAGTTGCTTTGCCGACAATATCGGAAAGAGCTTCGTTGAAGAGAAATTCCGCGCTGTTGTCAATCCTTACGGAGTGATGTACAATCCGGTGAGTGTGCTTCATACGGTAGAGAAGTACCTCGCAACTACGAATTTCCGCCCAACGACAACAGTCATTACCCTTGGCACAAATCATGTCTATCGTGAAAAAGCCACCGGCGAGATTGTTGATAACTGCCAGAAACGCCCGCAGAATCTCTTTCAAGAGGAAATCCTGAGCGTTGAAGAGTGTTATGAGATGCTTAAGCGAGCAGTTGAATTGATAAAAGGGCGCGTTGTTGTTACGGTTAGCCCAATCCGTTATCGCAAATACGGCTATCATGAGTCGCAACTCTCGAAGGCAACACTCCTTCTTGCTGCCGACCGTTTGGCTAAGGAGATGCCAGAGGTGGTGGAGTATTTCCCTGCCTACGAGATAATTAACGACGAACTGCGCGACTACCGTTTCTATCAGCCAGATATGCTCCATCCGAGCGCTCAGGCTGTGGAATATATATATGAACGATTCGCAGAGACATATTTCTCTGACGATACAAATAGATTCCTTTCTGAATGGCGACCAATCAAAGAGGCTCTCGGTCACCGTCCTCTGAATCCTGATAGCGAAGAATATCGCAAGTTCAAGGAACAGACAAACTTAAAAGTTGAGGCTCTGAAAGTTAAATACCCAGACCTCGAGGTTTAGCCCCGAAGCCGCTAATGAAAAGATTCAGTCATGAATTACTCTATTGAGAAAATAACAACCCTGATTGGTGCTCACCGCTATGGTAAGGCCAATGCTGACATACAGGTACTTCTCACCGATTCACGCTCGTTGTGTTTCCCTGAGGAGACCCTCTTCTTTGCCATCAAGACAAACAAAGGCGATGGTGCTGCATACATTCCTTTCCTTATTGAGAGAGGAGTGCGCAACTTTGTTGTTGAGACAATAAACGACCTCCCTGTGAGCGATGAAATCAACTACCTCGTTGTACCTTCGCCACTCAAGGCACTTCAACGACTTGCTGAGCGTCATCGCGATGAGTTCCAGATTCCTGTCGTAGGAATAACGGGTTCAAACGGAAAGACTATTGTCAAGGAATGGCTCTATCAACTGTTGAGCGTAGATAAGGTGGCTACTCGCAGTCCTCGCAGTTATAACTCGCAGATTGGTGTACCTCTTTCCATCTGGCTTCTTGACGAACAAAGTCATATCGGTCTTTTCGAGGCAGGAATCTCCCAACCAGGAGAGATGGCTGCACTTCGTGATATTATCCAACCAACTATTGGCGTATTCACTTATCTCGGTGATGCCCATCAGGAGCATTTCCCTTCACTCCAGCAGAAATGCACAGAGAAGATGTCGCTCTTCGAAGATGCTAAGAAGGTGGTATGCAGTGCCGATGACCTTGTGATTCGTCGCGGTTTGGCAGCAGCACATATCGGTGGAGAGATAATCAGTTGGTCGAAGACCGACAAAGATGTGCGCTTCTTCGTTTCTTCAGTGGAGAAAGGCGAGGAGCAGAGCGTTATAACATACGAATACAAGAAACCTGTTGCTGTTGAAGAAGGTGAGGAACCCACATTCGAAATCATCAAAGGTTCGTATGCGATACCTTTCATCAGTAATGCGTCGATTGATAACTCAATCACTTGTGCCGTTACTGCTTTCCAACTTGGCCTCACCCCAGAGCAGATTGCAGAGAGAATGCCACTTCTTGAACCTGTAGGCATGCGCCTTGAGGTGAAGGAAGGCAAGCAAGGACTGACTCTCATTAATGACTCATACAATAGCGACATCAACTCATTGACTATCGCGCTTGACTTCATGCATCGCCGTCCTGATCATAAAGGTCGCCGCCGTGTGCTGATATTGAGTGATATGCTCCAGTCGGGTATTCCAAAGGAACGTCTCTACAGCGATGTGAACGACTTGGTGAATGCCAATGGAGTGGAGAAACTCATTGGTATTGGAGATGACATCTACAATGCCGCTTCGCTGTTTGATATTGAGGATAAGGAGTTCTTCCATACTGTGCCAGCATTCATTGCAAGTGAGACATTCCAGAATCTCCATGATGAGGTAATCCTTTTGAAAGGTGCCCGCCGTTTTGGTTTTGAACAGATTCAGGAACTACTCGTTGAGAAGGTGCATGAGACAACGCTTGAGGTAAACCTCTCGGCCGTTGTAGCAAACCTTGGCTATTACCGCTCGTTCATGAAGCCAGAAACGAAACTGGTTTGTATGATTAAGGCTGATGGTTATGGGGCAGGTGCTGTGGAGATAGCAAAGACATTGCAGGATCATCGTGTGGATTATCTTGCTGTGGCTGTTGCCGACGAAGGAGTAGCCCTTCGCAGAAACGGCATAACGCAGAATATCATCATTATGAACCCGGAGATGTCGTCGTTCAAGACACTCTTCGACTACGACCTTGAACCAGAGGTTTATTCTTTCCGTCTGCTTGATGCCCTTGTCAAGGCTGCAAGAAAGGAAGGCGTGAAGCATTTCCCTATCCATGTGAAACTGGATACTGGTATGTGCCGTCTGGGATTCCATCCACAGGAAGACATTGACGAACTCATTGCCCAACTGAAGGCTCAGGATGAAGTGACTCCACGCTCAGTGTTCAGTCATTTCGTGGGTTCTGACAGCGATGACTTTGATGAGTTCTCGGCTGGGCAGTTTGCTCTCTATGATGAGGGAAGCAAGAAACTGCAGGCAGCATTCTCGCATAAGATTCTCCGTCATATCTGCAACTCCGCTGGTATAGAGCATTTCCC
>DCIM01000037.1:0-11738 GCA_002316005.1 Prevotellaceae bacterium UBA1726 | reverse complement strand
AAGACCACAATCCTTCAGAAACGAGAGGTTCCTGCCGGGCATAGCGTTGGCTACAGTCGCCGCACAATACTAAGCCGTGATAGCGTCATTGCTGCTATTCCTATAGGATATGCTGATGGCTTGAACCGAAAACTCGGAAATAGAAACGGCTATTGCCTCGTAAATGGTCAACGAGCAGAATATGTCGGCAATATCTGTATGGATGTCTGCATGATTGATGTTACTGACATTGAATGTCATGAAGGTGATGCCGTTGAGATCTTCGGTGATAATCTCCCTGTCACAGTACTCAGCGATAAACTGGAGACAATACCTTACGAGGTGCTGACAGGAATATCAAACCGTGTTAAGAGGGTTTATTTCGAAGAATAGTAAGAGGCCTCAATTGAAAATTGTAAATTGTCAAATTGTAAATTCAAAATATGAACAAACAAATTATAGAGCATCGTCCAGATGTACTTGAATGCGATGTTGTGCGCTTTCAGAACAACAAAGAGAAATGGGTGGCTTTCGTAGGACTCATTGATGGTGAACCATACGAGATCTTTACTGGTCTTCAGGATGACGACGAGGGTATCGTTCTTCCAAAGAATGTGATGAACGGAAAGATTATCCGTTGCACCAATCCTGACGGCTCACATCGCTATGACTTCCAGTTTGAGAACAAGCGTGGCTACAAGACTACCGTTGAAGGACTCTCTGAGAAGTTCAATCCAGAGTACTGGAACTATGCAAAGCTCATCTCTGGCGTACTCCGTTATGGAATGCCTATTGAGAATGTAATCAAACTTGTGTCTTCACTTCAGCTTCGTGATGAAAGTATCAACAACTGGAATCAGGGAGTTGTTCGTGCATTGAAGAAATATGTTCCTGGAGAAATCGCAGATTCTGCTGAATAATATCCGTATCTACGCCTATCACGGAGTGATGGAGCAAGAGCGTAGAGTAGGGGGATGGTATGCTGTATCGCTTACCATCGACTATCCTTTTGCCCGTGCTCTTGAAACTGATGATGTGGCAGATACGCTCAATTATGCTTCTGTGCTTGAGGTCGTGCAGGATGAAATGAAAACTCCAAGCCGACTCCTTGAGCATGTGGCAGGCAGAATAGCGAAGACTCTGTTCGAGCAGTTTCCTCTCATTGAGGGCATCCGTCTTCAAGTGACAAAGGAAAATCCTCCTATGGGAGGTGATACATCAGGTGCAAGTGTTCTATTAGACATTAAGAATGATAAATAGGGACGGCAAGTCTGGTAAAAAGAAAACAAATTGTTAATTTTGCAACGAAAACGAATTCATATATGGTAAAGAAACTCGTTTCCCTACTGCTACTTCTGTTGTGTGTTTCGGCAGTCACTATGGCTGCTGACAAGAAATTCACTCTTGTCATTGACGCAGGACACGGAGGAAAAGATGCCGGTGCTGTGGGTGTTTCCTCGAAAGAGAAGAACATCAACCTCAATGTGGCTCTCGCCTTTGGACGATATGTGGAACAATACTGTCCTTCTGTGCGTGTCATCTATACTCGTAAGAAAGATGTGTTCATCGATCTTCAGGAACGTGCCAATATTGCAAACCGCAACAAGGCCGACCTCTTTATCTCTGTTCATACCAATGCTGTAGCCGGCAGTAAGTCGGTTCGCGGTTTTGAGACCTACACCCTTGGTATGCACCGAGCTGGAGACAACCTTGATGTCGCAAAGCGTGAGAACTCCGTAATTACGATGGAGTCTGACTATCAGTCAAAGTATCAGGGCTTCGACCCAAATTCTGCAGAGTCGTACATTATGTTCGAGTATATGCAGGACAAGAATATGGAGAACTCTGTCAATCTGGCTAAATTCATCCAGTCGAGCGTCTGCCTTGCAGCATCTCGTCCGAACAAAGGCGTTCATCAGGCAGGATTCCTCGTGTTGCGCGAGACATCTATGCCTTCTTGCCTCATAGAGTTGGGTTTCATCTCCACTCCAGACGAGGAACGCCAGTTGAACGACCCTATTACCCAGGATCAGTTTGCACGCGGATTGTATCAGGCATTCGTACAGTATCTCAACAAGTATGGTAATGGAGTAAAGGCTTCAACCCTTTTGCCTGCACAGGAGACTGCTGTAGAAACGGTTGCAAACGAAGAACCTGTCATTGACACAAAGGTTCGTGAAGTGCCAAAGGTTGAAGAAGCGAAACCAGTCAAGCAGGAAACAAAAACCGTTGAGAAGAAAGATGCTTCAAAACCTGCTGAGAAAAAAGAAACTAAGTCTGTTGAGAAGAAAGAGACAAAACTTGCAGAGAAGGCAGAACCAACAAAAGCAGCAGAGGCAAAAGTCGATGAAGGACCAGTGTTCAAGGTTCAGATTCTTACAGGCAGTCAGAAGATGAAGTCGACAGATGCCCGCTTCAAAGGTTTGACAGGCGTTGATTCTTTCAAAGAAGGTGGCGTCTACAAATACACTTACGGAGCATCGACTAATTATAATGAGATAGCAGCGTTGCGCAAATCAATTCTCGACAAATTCCCAGAAGCATTTGTTGTTGCGTTCAAGGGTGGCGAGAAAGTGAATGTCAGCGAAGCAATTAAAGAATGGAAAAATAAACGAAACAAATAAAAAATATTTTTATGAAGAAAGAAATAAAAATAGCCCTCGTGGCAATCTTAGGACTAATCATCGTGTTTTTCGGTATGAACTTCCTCAAAGGATTGACAATGTTCTCCGATAGCGATATCTACTACATCACTTACAGCAATGTTTCAGGTTGCGAAAAGAACACTCCAGTATATGCTGATGGTGTCAGAGTGGGTTCTGTGAGCAGCATCACTTACGATTACAGTCATGTCACTCCAACCCTTATTGCTGTTGCTGTTAACAAGCAGATGCGAATCCCTGTTGGTTCGACAGCGGAAGTTGTCAGCGACCTTATGGGCAATACTCAGGTGAATCTCCTTCTTGTGAACAATCTTCGCGAGAAGGTTGCTCCTGGCGATACAATCAAAGGTGCTGAGGGTGATGACACAATGACAAAACTCAAGGCTATGGTTCCTGCTATTGAGCGTATGGGTCCCAAACTAGATTCTATCCTCACATCTCTCTCAGCTATTCTTGCCAACCCAGCTATTCAGGCTACATTGGCAAATGCTCAGGCCATCACAACTGATTTGACAACAACGACAAAGCAGTTGAACACACTCATGGCTAATCTGAACCAGAATGTACCTGGTATGCTCACAAAGGCAAACACTGTTCTCGACAATACAACAACGATTACCAACAATCTTGCTGCTGTTGATGTTCAGGGTACAATGAATCAGGTGAACCAGACTTTGGCAGATGTTCAGAATACAGTGAACAAACTCAATTCAAACGAGGGTACATTGGGCAAGTTTATAAACGATCCTTCTGTATTCGACAATCTGAATGCCACAATGGCTCATACAGATTCACTCGTGCTTGACTTGAAGGCACATCCAAAGCGCTATGTTCACTTCTCGGTTTTCGGTAAGAAGCAATAGTAGGATTTCCTTCGTTCATCTTCGATTCTTGTGAAAGAAACAAGGAGAATGGAAGTGAATTCGATATTTTGATATAAAAATAACGGCAATGCTCTTGTTGGAGTGTTGCCGTTATTGTTTCTCAAGGAAACGGTTATATTTCAGATAGTTGCAATGTTTCACACGCAAAGAGGCTCTATATAATATAATAAGGTGGGAGAATGCGAGTGAAATTTTGTTGAAAAAATGTTGGTTCATTATTCTTCATTTTTCATTTTTCTTTGTACCTTTGTACCGAATATGGCTAATAACGAAACCCAAATGTGGGAAGTATGCCTTGAGCAAATTCGCCAAAAGGTATCTCCTACTCAATATACATCGTTCTTTGCTCCAATCACAGTTTCCTCTTACGACAAGAAGGAACTTCTTTTGGTGTTACAGGTGCCAAGCAGAAATCATGCGGGGTATCTGGAGAACTCGTTTATGCCATTGCTTAAGGAGGTTATCATTCCTGTTTTCGGAAGAGTAAAACTCCAATATAAAGTTCCAGCACAGCCACAAGGTGCTGCTAATGAGTCTTCTGCAGAAGAGAAGGAAGAACCAATTCCAATTGCAACAAACCTCTATCCTGAGTACACTTTTGCCCGTTTTGTAGAAGGCGAGGCAAACAAGTTGGCGCGTTCTATTGGTCAGGCTATTGCCGAACATCCTCGTTCAACAAAGTTCAATCCTTTGTTCATCTATGGTCCTTCAGGTTGCGGAAAGACGCATTTGATTACTGCAATTGGTCTTGAGGCTGTGGCACGCTATCCAAAGATGAAGGTGTTGTATGTTGGTGCACGCGAGTTCCAGCGTCAGTTTGTTGATGCGACAATTGAAAACAAACAACCTGACTTCATTCGTTTCTATCAGCAGTTCAACCTCCTGATTGTTGATGATGTGGAAGAGTGGGAGAGCAGTCCAAAGACATCAGAGGCATTCTTCCATATCTTCAATCATCTCTTTATGAATGGCCGTAGAATCATTCTTGCTGCCGACCGTACACCTGCTGAACTGAAGAATATGGACCAGCGAATGATTAGTCGCTTCCTTTGTGGCGTTCTTGCCGAACTCGAAAAGCCAAATCATCAGTTGTGTGTTGATATTCTCAATGCCAAGATTCGTCGTGATGGTTTGTCAATTCCTAATAATGTTGTAGAATATATCGCTCATCATGCCAACGGTTCCGTTCGTGACCTTGAGGGAGTCATAAACTCTCTTCTTGCGTTCTCAATGATGGGAACGGGCGAGATTGACATGTCTCTTGCAGAGCGTGTATGCAAGCAGGTGAAACCTGAGAAGATTGGGAAATATGATATCAACGATATTCTTGATGGAGTGAGTGATCATTTCAATATCCCTGTTGATGATATCATCGGTAAATCGCGCAAGGCAGAGATTGCCAATGCTCGTCAGATTGCAATGTATCTCAGTGCAAAGATGGCACATGCTCAGACATCACGAATAGGACGATTCATAGGAGGACGCGACCACTCTACGGTGAAGCACTCAATAGACAAGGTTAAGGCGCATATTGAGGAGGACAAGAGCTTTGCAAGAGAGATAAAGGCAATTGAAAAAGAAATCAAAGCATAAGAAAAGAGAACAAACCCGAAGGCTTGCTCTCTTTCTTTTTTTATAGATGAATCTTCACTCCACCAATAACCACTATGCCTGGTTGTCGGACAGAGATGTAATCATAATATTCCTTGTTGAGGAGATTTGTGCCGTTGACATAAATGCTCCATTTCTTCGCATCCCACGATAGACGTGCATCAAGCAAGGCATACGAAGGATTGTTTTCCCCGATTCTGTCTTGCCAACGCCACGAAAGACTCATGTTAAGGCTACGCCAGATTCTTCCGTCTGCAGAGACAACAACCTTATGACGCAGATAATCCATTGCATATTTGCTCTGTATTACCTTTACATCATACTCTGAGTTCTCGTTTATGTAGGCATACTTAATGCCAATTCTGCGGATAGGGTTCTTCCCACCAAAGAGTTCCTGAGGGAGAACTGAAAGATTCAACTCTCCTCCCCAGTTGTTCATACGGAAGTTTACAGAGTGGAAAATGCCGTCTGAATTATCATTTGCCAATTCTCCATTTTCAATTTGATATGTCACCCAGTCAATCATGTCTGTCTTGTGCGAATAGAACAAGTCTGCCTCAACCGTATAACCGCGCCCTATCTTTCGTGCTCCTAATTGAAAATCGCTTGTCTTCTCTGGCTTAAGGTTTGAGTTGCCCTCAATCTTCGCTCCGCTGTAATAAAGGTCGGTGAAGGTAGGCATACGAAGTGCCATATTCCACGAAGCAAAGAGTTTCCACGCCTCAGAAGGACGATATGCGATGTTCAGCGAAGGGAGCAGACGGCTTATATCACTTACCCCCATATAGGTGAGGGCAGGGGAGATGGTCCATTGCTCCAGCAAGAAGTGATGCTCAACAGACGCTTTCCAGATTGTTCGCGAATCGTGATATTTGTATTTAATGTCTTCTTGTGCGTCATGACCGCCACTCTTCTGCCATTTGTCCTCATCTTGCAGAATGCCGAGCTTTGTACTCCAGATACCTTCATTACGCACATCTCCGCTAATTGAAGTCTTTCCAAGAGAACTGTCAAACCAAGCACTTAAGGATACTCCTCGTGCATCAACTTTGTGGAAGTTCTCTCCTGCGGGATTGTCGCGATGCCATTGATAGTGGTCGTACCAGCGGTTGTAGTAGAGAGAAGCCTCCCAGCCTCCCCGAGGGGAGGCGTTTTTGCAGAATGTCTGACTCGCTTTCAAAGCACCCATCAGTCGTTCGTTGCTTTCCCACTGGTCGGTTGATGAGGCTCCATAGAAAGTGTTTGCCTCAAATGGTTTGTAGGAATAACCCAATTGGGCGGAGAGGTCGACATTGCCTAACGAAAGACCGCCTTGATAGAAAAGCCTTGAATTTTGGAAAGCCGAATTGTCGGTCGCACCATCCGAACGAGTGTAGCCTGCAGACAAGAAATGCGAAAAATGACCAGCATTGATTCTTATATTGCCATTTCCTCCCGCATATCCATAAGAACCGCCATATACATTAGCAAGGGCATTCACACCCTTGTTTGTAGCACAGGAAGGGGAGGTTACGATATTAACCACACCGCACAATCCATTCTCATAGCCACCCTCAAGGAGTTCTATGCGCTCAATGTCGTCAGGAGAAACAGGAAAGTCTGCTGAAAGATGGCCCGTGTGAGGAGAGGAAATGTTTATGCCATTAAGAAGAATGGTAATCTGGTCGAAGTTTCCTCCACGAACCGAAATGTCCGTCTGTACACCAAAGCCCCCACGCTGACGGACATCCACGCCAGGGACTAATTTCAATACATCGTTGATACTCTCTGCCGCAGCTCGGGAGATATCATCGCGAGTTACGACAGTCACAATCTTTGCTGTCTGCAAGTCAGTCAGCGGAGCACGCGTTCCCGTCACTATCACCTCATCGAGTTTCATCTCTTCACGCGACAATGAGTCGAGCGAATAGCCAGTCTCTGTACTTACTCCTTCGGCTTTGGCATAAGTCAAAGTCGACACAGCAAGCACACCAACGAGCACCTCACGACCAATGACCGAGAAGAGAGCGTAACCCTTGCGAGAGAAATGAGTGAATCGCAGAGCCGTGCGTTTGTTAAACTGTTGTTTGTTCATATTAATTAAATCTGGTCGTTAGTGACCATTTTCTTTCTCCATACATAATAGCCGTAAACAGCCAATAAGGTGTAGAGTCCATAAAGGAATGCTCTTCCGTACACACCTTTATAAATATATAGGCCAGTAGATATGGCATCACAAGCAAACCACACCCACCATTGCTCTATATATTTCTTTGCCAACATCCAGAGTGCTATGAGATAGAATGTAGTACTGAGTGCATCAAGATATGCTACAGTGCTGTCTGTGTGGCGCAGAATTGTTGAAATCACAATCCACAATACTAATGCCGCAAGCCATAGCATTGGTTTCAGTTTCTTTGGAGTGCGAGTGATAGGAACATCCTTACCGGTTCTTTTCTTTCCACTCAACCATACCCAAAGACCGTAAAGGCCAGCACCAAAAGCGTAAACCTCTGTTGCACAATCGCCATATACGCCTTTATCGAATAACACAAAGAAGTAGATAACCGGCATAATGCTACCGATTACCCACATCCATACATTTTCCTTAAACTCAAGATAGATGTACGCGAGACCAAGTGTAGTCCCGAGTACATCCATCCAGTTTTGTACTATGTAGTTATAAACTTCGTTCATGTTTTTATTAACCCGTCAGAGAACCGACGGGAACAGTTACGATTAGAATCTGATTGTCAGATTTGCCATGAAGTTGCGGCCTGCCATTGGGATGTAGCCAATCTCACGATAGCGGTTCTCGTTTGGATGACCACCTGATGCATAGATTGCTGAGTAAACCCAACCAGATGCTGCATAGTGAACGTCAAACACATTGTTGAGGTTTGCACCAACAACAATCTCCTTGATTCCTGCCCACTTCTTCATATTAAACGCATAACTTGCCGAAATATTGCTCTGTGAGTAAGAAGGAAGTGAACGCTGGTCGCACTGAGTATTGTCAAGATACTGCTTGCCAACGAAGTTGGTATGCCATGTTGCCTCAAGTCCCCACTTGTGGAAAGTAAGGAATCCGTTAAGGATTGCTGAAGGTGAGAAGGCGAGGGTAGAGTTGTCGTAGTGAACAGTCTGCGAACCGTTGTCCCAGTCCTCAACAACCTCGTCGAAATCCTTAATCTTGTTCTGCGAGAGTGCTGCATTTCCGTAAACGGCAAGGCAAGAGAGAGGTTCCCAACCTGCAGTCAACTCAACACCCATACGATAAGAATCCTTAATGTTTGTTGTGAGTGCCTCACCAATATCCGAAACATCACCAGTCTGTACGAACTGGTTGTTGTACTTCATGTAGTAACCATTAAAACCGACATTCCAGTTAGCACCTGTATAGGTGTAACCCAACTCAAAATCAATGAGTTGCTCTGCCTTTGGCGCAGGATAAGAACCATTGTCGGTGTAGTTGTTACGCTCAGGTTCACGGTTGCTCATTGCTACAGAAGCATAAGCACGATGGCCGTTTGAAGAGAAGTTCACACCAGCCTTAGGGTTAAAGAAGTTGTAGTGCTCGTTGATGTTGAGAACCTGATTCTTGTATTCGCCATTCTCCTTGTAGAACTTGTCGTTAACGCCATCTGTCTCATAGTCTACATGACGATATTGAAGATCGCCAAAGACATCCAAAACAGAGTTGATGTGATATGTAGCCTTTGCAAAAACACTGTAGTCGTCCTTTGTGGCATCAGAATCGTAGTACTTCAAACCTTTGTACTTTGCACTGAGTTCTTCGTCTGCAATATAAGTCAGATAACCAAAGTGGTTGCCCTTGAACTCCTGAGCAGAGAAACCAGCAATCACATCCCAGGCATCATTCTTATAGTTTACATTCATGTTTGCACCGTATGCATTCTGCTCAAGTCCCTTCTTACGAACAAAGTCGGTTTTCTCAATGTTGTCGCTCTTCAAACCGAATTTCTTCAGTTTGCATTTGTACTTGAATTCCTCGTAGTAGCCATAGCCGTAGGTATAGTGAACAGAAGTAGAGAGTTTCCAGTACTCGTCAATATCTGCTGCGAACGAGAGAATGTTGTGATCCTGCCAGAAGTTGTCTGTTGTCTTTGGCCAATATGAACCATCGTTCATCTTATAGCGAGAAGTGCCTGCTGATGGGTCATAACCGTCGTTCATATACTCGTAGAGCGAGTTGTACTGACCAAGACCTGCCTTCCAGAAGTCCTTGTAAGAGTTGAGGCCTGTGTTCATGCCGTAGTTACCATCAAGAAGGTCGCCTGTGTCAAGACCGTTCCATGCCTGGCCCATGTGCTCGTAGTTGCCAATGTTCTTGTAGCGAAGCATCCAACCATCGCCAATCCAAGACAAACCACCATAGTAAGAACCTGAATTACCTGATGTTCCGTGCATGAAACCATCTGTTCCAGTGTGATGATAAGCACCATCAAACACGAGGTGGTTCCAGAGAAGACCAGTTGAGAACTGACCACCTACATTATATGTGTTGTAAGAACCATAACTGCCAGTGAGTTCGAGCGATGGAGTGAGGCTTGGAGCCTTTGTTGTGAGGGCAATGTTACCACCAAAAGCACCATCACCATTTGTAGAAGTACCCACACCACGCTGAATCTGCACATTACCGAGAAGGGCAGCGTAAGAGTTCATGTTTGCCCAGAACACAGTCTGGTCCTCAGGCGAATTGAGCTGAACACCATCGATTGTGACATTGATACGCGAACCGCCAGCACCACGAATACGCATGTAGGTTGTACCTACTCCAAGTCCGTTTTCACCCCAAGCCACAATGCCAGGAGTCTGAGCAAAGAGCATAGGAAGTTCGCGACCTGTTTTCGAGAAATCCTGCAGTTGCTTCTTGTTGATGTTGGCAACAGCGAATGGAGCATCCTTCTGTGCCTTCACACCCTTTACAACAACCTCACCGAGTTCCTCCACACGGAGAGAGTCGGCATTTTGAGCCATCGCAGAACCTACAGAAAGCAAAGCGAAAGCCGAGATAAAAAATTTCTTCATTGTTTTTTTACCTTATTAATATAATAATACAATAAGGGGGTTATCCTTTTAATCCCTACGCCAGCATTACCTGGATCAGGTTGAGGGTATAATCTCAGCCCACAATAGTGAGCACCCCTTAGAAAGCGTTTTGCTTTCCGCTTGCAAAATTACTACAAAAGTGCGTAACTGCCAAATAATTAGGCGAGAAGTTGTTGATTTGTGACTTCTCACTTGTCATTCGTCAATTCTCAAAATGCCACATTTCTCAGTTTGTGCGATATGAAAAGATGTCGCTGTAAAAAGAGCGTGTAATAAAAAAATCACGCACAGGCAAAGCACGCTATCTTACCGAAGAATCAAGATTCATCCTTGTAACTCGTTGATTTTCAGGATGCCCAAGAAACCTATGGAATGATGTTGTCATTTCAGTGGAATGACGCTGTTCCGTCAATGCGGAATTGGGCAGAAATCAATGGAATTTCCGCCAGAAACAAGCGTTTTGTTTTTCACGCGCTTTCATTGTAAAGATAATTCCTTGCTCGCCCCGTTGTTTGTGCCTTGTGTTGAATGAGGTTGCCTGAAATACAGACTCTTATTTGATAGCCTCAAGCACCTGATCGGCAATTGCCTTCATACCCTCAATGTTAGGGTGGCCCATCTGCTTGCCAATGTCGTGAAGAGGAATCATCTTGAAACCGAACTTGTTGCACACATCCTGCATTGCCTCGCCGATTTCTGGTTTCAGCTCACTGTTCAGGAGGAAATAAACCTCAGTGTTAGGGTAGCGGTTGTAGAGATACTGACCGAGATAGCAAACCGCTGGGCGATAGCTGTAGAGGTCCTCCTTTGTCCAACCTTCCCACTTCATCTCACCTATTGGTGAGTTTGCCCACGAATCGTTTGTTCCGCCAAAGATGAGGATGATGTCAGGTGAACCGAGGTTTGGGGCACGAGTGATGAACGAACGAGGAGTGTAGTCTTCACCGCCATAACCAGTGTAGCATATTGTTGAACCGCTATAGGAATTGTTGATTTCGAGTTTGTAGCCACCGTTGTTGCAAACCTGCCACCACCAAGTCTGCTTCACATCGCTGACATCAGTGCGTTGGTCGATCCATGGTTCAAAATACCACATCTCGTTAGTTGCAGGAGTGATGTAACCCTGATAAGTAGAGTAGGAATCGCCAAGAACGGCAATGCGCTTTTGAGCGAACAATGACAAAGCTGCGAAACACAGCAAAATAGTAATTTTGAATCTCATTTTTATGTATGAATATTTGGTTTGTAGTGCAAAATTATATAATTTATCGTTATATGGCAAACTTTTCCGTATAATTCTTCTTCGTTAGGTTATTTTTTAGTACCTTTGCAAGGTTTTTGCATAAAACCATAATTACTACAGCAAGAAATAAA
The DNA here is from genome assembly GCA_002316005.1 of Prevotellaceae bacterium UBA1726. Classification (GTDB taxonomy): domain Bacteria; phylum Bacteroidota; class Bacteroidia; order Bacteroidales; family Bacteroidaceae; genus Prevotella. The sequence goes on along the minus strand of DCIM01000037.1, from coordinate 175 downwards.
ATCATTAATAAAATTTAAACAACAAAATGAATCCAACAGTAGTAAGGACAGTTAAGATTGCTCTTGTCCTTTTCATTTCCATGATTATGCTGATGTTGCCTCCAACAGCATTCGGTATAGCTGGACTGACAGTCATTCAGCAGCGAATGATTGCCATCTTCGTTTTCGCTGCTCT
>DCIM01000024.1 GCA_002316005.1 Prevotellaceae bacterium UBA1726 | reverse complement strand
CGAGCTGCGATTGCATAAGCGGCCTTCTTTGTGAAGTGATACTTTGGAGTTGAGTAATTGTTGTCATCAAGATATGGCAGAGCTGCCTCGATATCTTTATCAATGTTCGCATACAACTCACGAAGAGTACCACGAGTATAATTATCATTGACAGTTGTCTGTGGAATAGTTGGATAAGGAAGACCAAGATATTCGTCAGCTTTCTCTGGATTCCATGCCATACAGAAACAATTGGCAAGAGCGAACATTGAATATGCACGACACATCTGAGCCTCAGCACGCTCAGGACAATTACCAATACCCATCTCATCGAGGGCCTGGAGAGCCTGATTGCATACAGCAACAGCCTCGTAGAAACCATTCCAAACAGATCTTGGAGAGTCTGTTCCATCTTCCTCAACATCCTGGAACTTATAGAGCTGTTCCATAAGTACAGATGTACTATAAGCAGAACCATTGTCAGTAAGATTATCACTGCTACACTCCATCATAAGGTCTGTTGATGATGTTGGGTAAGCAGAAACAAGAAGGTTCCTTACCTTTTCTACCTGATTGAGTTCGGCGCGATCATCTGGCAACTTGTCAAGGAAATCGTTACATGAAGCCAATGACAATACTGCCATCACCGCCATGAACAACACCTTATATATATTATTACTTTTCATTTCTTTTTGCTTTTTGTATTAAAACCTTCTTTTAGATACCTACACGGAGAGTACAGGTAAACTGACGAGCCATAGGAACAGCGACACCACCAGAATTGAAGAATTCAGGATCCTGACCGTTCAACTTCTTGTCCGAGTAAATAAGGAACAAGTTTGTACCCTGCAACTTCAAACCGAGTGAACTGATTCCAAGATGGCGTACCAAAGTAGTTGGGAAGTCATAACCTACAGAAATCTCCTTCATACGAACAAAGTTACCGCTTGCTGTACGAGCTGTAGAATAGTTGTATGCATTATATGCGAAAGAAAGCTGTGAGTCGTTCTGAATCTGACGGAGGTCAGCAATAGCTGGGATGTTTGTATAGTTTTCATCACCAGGCTTTGTCCAACGGTTCTTGAACTCTCGTGGCATAGCATAGAGATCAGAATAAGCAGCAGAGAAAGTTGGGTCAAGACGAACCACATTACCACCACTATATGTTACGAATACATTCAAAGTCAAACCTTTGTACTTGAAGATGTTACCGAAAGATCCTGTGATTGTTGGATCCGTAGGACCTTCGTATACAAGATGAGAGAGGTCGTATGACTGGAAGTAGAGGTCACTTACCGTCTTTTCACCACTTTCGTTGATGAATGTAGGAAGACCCGACTCGTTAAGACCTTGGAAGTCAATAGAGAACAAAGCACGATAAGGATAGCCTTCAGTTGTGAAACCAGAACCAGTAATCATATCAATGATACGGTTTTCTGCATCAAGCTTCGTTACCTCCGATTTTGTATGAGAGAAGATGAAGTCGGTTGTCCAACTAAAGTCCTTTGTAACGATGTTGCGAGTACTGATAGAAAGTTCCTCACCGTTCGACTTCATTGTAGCAACGTTAGCATACTTCAAAATAGTTCCACCTACACCTGTTGTGCGCTTAGGACCAATCAAATCGTAGTTATTACGCTTGTACCAGTCGAATGTTACATTGATACGGTTGTTGAGGAAACCGAGGTCAACACCAAGGTTGAGCTCGTGCTTCTTCTCATAAGTAAGATCCTCGTTAGCGAACTGACCAATCTGGAGACCTGACTCACGATCAGACGAATAAGGACGCCAAGGAGTATAACTGCTGATGATAACCTGAGCGTTTGTTACTGCAGGCTTATCACCAGTAAGTGAGTAGCTGGCCTTGAATGTTGCATGAGTCAAAGAATTCTTGAATACCTTTTCGAACCAAGGCTCTTCATGAGCATTCCACGCTCCAGATACATTCCATGTAGGCAACCAACGAGCAGAAGTAGCTTTACCAAGACGGTTAGAACCTTCATAACGCATTGTTCCGTTAAGAGTATAGCGACCTTTATAAGAATAAGTACCTGTGCCAAAGAATGAAACCTCACGGTTGTAGCCATTGCCGAGACCATAGTAGATGTTGTTCTCCTCAATTGCCTGCTTGAAGTACTTATAATCATAGTTTGCGAGCAAGCCCATGCCATACTGCATACCTACACCCTGGAAAGAAGAAGCGGAACGAACAATGTCGTTCACCTCCATACCACCATAAAGGTTTACGATATGTGTATCATTGGCAAATGCATCATTATATTGAGCTGTAGCACGGAAGTCCCAAGAATTCATCTTATTCTTGTTCTCGTTGTAAAAACCTCCAGTAGGGAGCACTGTTTCAGGAAGTGCATTCAGCACATCTGGGTCAGTATAAAGCCATGGGTTGGAATCACGCATTGTAGCATCATCCATAGCACGGAAAGCAAGAGCCTGATTTGAATACTCGGTTATCTTTGTAGCACGTGTAGTTGTAGAGAACTTGTATGCACCGATAGCTGAGAGTTCAACAGTACGAACTGGCTTGTACTTAATCTCACCCTGGAACTTCAAGTCAACAACATCGAGTTCCATATAGTTATTGTCAAGCTCATGGAAAATATTGAATGCCGAATTGTTGCGGATATAATATTCGTCTGGATCAAGTGTACGAGATGTATTCAAAGCATACGAGTATGGGTTGATATCGAAATCACGGCTTACCTCACCATAAACAGGGTCTACACTACGGTTACTTGTACCTGGAGCCTTCTGCTTACGATAGCTACCATTACCAATAAGGTTAACGCTTACCTTTGAATTAAGGTTGTAGTTAGCGTTCATGTTCATTGTATAACGGCTCACATCGCTACTCTTTGTCCAACCTGGATCGTTCATAATAGAGAACGAGGTATAATACTGAGCCTTATCAGTACCAGTACTCATACTTACAGAATGATTCTGCTGAATAGAGTTTGAGAATAGGAGGTCAAACCAATCAGTGTTTGCATACTCAGCCTTTTTGAGATAAGATGCCATTGCCTCCTCTGTATTAGGAAGGCCGAAAGTACCAGAAGTTTCGTCATACTGGTTCATCAAATGATACATCTTACCAAATACACCTGAGCTTGATGCGCGATAAGAACGAGCGAATGAGAAGAAACCACTGTTATACATTTCCTTGTATACTGACATCTGATCCTGTGAGTTCATGATATTGAACTGGCTATAACTTGGCTTCAGACGCATTGTAAACTCACCAGTATAACTGATGCGGTTCTGACCACTCTTACCCTTCTTGGTTGTAACAACGATGACACCAGCCATAGCACGTGCACCATAGATAGATGTAGCAGAACCGTCCTTCAAAATCTGGAAAGACTCGATATCATCTGCATTAAGACCTGCGATAGCTGAAGAAATCAGTGTGTTGGCATCACCTGATGAAAGAGCATCAGCCTCAACCTCTACGACATCTTCCATAATAACGCCATCCACAACCCAAAGAGGTTTTGAACTACCATAGATTGATGTAGCACCACGAACACGGATCTTTGGAGCTGTACCGAAAGTACCTGATACATTTTGTACCGACACACCAGCAGCACGTCCCTCAAGAGAACGAGAGATATCTGCCACACCATCCAATTTTGCCTTCTCGGCATCAACCTTTGTTGAAGCACCAGTAAACAAACGCTTGTCCATCTTCTGCATACCAGTAACGACAACCTCGTTTACCTGCTGTGCATCCGACTCAAGAACAACGTTCATGTTGGCCTTCGGAGACATTGTTGTTGACTTGCAGCCAATAAAAGAGAACTGCAATTTCTTGCCTGCTGGAACATCAATTGAGAACTTACCGTTCATATCGGTAACAGTAGCTGTCTTAGAACCGACAACAGAAACGGTTGCACCAATGATCGGAAGGTTGTCCTCAGCCGAGATGACAACACCCGACGCTTTCGTGTTCTGCGCAAATGACATACACACGCCTACGCAAAACATAACCAGCAGAAGTAATAATCTTCTAAATTTCATTGTGTTTGTAATATAATTATTGTTTTATTTTCCCACAGTTATCCTGCTATTCTATATAATCTAAAGTGACAAAAACCACTTGAAAATCACAAAAATACTGCAAATTTGGTTGCAAAGTTATATAAAAAAAATGAAAAAACATTATTATTTTTAATAAAATGTGCACAAACTGCCATTTTTTAACAATTAAGCCTCTCTCAGAACCTAAAAATAACGAAAAAGAAAAAAACGCAACTTTTATTATTGCTATATCATTATTTTTTATTATCTTTGCAGACAAACCCCTTATCTAAGCAACAATAAAAACAATATCATAATTATGAAAAAATCCATAGCTTTTTGTTTTCTGATGGTTATGGGATGGTGTTTTGCCATCACCGCTTCTGCAAAAGCAGATGTTCATCAGGACTTTGAGGCTCGCAAAGCCGTTTTCAATGACAATCGTTACTATCAGATCTTCAATACAAACCTTACATCGGAGGAGCGTCGTTGTCTGGAGTTCCTTTATGCCTACATGCCTATTTCCGACATCACCGATTATGATGGTGATTTCTGGAAGATGAATGTCGATCTTTCTCTTCAGGCTAAGAAGGAAACTGCATGGGGTCAAAAGATTCCAATGCGTGAATTCATGCATTTCGTACTTCCTGTACGCATAAACAACGAGAATCTCGACGAGGCGCGCCGTATTTTCTTCAACGACATCAAAGATCGTGTAAAAGGAATGTCTATGAAGGACGCTGCACTTGAAGTGAACCACTGGTGTCATGAGCATGTATCTTATCAGCCAAGCGATTCTCGTACAGAAGCCCCTCTTGCAGCAGTTCGTTCAGCCATAGGCCGCTGCGGTGAAGAGAGTACATTCTGCGTAGCAGCAATGCGTTCTGTTGGTATTCCTGCTCGCCAGGTTTACACTCCTCGCTGGGCTCACACCGACGACAACCACGCATGGGTAGAGGTTTGGATTGACGGTGAGTGGCACTTCCTCGGAGCTTGCGAACCTGAGGCTGTACTCGACCTCGGTTGGTTCAATGCTCCTGCTTCTCGCGGTATGCTGATGCACACAAAGGTGTTTGGTCGTTATGATGGCCCGGAAGAGGTGATGAGTGTAACAAATTGCTTCACTGAAATCAACATCATCAAGAACTATGCTCCTGCGAAAGTAGCTAAGATTCAGGTTGTTGACAAGAACGGCAACCCTGTAGCCGGTGCAAAGATTGAATATAAGCTTTACAACTATGCAGAACTTTATTCTGTTGCAACCAAGCAAACTGACGAACAAGGCCGTTCGGAGATTTCTGCCGGTTTGGGCGATTTCCTCGTATGGGCAAGCAAGGATGGTATGTTCGGCTTCGGCAAGTGTACTGTAGGCAAAGACGAAACAGTCATCATAAAGCTTGACAAACCAAATGATTTTGTTGGAAGTTTTGACATCGACCTTGTACCTCCAGTTGAGCGTAACACCGTGCCATTCCAGACAGAAGAGCAAATCAAGGCTAATAAACTTCGCTTTGTCTGTGAAGACTCAATCCGTCAGGCTTACATCAACACCTTCCACAAAGGCAACAAGTTCGTTGAGGGTTCACGCGGAAACTATTCTGTAATAGAAAATTTCTTGAACAGTCATCCTGGAAGTCATGCAGAGAATATCCTTCGTTTCCTCTCAGCAAAGGACCTTCGCGATGTTACTGCCAATGTTCTTGAGGATGCATTCGCAAACACAAAACCATCGGGTAATGAGGATGTAACAAACGATGCCTTCTACCTCTCACAGCGAGTTAGCAACGAACTTCTGACTCCTTACCGCTCGTATTTCCTCAACACTATCAGCAAATCCGATCAGAAGAAGTGGCAGAAGGATCCACAGAAGTTGGTTAAGTGGGTTTCTAAGAATATCCGTATCGAAAGCGAATGGAATCCTCAGTCTCTCTGTATGAGTCCTAAGAGCGTATATGAGCATCGCGTAACAGACGCCCACTCACGCGATATCTTCTTTGTTTCCTTGGCCCGCAGCCTTGGCATCTACTCTCGCATTGACGAGGTAACAGGAAAGACTCAGTGGCAGCGTGGAAACAAGGCCGACCAATGGGTTGACGCTGTTTTCGAGGCTACTTCAGGCAAGCAGGTTGCCACACCTCAGGGTACATTGCGCGCGACATATACAGAAGGTGCAAATATCGAGGATCCTAAGTACTACAGCCATTTCTCTATCTCAAAGATGGTTGATGGCACTCCTCAACTCCTTAACTACCCAGAAGATGGTATCACATGGAGCAGTCTTCTTAAGGACGGAACAAAGCTTGACACAGGCAACTACATCCTCATGAGCGGTACTCGTATGGCCGACGGCAGCGTACTTTGCCACCTTGAATTCGCCCCTATCTCAAATGACGCAACCACAACATCGAAGATTGTGATGCGCGAGAGTGAAGAGGGCGTGAAGGTTATCGGCAACTTCAACTCAGAGAACCTCTACAACGACGATAACGAGGGTGTGAAGAGCATTCTTTCTACTACTGGTCGCGGATACTACATCATCGGCATCATCGCCCCAGTGGAAGAGCCTACAAACCACGCCTTGCGTGATATAGCATTGCGTCAGCCTGAACTCGAGAAGTGGGGACAGAAGATTGTCCTTCTCTTCGAGAACGAAGAGGAAAAGGCTCGCTTCACCAACAAGAGCGAATTCCAGAACATGCCTAACACTGTTGTCTGGGGTACTGATGTAGATGGTAAGATATTCGCTGAGATCAAGGAGCAGATGAAGTTGAAGCATAACAACCGTCCTGTATTCCTCATCGCCGACACCTTCAACCGTGTTGTGTTCATGTCACAGGGTTATACAATCGGCCTTGGTGAACAGTTGATGAGTGTCATCAAAAAACTCAAATGATAAGAATCTGTAATTTCATTAGTCGCTGGATGGCCCTGATAGTGCTTTTAGTCGCTATAGGGTCATTAGCGTTTCCTGGGGTCTTTGGTGTCATAAAGACTGCGTGGATAAGTCCATTATTGGGAGTGGTGATGTTCGGCATGGGATTGACTCTGAACGCTCACGACTTCAAGGTGGTGTTCACTCGTCCTAAGGATATCATCGTGGGCTGTATGGCTCAATTTCTCATCATGCCTTCATTGGCATGGCTATTGGCACGAGTGTTCAACCTCCCTCCAGAACTTGCCGTTGGTGTCATCCTTGTTGGTTGCAGCCCAGGTGGCACAGCATCGAATGTGATGACTTATCTTGCTGGCGGTGATCTTGCTTTGTCTGTGGGCATGACTGGTGTAGCAACAATCATCGCGCCATTCATGACTCCTTTCCTTGTGTGGCTTTTGGCTGGTACAATGGTGCAGGTTGACATTATGTCAATGTTCATGAGTATCGTCCAGGTTGTCATCCTTCCAATCATTGCGGGATTACTCATCCAGAGATTCTTTCCAAAGCAGAGCAAGGCTGCAACGCCTTATCTGCCAGCATTCTCCACAATAGCTATTGCCATGATTCTGGCGGCTGTAGTGGCTGCAAACGCAGAGAAACTGATGACATGCGGACTGTTGGTAATCATCGTGGTTATCCTTCACAATATGTGCGGCTTTGCCTTTGGCTTTGCTACTGGCTATCTGCTTAAGCTCTCCAGAAAGAAGTGTACAGCGATAAGCATTGAGGTGGGCATGCAGAACTCAGGATTGGCTTGCACACTGGCAAATCAGCATTTCTCGGCTATGGCACTTGCCACTGTCCCTGGTGCAATATTCAGCGTCTGGCACAATGTGGCGGGTGCATTGATAGCAAGGTTGTTCAAGGCAACGATGAATAAGGAGGTAAAGGATTAAAAGGTTAAAAGGTTAAAGGGTTAAAGGGTTAAGAGGTTAACAGGTTAATGGGTTAACGGTTAGACGACACATTATTAATATATAAATACAAGAAAAGAGGACTGGCGCGAACCAATCCTCTTTTTTATTTCATATCTCCCGAAGTAGATGTATCTACTCCCCTCCATTTAGGGAGGGGACGGGGGGAGGGTCCTTTATTTCTTACCCTTCCAGAGTTTTGTCATATCCTCGAGAGTCTTGCCCTTTGTCTCAGGAACAAGCTTCCAAACGAATACTGCAGCAATGACGCAGATGATGCCGTACATGCTGTAAACAACCCAATAGCCGAGGCTGTTTGCCAATGGCACGAACGATGTTGAGACAATCCAGTTGAAAATCCACTGGAAGGCAACAGCGATAGCGACAGCACCTCCACGGATAGTGTTAGGGAATACCTCAGCAATGAGAACCCAGCAGATAGGACCCCAAGAGAACATGAAGCTTGCAGAGTACACCATGATTGATACCATACAAAGCAACTGCATGTTAGGGTTGCCGAATGTACAAGCCACACCGATAGCACCGATAGCCATACCGAGCGAACCTGTGATGAGGAGTGGTTTACGACCGAGTTTCTCAACAGTGAAGATAGCAACGCAAGTGAATCCGAGGTTTACGATACCATTGAATACAGTGAGTACCATCGGGTTATTGAAGCCCATTGCCTCATAGATACGAGGTGCGAAGTAGAGCACAGCGTTGATACCTACAGCCTGCTGGAATACAGAAAGCATGATACCTACGAAGATGCAGAGGAAGCCATAAGTCATGATTGGTTCCGTCTTCACCACCATTGTCTCCTTGATGTCCTTCAGAATTTCCTGAGCCTTTGCAGCACCGTTGATCTTTGCAAGGATACCCTCAGCCTTCTTGTCCTCACCGATAGAAGCAAGATAACGAGGAGTCTCAGGCACGAAGCAGATGAGAAGGGCGAACAATCCTGCAGGAATCATCTCCGAACCGAACATATAACGCCAGCCTTCGTTGATGCTCCACTGTGCATCGTTGATGTTGAGGATTTCGTTTACACCTTCGCCTACGCTCTGGATAAGTGGTGCTACATGATCGCCAAGGATGAAGAAGTTTACAAAGTAAACTACCAACTGACCGAATATGATTGCGAACTGGTTCCAGCTAACGAGCATACCACGGATGTTGGATGGTGCAATCTCACCGATATACATTGGGCATACAGCCGAAGCAAGACCTACGCCGACACCACCGATGACACGGTAGATATTGAATACTACAAGCAAGTTCAGTGTTGGTTCGCCTTTAGCGAGAACCATTGTCTCAGGACACATCGAACCCCATGCAGAGATGAAGAACATGATACCAGCGAAGATAAGAGTCTTCTTACGACCGAAGTTACTTGCGAGCAAGCCCGAAAGACTACTACCGATGATACAGCCGATGAGGGCTGAAGAACTGGTGAAACCATGCCAGAAGTCAGTGTAGGTGAAGTCCTGAGCACCCATGAAGAATGCCTGAAGGCCTTTCTCTGCACCCGAAATCACGGCAGTATCATAACCGAAGAGCAAACCTCCGATTACAGCCACAAGCACAATAGAAAAGAGATAGCTTTTGCTACCTGTTTGGTTTTGAGACATAGAATTTAGTTATTTTCGTGATTGATGATTATTTGCCCAAACATGCCTTCCAACGTTCGTAAGCAGCCTTGTACTCTGCAACTTCTGCTTCAGGCGCAACTGTGCCGAAGTGCTTCAATGAAGCAAATGCCTCGTCAGAATCCTTATAGAGGCCAGCACCGATACCAGCACCCTTAGCAGCACCTACAGCACCGTCAGTCTCATAAAGTTCAATAGTAGCGCCTGTCACATTGGCAAGAGTACGGCGGAACAATGGAGAGAGGAAGAGGTTTGCATGACCTGCCTTGATGGTCTTTACATCCATACCCATGTTCTGCATGATCTCCATACCATAAGCGAACGAGAAGGCAATACCTTCCTGTGCAGCACGAAGCATGTGAGCCTTTGTGTGGATGTTGAAGTTGATACCATGAACACTTGCACCTGGGTTCTCATTCTGCAGAACACGCTCAGCACCGTTACCGAATGGGATGATGCTCAAACCCTCTGCACCTACAGGAGCAGTCTCTGCAAGGTCGTTCATATCGGCATAGCCGATGCCCTCAGGAGCAACAGTACGCTTCATCCAAGCATTGAGGATACCAGTACCATTGATGCAGAGGAGTACACCAAGACGGGTGTCTTCCTTGCTATAGTTTACATGTGCGAAAGTATTGACGCGTGAAAGTGGATCGTAGTTGATTTTGCCCAACACACCATATACAACACCAGAAGTACCACCTGTTGCAGCAATCTCACCTGGTTTCATTACATTGAGCGAGAGAGCGTTGTTTGGCTGGTCACCACCACGGTAGCATACTGGAGTGCCCTCAGCAAGACCAAGTTCAGCTGCTGCCTTTGCACTTACCTTACCCTGAACAGAGAAAGTAGGCACGATCTCAGGAATAAGACTCATTGGGAAACCGAAATGCTCCATGAGCTCCTTTGAGACACAATTATTCTGGAAATCCCAGAACATACCCTCTGAGAGACCTGAGGTTGTTGTTGTTATCTCACCAGTCAGGCGCATTGCGATATAATCGCCAGGGAGCATGAGCTTGTCAACCTGAGCGAAGAGTTCTGGTTCGTTCTCCTTAACCCATGCGAGTTTTGCTGCGGTGAAGTTACCAGGTGAGTTCAATAAGTGTGAGAGACAGAAGTCACCACCGAGTGTGTCGAATGCATTCTGACCGTAAGGTACAGCGCGTGAGTCACACCAGATAATTGCTGGACGGAGAACTTCCTGGTTCTTGTCAACGAGTACAAGACCGTGCATCTGATAAGAGATACCGATAGCCTTGATGTCGGCAGCCTCTGCACCTGACGACTTCATACAGTTAGCGAGAGCCTGACTCATGTTTTCATACCACATCTGTGGTTCCTGCTCTGCCCAACCAGCCTTGAGGGCCTTGATTGGTTGCTCCACTTTTGGCATGAAATCCTGTGCAACGATGGCACCACTCTGAGCATCAACAAGCGATGCTTTAACTGAACTCGAACCAATGTCTAATCCTAAGAGATATTGCATAATTCAAAACGTTTTATTAGTTAATATTGTTATTTTTCAGTCACAAAGTTAGAAAAAATATCTTTTTCTACCAAAACAAATCAAAGAAATAGTCAATAAACAAGTAAAAATGTATTATTTCTTGCACTTTATTAACACTACTTTTCCAAATCCATCGTCACGCTCATATTGCGAATCTGGATATTATCCCACATTCGGACACAGTCCTGACGGTTCAATGGTGTGGTATTGAATGTGACATGTGTTGCTTTCAACCCATCAACAAAAAGACCCGAGCAGGTGTTATCCTCGCCCATGCTATAGACAAGTGGAGAGAGGACTCTGTCGACGGTCACATTCTCAATGCGTACATTCTCCGTATGACCGGGTGCATCACCCCATGCTCCAGGCTCAAGTACAATGCCGTAGATAGTCCCCGTGCGATGCTGTTCCTTACTTGTACGGTGGGCATAGACGCCAGGGCCATAGATACTGCAGTTCCTAATGAAGAGATTGGTGCTTGGTTCAATCATCCTTATGCCGTTACACGAGGAATTTAATTTACATCCATCAATAGTCATATTCTCCCAGTATCCCCCGGCAATGGCATCATCACCCGTCTTAATATCGCAGTTCGTTATTCGGAGATTCTTTCCGCCACGGATATGGACGCCATCCCATCCTTCGCAAATTTCAAGACCATTTACCACGCAGTTTTCCAGGGTATATCCAAGCACGGCATAGTTTGAGGCGCGACGGATGGCAAAACCATCAAGGCGAACATTCTTGCTTTCGGCAATGAGGATACCATGAGGACCGCGCATTGACTCTTCGCCAAGCGAATCTTCCACATGCTGACCATCGATAACGCCTTTACCTTCTATCACTACATCCTCAATATTCTGACCGAGGATGAGCGCCTTTGTCCAGCGTTCATCGCCGGTGAGGTTGGCGTTGCGAGTACCGGCACCGGTGTCATAACGTGTCATATCCACTGTAGGATGATAGCAATCGTAGGCATCAAGGTCGGTGGTTCCAATGATTTCTGCACCTTCCTCAAACCTGATTGTAAGATAACTTTTAAGATGGATTGTGCCAGTGAGGTACTTTCCCGCAGGAAAGACAACTATCCCCCCTGCTGGTGCTTTCGCAATGGCTTTGTTGATTGCCTTTGTGCAAAGTGTTCCATCGCCTTTAGCACCATATTTCTTTACATTAACCACAGTGACGTCCTTCGCGTTTACAGAAGCAGAAACACAAACGAGGAGCATAACAATAATTGTTCGTAACAGATTCTTCATAATGTCTGCAAATATACACAAAAAGAAGAAAAACACCAAGAAAAAGGAATAAAAAAAGGACCGCAGCATTTCTGCTGCAGTCCAATATTTAGGAATCTGATAGTTATTAGAAGTTCTTACCTGTATCCCACCAGAGGCGAGCATCGATAACATCCTTCTGACCACGAGCAGAGAGAATTTCTACACCTCTCTGATAACCCTTAGGGTTAGCCGACTTCTCATCGTTTGTGAAAGGAAGACGACGGATACCCATCTTCACGAGTGAAGCAGCATCACCACCAAGATACTGTGACTGAACGTTACAGTTTGATGAAGGGATTGGGAAGAGGTGTGGATAACCTGTACGACGGTACTCAGCCCATGCATTCAAGCCCTCAGGGAAGTTTGCAATCCACTTCTGTGTCATGATCTGCTCGAGCTGCTCTTCCTTTGAGCCGCCAGCGTTGAACTTAACAGGGAGTGTATTAACAGGAGCGATGTTGTTTACAGAAGCGTGTGGGTCAACATAAGCAATCTGAGTTGTAGTACCCTGGAGATATGTCTCAACATCAGCATTTTCCATAGCAGCAGCTGTAGTCCACTTTGCAGACTGCTCCTTTACAGAAGCGAACGAAGCGCGAACACCGTCCTCATAATACTGCTGAACAGTACCAGAACCAACATTCCAGCCACGGAGCTTACCCTCAGCCTGGAGGAAGAATGCCTCAGCACGGTTCATTACAGGCATTGGAACGTCTGTTGAGTAAGGACCACCCTCTGCAGGGAAGTAAGGAATAGAGTAGCTCTTCCAAGAAGAACCATCGTCAACATGACCGTTGCGCACACCCTTAATCTCACCGAGCATACCAGCAGCGCTACCGTCTTCTGCAACGATATCATTCTTGCCACCCCAACCTACAGGGAGAACAGTTGCCTCAAGACGAGGGTCATTGAAGCCCTTGAGGATTGTCTCGTAGTTAGCAGAGATTGCACAGTCGTTGTAGTCACGAGCAATAACACCAAGTGGGTTACGAGTATTAGCATCCTTAACCATTACGTCAACAGTTGTGAGGAGACCATACTTGTTTGCACAAGCCTCTTCTGCATTCTGCTTTGCGAGTGCAGGGTCAACCATAGCGCAACGCATAGCAAGACGGAGACGGAGAGTATTGGCGAACTGGAGCCATGTTACCTGGCTCTGGCCACACATCTTATCCCATGTCAGACGCTCCTTGTTTGGAGCACCGCCATTAGCGTCAAGCCAAGAGGTGAGCTGCTCTGAAGCTTCCTTCAACTCGCTGAGGAATGCCTTGTAGCACTCTTCCTCTGAGTTATATGTTACAGAAGTACCACCCTGCATTGCCTCGAGGTATGGTGAAGGACCGTAAGTATCAACCATCTTGTGAGCACCAGCCACCTTCATAATCTTTGCGATAGCAGAGAAGTCGTCAGCGAGGTTCTCGTTCTTCAGGATGCTTGTAGTAGGTTTGATTACATGCAAAAGCATGTAGTTCAGAGTATAGTTGTTCCAACCTTCCATCATGAAGTAGTTATCATTGTAGATACCACCGTTGAATCCTGAAGGAGGAGCCATATAACCAGAGAAGAGGTCGGCATTCAGGTTCTGGATGAGCTGATACTCCCAGTTACCGTTTGACTGGTTATAGTAGATAGAGAGCTGAGCCTCGTTGAAGAGGTCGCCAAGAGCAACCTGGCTGTCAGCAATTCCGTAAGGATCGGTATTATACTCTTCAAAGTCGGCACATGATGTTCCAGCGAAGAGTGCAGCGCCGAAAAGGACGGCATTTAAATATTTATTTATTTTCATAGCAGTAATTTCTTAGAATGAAAGTTTCACATTGACACCGAAGCTGCGTGTTGAAGGCAGTGCATAGTATGAAGAAGCACCGAACGCATTTGATGTTGACATAGAAGCGTCAGGATCAGATGGGCTGTCCTTATAGAAGAAGAACAGGTTGCGAGCTACTGCAGAGAGTGAGAGGTCACGACCATTGCCGAGGAGGCTACGCCATGTGTAACCGAGAGAAACCTCGCGCAGACGGAAGTTTGTCTGTGAGTATGCATAGTAGTCACCGCTACCACCGTTGATAGAACCAATCTGTGTGTAGAAGTTCTGAGCAGAAATCTTCTCAACCTTACCTGTTGCAGAGTTGAATACCTCTACACCACCGTTGTCGCGAGCATCAGCTGTTGCCTTTGAGCAACCGAGCTGGTCGAGAGAAGCCTGTGTCCAGTCGAAGAAGTTACCACCGATACGACCGTCGATGAGGAAGTTGAATGTGAAGTTCTTGTAGTAGAAGGTGTTGCCCCAACCAAGGTTAACCTTAGCGTTCATGTTACCAATCTTCTGCTTGCCTTCCTCATACTGAATCTTACCGTCAGCGTCAACTACGATATAGTCGCCTTCCTTCTTGAACATCTGTCCGTAAACATCGCCGTAAGCACCATCCTTGTACATACGCATCTCTGTACCGTAGAGGCCGTCGAATGGTACGTATGGGAGACGGTCCGCCTCGTCAATGTTTGTACGGTTGTCGAGTTCAACAATCTTGTTGTCGTTGTAAGAGAAGTTGAAGCTTGTCTTCCATGTGAAGTCGCGGTTGAATCTCTGGTTCCAGCTTGCTGTGAACTCAACACCCATGTTCTGGATGTCACCAGCGTTGAAGTAGTACTTTGAATAACCTGTTGCCGAAGGCACTGCCATCTCGAAGTACTGGTTCTTGTTGTTTGTCTTGTAGAATGTAACATCGAAATCCAAACGGTTATCGAACATCGAAGCGTCGAAACCGAACTCGATAGAATGGAGTTTCTCAGGCTTCATGTCGGTGAAAGGCTTCTTTGTGTTGAAGCTGATAGAACCGTTAGAGAAGCTGTTGAGTGGGTTTGTGATGTAAGCTGGCATGTCGTTACCTACGATTGAGTAAGAAGCGCGAGCCTTCAAAACATTGATAACCTCTGGCAACTTAACCATATCAGAGATGATTGCTGTGAGACCTACTGATGGGTAGAAGTAAGAACCGTTAGGTGTGAATGCGAGTGTAGAAGACCAGTCGTTACGGCCTGTTACATCGAGGAAGAGCATGTCCTTCCAACCGAACTGTGCTGTAGCGAATACTGCATTGAGACGCTTGCGTGTAATCGACTGTGAAGAACCGTTCTTTGTAGAGTTTACAAGAGCGAAGTAGTTAGCAATGTAACGGTCGCCACCTGCGTTGAGGTTATAAACCTTTGAGTAGTTGTCTGTGAAGCTTGTACCAACAGATGCTGTTACAGAGTAGTCACCGAACTCCTTGTTGAAGTTTGCCATGAAGTCGCCGTATGTCTGACGATAGCGGTTGAGAGCATTCTCGAAGTCACCGTTTACGTTAGCCAATACCTGTGATGTAGATGCGTGACGCTCCCAGGTGAACTCATCCTGTGAGTTGTCATAGCTCAAACGACCCTGAACATTCAACCAGTCAGTAATCTTATAGTTTACTGTACCGCTCAACATGAAGCGGTTACGAGAGTCGATGTTCTCTTCGCGGTTGAGAATCCAATAAGGGTTCTGTGAGAAGTCGTTGTTGAGGTCGCGATACCACTGCTGCTCAGCATACTGCTTAACATCATTGTAAACCTCGTATGTGTTCTTGTAATGATTCCAGTCACCGTTTGCAGGGAAGGTATAAAGACCTATGAGAGGGTTGTTGTACTGACCACCGCGTGGACGGTTCTTTGTCTTCTGAATGATACCGTTGGCAGAAGCAGTGATTGTCAACTTGTTGTCGAGAAGCTTATATGTCTGCTTCAACATCAAATTGTGACGGCCGAATGTGTTTGTAGGCACGATGCCTCGTGCTGCTGTATTAGCATAAGAAGCATAGTTCTGAATCTTCTCAGTACCACCGCTCACAGCAATAGAGTTGATTAATGTAGCACCTGTCTGGAAGAAGTCCTTCGATGCGTTCACGCCATTGCTTATCTTCTCGCCCCAGCTGTTGATGCCAAGAGCACCGCTTGAGCTTACAGGAGCACCGTAGGTTGTCTGGATGTTTGGAACGTCTAATGCTGTCTCATATGTGGTGTTAGAAGAAACATCTACGCGTACATTACCCATAGAACCCTTCTTTGTTGTGATAACGATAACACCGTTGGCAGCCATCGAACCGTAGAGGGCAGCAGCAGAAGCGCCCTTAAGTACGTTGATGTTTGCGATATCCTCTGGGTTGAGGTTTGAGAGAGCATCACCACCATCACGACCGCCGTAAACAGATTCTACCTGCGACTTTGATGGGTTGTTCATTGGCATACCGTCGATGACGATCAGCGGCTGGTTGTTACCCTGTGCCGACTTGTTACCACGAATGATGATCTTTGAAGAACCACCTGCACCTGAAGAGTTAGGAGTGATGCTCACACCTGCAGTCTTACCCTGGAGTGAGTTGATGAGGTTGGTTTCCTTGTTACGAGTGAGCTCGTCACCGTTTACTTTCTGTGTTGCATAGGTGAGCGACTTTGCCTTACGCTCGATACCCATGGCTGTTACAACAACTTCCTCAAGCGATGCAGCATCGTCCTTAAGGTCAACGCTGATAACGTGTCCGTCGTAGACAACTTCCTGAGTTTCGCAACCAACATACGAAATTACGATAACATCACCTTCCTTTACTCCGTCAAGGGTAAAGTTTCCGTCAAGATCGGTAATTGTACCATTGCTGGTACCTTTCACCATTACAGTAGCACCAATGACAGGCTCACCTGTGCTGTCTTTGACAACACCTTTGGCAGCATTTGCCTGCTGGTTCACTTCTGCAGTAGCAGCATTACTAACGCCACTTGCAAATGATGGTACTGTGCCGAACACAGCAAGTGCCAACATCATACTGACTTTCAAGAGTCTTTTTTGCATAAGTTTTTACTTTTAGTTAATTGATTTAGGTTTAATAATGATAATTACTTTCACAAAAGTAGTCTATTTTTCGTTATCAACCAAACTTTTCACTAAAAAAATGTAAAACTTGTGCAAAATACCTTGCTTGACGGTTATTTTTTTAACTCTGCGAGTGTTTCCACTATCATTGATACAATGATACTGTCGGTTTCCTTGCGGGCATATTCATCGGCATCCTTGGCACCCATCGTGACATCAGGGTTGCGGTATTCCATCAAACTTTGACGAGACGAGCGGGCAGAGGCATGAATCTCCCCTACTCCAGTGGCGAGGACAATCTTCGCGGCATTCTCAGGACTGACGCCCGAACCTGGCATTATACTTATGCGGCCATTTGCTTTCTCGACAAGTTTTGCGAGATTTGCGATACCTTCTTCTGCCGTAGGCATAAGACCAGAGGTGAGAATACGGTCACAACCGAGGGCGATGACATCTTCGAGGGCTTTGTCCATATCTCGCACCATATCGAAGGCTCTATGGAAGGTGACGCTCATCTCGCCTGCTGCTGCAACAAGACGGCGACAAGCAGGCATGTCCACATCGCCCTCCTTGGTCAGAGCACCAATGACAACACCATCAGCACCAACCTCGCGAGCAGCACGAATATCGGCCTCCATAATGCGAATTTCCTCCTCAGAATATAGGAAATCGCCTCCGCGAGGGCGTATGAGCACATTCATCTTGATGCCTTCCACCTGCCTTGCCTCGCGCATCAATCCGACAGAAGGAGTGACACCGCCCTCGGCAAGGGCTGAGCATAGTTCCACACGCTGTGCGCCACCAGCCTTCGCCGCCAGCACACTCTCAATACTTCCTGTACAAATCTCAAGTATCATGACTTTTAGTGTTTTTATCCACAAGAATTTACAGAATTTACAGAAACCATTCGGAACAAATTAATGAATCGAGCAACTTCTATAGCAAGAAATTCTGATAATTCTGTTAATTCTTGTTCAAAAATAATATGCATTTATGTCCAGAGGAACTGCATCCACATCTCCACCTGCTTCGACCAGTCTTCCTCGCAGTGGCGGCCTCGCTCTTGTTTATATAATAAGGTGTAGGCACCAAGGGCATCAATTTCTGCTCCAAGGGCCGTACTGTAGCGCCTCATATAACCTCGCCAGTCTTCACGCTGACCCCAGGAAATGAAGATTCTCGTGTCGGGATTGATGTAATTATTGGCGATTTCTGCCGAGAATTCCTTGATTTTGTAGAAATATGCAGGCGAAACGACCGCCGCCTTACCGAAAACATGGTTATATCGGAGCACTGCATAAAGCGACATCATACCACCCATGCTCGAACCGGCTATTGCCGTTGCCTCACGATGACTCCAAGTGCGGTAGTTTTGGTCGATAAATGGTTTCAGTTCATCAACAAACCATTGCATAGTCTGCTCTCCTGTGCCCACAATAGTACCGAAATTGCGCGAATTTATGGTGTAAGGACAGTATTCCTGCAAGCGATCGTTGCCATGATGCGAACATTCCACACCAACGACAATCACTTTTTTCCACCAATCATCGAGAAATTCGCGAATTCCCCAACAAGTTCCGTATGTTGCATCCTCATTCCAGAACAAATTCTGCCCATCGAACATATAAATCACAGGATATCGCTCGTCCGAATGGTCATATCCGTCGGGCAAATACATGTGAATAGTGCGATTTTCGCCAAAAGGAGTGCAATATAAATCGAATTTCGTTGTCATTTCAAAGGACAAAGGTAACTGAAAAAAACGAGAAACCATAAAGAATAATAGTAGATTTTTTTAACAGAGAAATAATTTGTAAATTCCTTTCACATTCCTAAAACCAACAAAATCTATAAACAGCAACCAGAAACGTCAAGAATTCACTGAAAGTCAACAAGATACAACAACGGTATTTTCCACCGATGAAACCGTTGATTTTTACTATTCATTACACCGTCCCGACACTCCCATTTCACTTGAATGACGCAATCATTACGCTGAAATGAGACATAGTAATAATTGTGTAAATAATATTCATATTTTATCCATAAACAAAGTTATGCGACCAACGCGACAGACGCGACAAACGCGACAAACGTTTTTGAAATTCACGACATCCGACAGGAAGATAGCGCAAGGGTTTTATATTTAATATACATATTAAATATAAGTTAATAATTACCCCTCATTCCTGCCCTTTTTACCCTTGAAAATGAAAAAGTCTTTGTCGCGTTTGTCGCGTCTGTCGCGTCCGTCGCATTCTCATCAACGGAATCGACACATTGAAAAAAAACGGCAACAGTCTCGCAAATGTTAATTTTAACCTTTTTAGAAAATTTTTTTAGTTTTTTCTTGCGTACATTAAAAAAAAGTACTATCTTTGCATAAAGATATACAATCAAAGCATTATCCTAAACAACAAACAAAGAAACAAATCGCATTTGATGCGGGAATGAAAATAATTCGAACAAGTATTTAATCAATTTATAAAGACGGCCTGCGGGGGGGAAATGAGGGGCCCCTGCTACGCCATAATAACACCTCTCAACACTTATTACCTTTTTTATGAATAGCAAATCTTGTTTTAAAGGAGCTTTCCAGAAAGCTTTGACAGGAATGGCTGCTTTGTTCATGCTTTCATTCAGCACTGCCGCTTATGCAGCAGGTCCTGACATGAACGTACAGGCACAGCAGACTAAGAAAGTAACAGGTACTGTAGTGGACGCAACTGGCGAGCCTGTAATCGGCGCAACAGTTATGCAGAAAGGTACCACAAATGGTACTGTAACTGACATTGACGGTAACTACACACTTGACGTACCTGCAGGTGCTACACTCGTGATTTCATACATCGGTATGGCAACACAGGAAGTATCTGCAAACGGTGGTACAGTAACTCTTCAGGACGACTCTAAGGCTCTTGATGAAGTTGTTGTAACTGCTCTCGGTATGAAGCGCGACAAGAAAGCCCTCGGTTACGCTGTAACTGAATTGAAGGGTGAGGAACTCAACGCAAACCTTATCAACCCAGTGCAGGCATTGCAGGGTAAGGTTGCCGGTGTTGAAATCTCTTCTTCAGACGGTGGTATGTTCGGTGCTTCAAAGATTTTGATCCGTGGTGCTTCTACACTTAACAAGAACAACCAGCCTATCTATGTTGTTGACGGTGTCATCCTCGACAACGGTATCGTAGAGAACGATGCTGACTGGGCTTCAGGTGCACAGAACTACGGTAACGAGTTGAAGAACCTCAACCCAGACGACTTCGAGACTGTATCTGTACTTAAGGGTGCTGCTGCAACTGCACTTTACGGTTCACGCGGTCTTAACGGTGCTGTCGTTATCACAACAAAGAGCGGTAAGGGCAGAAAGGACACTCAGATTTCTTTCACACAGACATTCGGTATGGATGTAGTGACTGGTCAGCCACGCCTCCAGAACGAGTATGCAGAGTCATTCTTCGCTTGTTCTTCAAGCCAGAGTATGTTCAATGTGAACGATATCTACTGGAAGAACTCTGATGGCTACGCTTCTTACAAGACTCTCTCTTCTTACGGTGAGATGGGTACTGCATTCGGTCCTTCATTTGAGACTATCGCTGCTAACTCTAAGGACGGCCTCATCGAGATGTACGACGGCCAGCTCTACACTCCACAGGCTTACAAGAACAACTTCAAGGATGCTTACGACACTGGTTTCTCTACAAACACTAACATCGCTGTTCAGGGTGGTAACGAGACAACTTCGTTCTATACATCTGCTTCTTTCCGTTACAACAACGGTACATTGCCAAACAACGACTTCCAGCGTCTCAGCTTCTTGGCTAAGGCTTCTCACAAGATCACAAGCAATGTAGAAATCGAGGCAAGCATCAACTACGCTAACTCTAAGCCACGCAACGCTCAGCCAAATATCGGTGAGAACTTCGTAAACGGTACATGGGATCGTATGTACGATGCTAAGTACTATCGCGATAAGTATAAGGGCAACCATGGCGGTATGGCTTCTACATCTTACGGTGACGAGTGGGGCTTCGTAATCGGTCGTGGTACATGGTGGTCAATCTGGGAGAACAACTACTACCAGAAGGAAACAGTATTCCGTCCAGATGTTAAGCTCACATGGGAGTTCACTCCTTGGTTGAAGTGGGTATCTGAGGCTAACTACCACTACTACTTCACACACTCTGAGGGTAAGTATCCAGGTTCTGGCTACTACAACGAGGGTGGTTCTTACTCAACAGGTCAGAGCCGTAAGGAGCAGATCAATGTCAACACCAACCTTATGTTCGACAAGCAGTTCAACGAGGATTGGCATGTTAACGGTTTCCTCCGCTACGAGTTCTACAAGGGCTATCAGGCTTCAATGAGCGCAAGCACAAAGGGTAAGTTCATCGTTCCTAACCAGTACTTCCTCAACAATGGTTCTGAGGGCTACTCAGCAAGCACAGGTATCTCTTCTACAAAGATCATGCACTCTGTAGCATTCCAGGTAGGTGCAAGCTGGCGCGATCAGATCTTCGTTGATGTAACTGGCCGTAACGACTGGTCTTCAGCTCTTCTCTATGCTGACGGTCACGGTACATTCAGCTACTTCTACCCAGCTGTAAACGCTTCTTGGTTGATCTCTAACTCATTCGAACTCCCACGAGCAATCAGCTTCTGGAAGGTTCGTGCATCTTATGCTCAGGTAGGTAACGACTGCGATCCTTACTACATCAACTCAGCTTACTCACTCCAGAGCTACACTAACAACTACGGTCAGGCATTCTCAACAGTTCTTCCAAGCACAACTTACAGCCAGGATCTCCGTCCAGAGCGTAAGAAGTCATGGGAAGTTGGTACTGACATCCGTTTCTTCAACAACCGCATCGGTCTTGACTTGACTTACTATAAGGAGAACACAATTGACCAGATCATGTCTGTATCAATTCCTTCTGCAGCTGGTTACTCAAAGGCTCTCATCAACGCTGGTAACATCCAGAACCAGGGTTTCGAGGTTGCTTTGAACACAGTACCTGTTAAGACTAAGGACTTCCAGTGGGATTTGAACCTCACATGGACAAAGAACAACTCAAAGATTGTTGAGCTTTCTGACCTCTGCGCTGACTACATCACTCTCCAGGGTACACCTGACTATGGTAACTACCGTATCGGTTCTGTTGCACAGGTTGGTGGTTCTTACGGTATGCTGATGTCTGACTCAGCTCCAATGATCGACGAGGAGTCTGGTCTCCCAGTTCTTCGTATGAGCTACTACAATGGTTACAAGACACCATGTTACCAGCGTTCTGGTAAGGTAGAGAAGGTAGGTGACTTCATGCCTGACTTCCTCGGTGGTATCAATACTTCACTCCGTTACAAGAACCTCGTTCTCTCTGCAAGCTTCGACGCTCGCTTCGGTGGTAAGGTTGCTTCTTACGGTTCTCGTTATGGTTCTGCTTATGGTTATACACAGTCTTCTCTCGAAGGCCGTGGCACAAACAACGGTGGTGCAACTTATGTATCTAAGTGGGACGGCTACTCATACGACGACGGTATCATCCCAACAGGTATCGTTCGCTCTGGTACAACAATCAACCTCCCAGAGAGCGCAGGCGGTGGCACTTACACAGTAGGTACAGGTCAGTACTCAACTGGTGAGACATACCAGGAGCTCTTCGACAAGGGTCTTGTTGACTACGTTCACGCTGGTGGATGGCAGTACTTCATCAACAATTGGGGTCAGGGTGTCCTCAACGACGAGTGGTTCGTAACATTGAACTACATCGCATTCCGTGACCTTTCTCTCTCTTACATGTTCAGCAACAAGATCGCTAACAAGATCGGTGCAAGCAACCTCAGCCTTACAGCTGCTGGCCACAACCTCGGTTACCTCCTCAACACAATGCCTAACGGTGAAAACCCAGAGGCTGTAGCAGGTACAACTGCTGCTGAGTTCCGTATCCGTCAGTTCTCAGGCATCACATCAAGCTTCACTCTCACACTCAAGGCTACATTCGGTACTTCAAACAAGAAGAAGCAGGAGATTGCTTACGCTCCTGAGACAAAGTATGTAGAGAAGGTTGTAGAGAAGGTAGTTGAGAAGCCTGTTGTTAAGGAAGTTGTTAAGGAAGTTGTTAAGGACAACACTGTTCAGAACACTTACGTAGTAACATTCCCAGTTGCTTCTGCAGAGATCCAGGACACAGCTGAGCTCGCAGGTATCGAGAAGGGACAGACCGTAGAGGTTGTTGCTTACTCTTCACCAGAGGGTAACGCTGACGCTAACCAGGCTCTTTCACAGAAGCGTGCTGACGCAGTTGCTAAGTACCTCCAGGACAAGGGCGTTAACGTAGTTCGCGTTGCTGCTAAGGGTGCTGACACAGAACATGCTAACCGTATTGCTATCGTAACTATCAAGTAATCTATATAATAATATAAGGTGAACTTATTTAAAAGTTACGAATTAAAGTTAGTTACAAACAAAATAAAAAATAAGCAAATGAAAAAGATATTTTCAATGTTTTTTGTAGGCTTGGCAGCTCTTACATTCGTTAGCTGTGCTGACGATCTGAAAGAACAGAACATCAACCCTGCAAATGTTACAAAGACTATGCCTGAAGGTTTGTTGACAGCTGCTATCAATGAGTTCCAGCCAAACGACTACCTTATTTGGTATTACAATGTAAACTATTTCACTCGCTGGAGCCAGATGACTGGTGGTAGTTATGCTGATGACTACACAGGTCAGGCTGAGAACGGTGGTCAGGGTGGCCAGTATCTCGCAACTCTGAAGTATCGTAACAGAATCGCAGCTCAGATCGCTTCTGCTGACGGTGATGTAAAGGACAACGGTTACTATGCAGCAACTGGTATCCTCACTATCTACCTCGGCATCTTCGACACCGATATGTACGGTTCAATCCCTTACACAGAGGCTTGTCACTATGATGACCAGGGCATTCTCACTCCTAAGTACGAGACTGTAGAGGATCTCTACACTCTCTGGCTCAAGGAACTCGACGAGTATATCGCTCTTCTTAAGGGTGGTGAGCTCAACGCTAACTCAAAGCAGGATGCTGCTTACGGTTGCGACTGGAAGAAGTGGGCTAAGCTTGCTAACTCTCTCAAGTTGAAGATTGCTGTTCGTCTGTTGGCTAACGACCAGAGCAAGGCACTTCAGATTGCTGAGGAAGCTGCAAGCAACTCTGCAGGTCTTATCACAAGCACTGAGGACGACTTCCTCTTCGCTAAGGCTACAGCTCGCGCTACAGGTAACGACGACTATGTTTACGGTACAGGTAACGGCCTTGCTTCTGTTTCTGCTTCTGCAAATGTTGTTAACTACATGCTTGCTTCTAAGGACCCACGAGTTCGTTTCATCTACACAAAGAACGGTTTCAACTCTAAGGTTGTTCAGAGCTTCATCGACAACGACAGATATGAGGATCTCCCACGCGCAGTGAAGGCTAATGTAATCCTTGACGACGAAGGTAACTTCGCAGGTTGGGATGGCATGGGTGAGCCTTGGGTTCGCTACACAGCACTCCCAATCCAGTATGACGCTAAGGCTTCTTACACAGCTGGTACACTCTCTGAGGAAGACTATGTTGAGTACTTCAACCCTGGCGTTCGCTATCAGATCAAGGTTGGCGATATGGCAGTAACATACAGCCCATTCGTTTACTACTCTACTGAAATGCGTAAGGGCCGCGACGGTTTCTCTCTCCCAACAGCTATCACTGTTGACGAGGATGGCAACCCAAGTCGTCAGGTTATCCAGGACACAGATCCTAACCCTCTCTATGTAATGTACATCGGCGCTGGTGAGGTTAGCCTCTACTTGGCTGAGCTTTCATGCATCGCTAACAAGGCTATCGGTGGCAAGACATACCAGGAGTGGTACAAAGCTGGTGTAACTGCTTCTGTTGAGGAGTTCGACAAGCTCGCAAGCTTGAACAAGATCCCTTACTACGGAACAACTTACAACTATGACCCATACGAGGTTGCTATCGACCTTAAGGCTGGTGAAATCGACGCTATGCTCGAGACTGACAACGTTAAGTTGACAGGCGACAGAAACGCTGATATCGAGAAGATCTACCTCCAGCAGTTGATGCACTTCAGCGAGCAGTGTGACGATCAGTATGTAACAGCACGTCGTTCGGGTTATCCAAAGGTTGACTCTAAGCTCCTCCCATTCGTTAAGTTCCCTAACATTGCTCTCTCAGCAATTCCACGTCGTTTCGTGATTTCTGAGCCTCTCAACACTGACCTCATGTATCAGGTTAAGATGGATGCTTACAAGGCACAGGGCTTCACATCATTCGGAACAAACAGCCAGGGCAACCAGTACAATGGTGGTAACGCTCCTCTTAACACAGAGCGTCTGTGGCAGGATAAGAGCGCTCCTCAGTGGGGTACTCCTAAGGGACTCTAATAAACCTTTTACAAGTTTATAAGTCTAAATAACAGATAAAGAAAAGGGGGAGGGTGATTACACTCTCCCCCAATTCTAAAAACAAACAACAGATTCAAGGTTTTAATACTGAAAAAAATGAAGAGAATAATTCTATTTATTGCTTTTGTCGCATGCTCTGTACTCTCAGTATCAGCTCAGGGACAGCGCATATTCCTCTTCGACAACTTTGCTAAGGGCCTTGTTCAGTTCAAGAACAAAGCCGTGAGTGCAAGCTACATGAACTATGACGCTAACAACGGCAAGATGTATTTCCAGCAGGGAGAGGATTTGATGGAGTTGACAAATGCTGCCGCAATCGACAGCATCAAGTTCGGTGAGCGAATTTTCCTCGGTTACAGAAACAATTTCGTAGAATTATTCCAACTCAACCACGGAAAAGTCAGAATCCTTTGGCGCATCCACAAGATCCACGAAGGCTATGAAGGTGCTTTCGGCACAACATCGCAGGTAGGTGGACAGAAGATCCAGCTTCAGGGCAACTTTGGCATGGGTGGCATCGCTGGCGCTGGTGGCGGTATGTATAACGGTTCGTTCGGCTTAAACCAGAACGACGGCAACAATCGTCGCATTGACATCTGGAAACAGAAAAGCGCAAACACTTACCTATTCGAGAAAAATGGTAAGGAATATTCAGTAAAGACATTGAAGAATGTGTACAAGCAATTCCCTGAATACAAGGAACAGATCAAGGCATTTGTAAAAGAGAATTCGCTTGACATGATGTCGGCCGACAAGGCTATCGTAATCATTGATTATCTACTCTCTCTGTAAGTTCACAATTTACAAAAAAATGAGTAAAAAAGGAGATTTCCGAAAGGAAGTCTCTTTTTTGTTTCATAAAAATTCTAAATAATTACATACGTTTTGCATTTCTTCGCGGAAAATGTCGTAATTTTGTACTCGGTATGCGCGTATGTGTGCGCATGCCTAATTTAGATGTTTTATTTCGGAGGTAAATGGCCTCCACAAGATGATTTTTTATGAACGTAATTACAAAGACAGTTTCATTGCCTGACGGACGTCAGATTACAATCGAAACAGGTAAGCTCGCAAAGCAGGCTGACGGTTCTTGTACCCTCCGCATGGGTAACACCGTACTCCTTGCTACTGTTTGCGCAGCTAAAGATGCAGTTCCAGGAACAGATTTCATGCCTTTGCAGGTAGAGTATCGTGAGCAGTATGCTGCTGCTGGCCGTTTCCCTGGTGGTTTCACAAAGCGTGAGGGAAAGGCAAGCGATGAGGAAATCCTCACATGCCGTCTCGTTGACCGTG
>DCIM01000063.1:80018-82304 GCA_002316005.1 Prevotellaceae bacterium UBA1726 | reverse complement strand
GTTGACTTAGGACAAAAAGTAATATTAATATTTACTAAAATATTACTCCGGACACTTTAGTGTTGGGATTTTGGAGTAACTTTGTAAACAATTAAGCATAAATCAGGGTTCGTGGATTTATGGCTTTTTGAGTTTTTCTTGGTTTATAGCATTTGGAAATATATTACAAAATCAATATAATGAAGAAGTATTATGTTTTACTATTTTTGGGGTTGATTCTTTCTGTGAATGCAAAGGCAAAGCAGTATGATGATGCTCCACGAAATGAAATATCGGTTAGTTATGGTCTGGGTCCTGCATACTATATTTTTGATGGTATGGCTCAGGCACTTGGTGCGGTTGTTGGTACAGTAATAATCTATCCTTGGACGGGCAAGGCCGTGGAAATGACATCAAAGACGAATGTCGGTGTTGTCAACCTCGACTATAACTATCATGTGCTGGATTGGCTGGCTGTTGGTGCTAATGCCTCGTTCAGTGAAGCGCATGGTGATATTGTGTCTGACGGCAAGAAGATAGGTAAGGAAACAGACACATACTATACACTGATGCCTAATGTTAAGTTTGATTGGTTTCGCCGTGAGCATTTTTCGATGTATAGTCGTGTGTCATTTGGTGCCCTTTATGCTCATGAAAAACGATCGGGCGAAGGTAAGACGGAATCGGCAGACAACTGGACTTGGATGGCACAGGTTTCGCTTATCGGTTTTGAGTTTGGCGGAAACAAAATCCGTGGCTTCTCGGAATATGGCATTGGTCAGGCGGGTTTCGCCCAGGCGGGAATTAGAATTAGGTTTTAGAACCAGATTTTCGTTCAGTTGACTTAGGACAAAAAGTAATATTAATATTTACTAAAATATTACTCCGGACACTTTAGTGTTGGGATTTTGGAGTAACTTTGTAAACAATTAAGCATGAATCGGGTTCGTGGATTTATCGCTTTTGATTATTCGTTGATGAATTGCATTAGAAATTATTAAACAATAGTTGAAAATGGAAAATAAGAAAATTGCATTGATTACAGGTGTGACTGGTCAGGACGGTTCATACCTCTCGGAGTTCCTTTTGGCTAAGGGTTATGAAGTTCACGGCATCATTCGCCGTTCTTCGGTTGACTATCGCGAGCGTATTGCTCACCTTGAGGGAACACCAAACTTCCACCTTCACTATGCTGATATGGGCGACTCTATGTCGCTTGTGAAGCTCGTAGGAAAGGTGCAGCCAACAGAAATCTATAACCTCGCTGCACAGAGTCATGTTCAGGTGTCGTTCGATGCTCCTGAGTTTACTGCCGATGTTGATGCTGTGGGTGTGCTTCGTGTTCTCGAGGCAGTGCGCACAAACCATCTGGAGAAGACTTGTAAGATTTACCAGGCTTCTACTTCGGAGCTCTACGGAAAAGTGGAGGAGGTGCCACAGAACGAGAAGACTCCCTTCCACCCTTATTCGCCATACGCAGTGGCTAAGCTCTACGGATTCTGGATTATCAAGGAATACCGCGAGGCATACGACATGTTCTGCTGCTCGGGTATTCTGTTCAACCATGAGTCAGAGCGTCGCGGTGAGACTTTCGTAACTCGTAAGATCACTCTTGCTGCTGCTCGTATTGCTCAGGGAAAGCAGGATTGTCTGTATCTGGGTAACCTCGATTCATTGCGCGACTGGGGTTATGCAAAGGATTATGTTGAGTGTATGTGGCTCATTCTGCAGCATGACAAACCAGAGGACTTCGTAATCGCTACTGGTGTGCAGCATACCGTTCGTGAGTTTGCTACTCTCGCCTTCAAGCATGCCGGAATCGAACTCCGTTGGGAGGGTGAAGGTATCAATGAGAAGGGTATCATCAGTGGCTTCGCCGGTTCAAATGGTTCAATTAGTTCAAATGGTCTGAAGGTAGGAGATGTTGTCGTTGCAGTGAGCGAGGACTTCTATCGTCCAACAGATGTTGTAAACCTCTGGGGCGATCCAACAAAGGCAAAGAACGAACTCGGTTGGAATCCACAGACAACATCGTTCGAGCAGCTCGTGCAGATTATGGTTCAGCACGACATGCAGAAGGTGGCTGCCGATCATGTTGCCGGCGTAATGCGCACAAACCTTGCGGAGTATTTGGAGAAGGGAGTGGTGAAGTAAAGACCTAACCCGGACCTAACCGGACCTAACCCCTTGCCCTTCCCTGAGAGGGAAGGGAGTAAATACCAAGGCAGAGAGTAAAATACCAGGGCCGGGAGTAAAGACTAAGGCAAAGAGTAAATTCCAGGGCAAGGATAAATACCAGAGCAAGGA
>DCIM01000063.1:0-79997 GCA_002316005.1 Prevotellaceae bacterium UBA1726 | reverse complement strand
GCAAGGAGTAAATACAATTATTGATATGTGGCACTTTAAGACTGCTTCGCCCGATAGATATGCCATATTGAAGGAATTCGCTAAACAGAACAGAAAAAATCCGACAGAAGCGGAATCCTTTTTGTGGGAATATCTTCGATTGGGAAATCTGGGGCACAAATTCCTGCGACAACACATTATTGGCGACTATATCGTTGATTTTGTGTGCCGGGATGAAGGACTTGTGATTGAAGTTGATGGTGCTTACCACTCAGAACCTCGACAGGCTGAAGATGATGCAATACGAGAAAAATGGCTTGAATCGCAAGGATTCCATGTTGTGAGATTCTCGAATGAAGAGGTGCTGATGAATATCGATTCTGTTATAGAGGAAATAGAAAAACAATTTGACTGATATGAATAATAACAATATGACCGAGCATTCTACTCCCTTCCCTCACAGGGAAGGGTTAGGGGTTAGGTCTAAAATCTACATCGCAGGGCATAACGGCCTGGTGGGTAGTGCGATATGGAACAACCTGAAGGCGCGTGGATATGAGAACCTTGTGGGAAAGAGCCATAAGGAACTCGATTTGCTCGACCCTGTGGCAGTAAAGGCGTTCTTCGATGAGGAACAGCCAGACGCTGTTGTGCTTGCCGCTGCTCATGTGGGCGGTATCATGGCAAACCTGCAGTATAGGGCAGATTTCATCTACCGTAATCTGCAGATTCAGCAGAATGTGATTGGCGAGGCATGGAAGCACGGAGTAAAGAAACTCCTGTTCCTCGGTTCGACATGTATCTATCCTGGTGAGGCACCACAGCCAATGCCAGAGGACTGTCTGCTGACATCGCCATTGGAATATACCAATGAACCATACGCGATAGCAAAGATTGCAGGACTGAAGATGTGTGAGTCGTTCAATCTGCAGTATGGCACAAACTATATTGCAGTGATGCCAACAAACCTCTATGGTCCGAATGATAACTTCCACCTTGAGAACTCGCATGTCCTTCCTGCCATGATTCGTAAGATTTACCTGGCAAAGTGCCTGAACGAAGGCGACTGGGAGGCAGTGCGCAAGGACATCGGCCTGCGTCCGGTGACAATAAAGAACACCGACAAACGAGTGGATGCTGACTCTACGGAGGAGGATATCCTCTTCGTACTGGCACATTACGGTATCACACCAGAAGCAGTGACACTGTGGGGCACAGGAGCACCAATGCGCGAGTTCCTCTGGAGTGAGGAGATGGCAGATGCATCGGTTCACTGCTTGCTGAATGTTGATTTCCAGGATGTTGTGGAGAACAGCGATTTCGTTGTAAACCACGATGGCATAAAGGAAATCCGTAACTGCCATATCAATGTTGGTACAGGAAAGCAGCTCTCGATAAAGGAGTGTGCGGAGAAGATTGTTGCCGAGATTGGTTTCAAGGGCGAACTCCGTTGGGACAGCACAAAACCAGACGGTACGATGCTTAAACTGTGCAATGTGGATAAGTTGCATCGCCTTGGATGGCATCACACCATCGAGATTGACGAGGGTATTCATCGTCTGTATGAGTGGTATCTGCAGGGCATCTGCATAAATCACCAGGGGTAATATGACAAAGGTTATTGAATCCGCAAAGATAAAAGCCGAGGCACGGAGTCTTGGCTTTTTCTGTTCTGGAGTGTCGCGGGCCACAAGGGTCAGCGAAGAGAAGGAACGAGAGTACAGAGAATGGCTCAGTCGTGGATTCAATGCCGGAATGGATTACCTTGCCAACAACCTTGAGAAACGCCTCGACCCACGATTGCTCGTGGAGGGAACACAGAGCATTGTGAGTGTGGCACTCAACTACGCCCCTTCATTCCATTTTCCCGAAGGAGAACTGAAGATTGCATCGTATGCCCTCGGACAAGACTACCATGATGTTGTAAAGGCACGACTTCGTCAGTTGGCCGAATCAATCGGTGCTGAAGGTTACCGTGTCTTCTGCGACAGTGCGCCGGTCTTTGAGCGTTATTGGGCAGAGCAGAGTGGGTTAGGGTGGATAGGTCGTAATCAGCAACTTATCATTCCCCATGCAGGAAGTATGTTTTTCCTTGGAGAGATATTCCTGCAGGAGGAAGTTGATGAATACGACAAACCCGTCGAGAACCGTTGTGGCAATTGCCATAAGTGCATAGACGCCTGTCCTTCGGGGGCATTGAGTGGCGACCTGTTTGATGCAGAGTTATGTCTTAGTTATCAGACGATAGAAAACCGAGGTGAACTGTCGGAACTGGCAAAGCAGACGATGGGCGACACCTTCTATGGGTGTGACCGTTGTCAGACGGCATGTCCTTGGAATTCGTTTTCAACGCCAACAGATGTGGAGGAGTTCATGCCAAAGGAGGAACTGATGGCAATGTCGCGCGAGAAATGGACGAACCTAACAGAAGAAGACTATCGCCGGTTGTTCAAAGGTTCGGCGGTGAAGCGGGCAAAATATTCCGGCCTTATGAGGAATATTAAGAAACAGTGATTGATATTGGGTCGTCGCACCGCTGCTTTCCAGAGAAAAAACAAATGAGAACAACTATAATATAAATTAATGATAAATTATATGGGCAATTACATGGGAATTATATGTTCTTTTTTTAAACATTAATTATCACCAATTATCCATTAATTTTTCATTAATTATTTTTGTTCATTATGTCTAAAAAATATTAGAGGAAAGGGGCGAGGAGATGGGCGAACCATCCGCGGAACTTCTGCCATGATGTGCGCCAGTCGTTCCATGATTCCTGAGTGAGATAGAACGAGTCTGCCTTTTGAGCATTGAACATCGCCGACAGTTGCTGAGTGGTGCAAGGGTCGATGATGACAGCATTGTCCTCGTAATCCCATCGCAGAGAACGAGCGTTGAGGTTGGCCGAACCGACAGTGCAGAACTTGCCATCGACCATAATGATTTTCGTGTGATGGAATCCCGGTTTGTACATCCACACATGACATCCCGCCTTCATCAGTTTGTGGGCATTGTAGAAACCACAATCAGGAGTCAATGGGATGTCGCTCTTGACACTGAGCATAATCTCCACCTTTACGCCACGCTTTGCGGCATCTTTAAGAGCCTTTATGAGGTTGTGGCTCAGCGTGAAGTAAGGATTGATGATTTTTATGCTGTCCTTGGCATCTTTTATCGCATTGAGATAGAAGAAGCGAATGATATCACTTGTGCGGCGCGGTTCACGGTTGATGATACCAACCATCTTGTTGCCTTCGCTTGGACATTCGTCTTGAGCAAGATTGCTGAAACGCCCATTGGTCTTTTTTCCACCCTGATAGTATCTGGAATCAGTAATCAGTTGCTTTGAAACCTTATACCATGTCTCAAGGAAAATCATCTGAAGGGTGTTCACCTCTTCGCCCTCGATGCGGCAATGCATGTCGTGCCATTCGCCAACGACCTCAGTGCCGTTGATATAGTAATCGGCGATGTTCATACCGCCAGTATATGCTATCTGTCCGTCGATGATAACGATTTTGCGGTGGTCGCGTGAGAACACATGATTAACCCATGGGAAACGGAGAGGGTCGAACTCGTAGATTTGGATGCCCGTCTCGCGGATTTTCTCGAGATGCTTCTTCTTCAGCGGTTGATTATTGGAATAGTTGCCGAAAGCATCGTAGAGAAGGCGCACTTCCACGCCGCTTTGTGCCTTTTCGCCAAGGAGGTCGAAAAGCAGATTGGCAATGGAGTCGTTGCGGAAATTGAAATATTCCATGTGGATGCTCTCCTTGGCATCGCGAATCGCTCGGAACATATCATCGAACTTCTCCTGTCCGCTCATGAGCAACTTCAGACTGTTGTTGTGGGAGAATGTCACACCCTTCTGTCGGAGTTGATTGACGATGAGCGAGTCGGAAGAAACGGCAATAGTTCCCTTCCCGTCACGCATTTCCTTTGCATGTTGGGCATAAGAAGGAACGCCGACCGACATCAGCATTCCAATCAATATTAATAAGGTGTGGAATCTATTCAATTTTCTCTTATAACATACAACTATAGTGATCGACAACGCCAACAAGTTTGTTGTTCTCGTCAACAACAGGAACCATGTGAACCTTGTTTTCGTGCATCAACTTCAGGATAGTGCTGATTCTTGTGTCAGGCGTCACTACTTTCGGTTTTGTTGTCATTATGTCCTCAACAATACGATTGAAGAATTTCTCTTGCCATCTTTCCATCGCACGACGGATGTCGCCATCGGTGATAAGTCCGGCAAGTTGTCCGTTCTCTACACAAAGGCCAAGGCCGAGTTTGCCTTTGCTCACATGGATGATAGCCTCTGCCAGGTGCATGTCGCGAGGAATGATAGGCAGATCCTCTGTTCGCATGACATCATTGGCTGTAGTGAGCAGTCGCTTGCCAAGATGACCGCCCGGATGGAACTGTGCAAAGTCGCGTTGCTTGAAATCGCGTAGTCGCATCAATGTCACTGCAATAGCATCGCCCATAGCCAACTGAGCCGTTGTCGATGAAGTAGGGGCGAGGTTGAGAGGACACGCCTCTTTCTCAACACTGACAAGGATATGTGCTGTGGAGTATTTTGCAAGAAGAGAACCAGGGTCGCTTGTCATTCCAATGATTGGCACATTCATGTGGAGGAGCATAGGGATGAAGCGCAGCAGTTCGTCGGTCATGCCGGAATTGGACATAGCAAGAACGACATCCTCCTTGGTGATAACACCCATGTCGCCATGATAGGCATCGAGAGGGTTGATGAAGAATGAAGGTGTACCTGTTGATGACAGTGTAGCAGCAATCTTCTCGCCTATGTGACCGCTCTTTCCTACACCAGTGACGATGACCTTGCCTTTGCAATGGAACATCAGTTCTACGGCCTTGACAAAGTTCTCGTCAAGTTGACCGACAAGATCAGATACAGCTTTCGCTTCGTCGTTCAGACACTGAGCAGCATATTCTAATATTGATTTTTCCATGTTAGAGAAGTTCTTTTACCAACGATTCTAAATTGCTGAGTTCCAACATATTTGCGGCGTCTGACAAACCATTATCCGGATTAGGGTGAACCTCAAAGAAATAGCCTGTAGCACCAAATGCCTTAGCCGCCTTAGCCATAGAAGGAACGAACACCCTGTCGCCCCCAGTCTTACCGTCAGCACCACCAGGACGCTGAACAGAATGAGTGCAATCCATGATGACGCGTGGCACAATTTCAAGCATATCAGGAATGTTGCGGAAGTCAACAACGAGGTTGTTATATCCAAAGGAGTTTCCTCGCTCAGTAAGCCATACATTATCCTCTGCGTCAGAGAGGGTAGGGATGTTGTTCTGCTTCCATGTGTCGAGAACTTTCTGCACAGGATATTTCATGTCCTTGCCAGAAAGGAACTGCGCCTTCTTGATGTTCACGGTCTTTCCTGTAAGGGCAGCAGCCACAAGAAGATCAGTTTGACGACAGAGGAAAGCCGGTATCTGGAGGATGTCGGCAACTTCGGCAACAGGAGCCGCCTGCTGACTCTCGTGGATATCAGTAAGGATGCGAAGACCATATTTCTCCTTTATGTCGCCAAGCATCTGCACGCCGCGTTCCAAACCAGGACCACGGAAAGACGAAAGGGAAGTACGGTTGGCTTTATCGAACGAAGCCTTGAATATGATATCCGTGCCGAGATTACGGTTTATCTCAACAAGTTTCTGTGCAACAATATCCAATAGTTCTGCGGATTCAATCACGCAAGGACCGGCTATAAAAATAGGCTTCATTTCAGAAATGTGTAAATATTACTATTAGTCTGCAAAGATAATAAATATCTTTGTAATATCCAAAATTCCTTCCTTGATATAACAAAAATCGCTGCCACTTTGTTGGTGACAGCGACTAATATAACATTAATGAAGTGTTATTTACATGAAATCTTTTCCACGCGACGCTCATGACGACCACCCTCAAACTCGGTGTTGAGGTATTCGTCCATGATGGCACGAGCAGTGTCAGTATCGATGAAACGACCAGGCATTACAAGTACATTTGCATTGTTATGCTGGCGAATCAGATGAGCAATCTCAGGAATCCAGCACAATCCGGCACGAATGCTCTGGTGCTTGTTGAGAGTCATGTTGATACCCTCGCCACTACCACAGATAGCAATACCAGGGAAAACCTCGCCATTCTCAATGCCCTCGGCCAATGCATGACCGAAGTCAGAGTAGTCACAAGAATCCTCGGTGTATGTGCCGTAGTCCTTGTATGCAATACCCTTCTCCTCAAGATACTGCTTAACAAACTGCTTCAAAGCAAAACCAGCATGATCGCTGGCCAAGCCAATAACTTTTATTTCCATTGCTATGAATATTTATCCCCTCCCATAAAGGGGAGGGGTTAGGGGAGAGGCTCTTAGAACAACTTGTTTACCTGAGCATATACATTCTCGGCAGTGAAACCAAGTTTCTCGTCGAGAACCTTATATGGTGCAGAGAATCCGAATGACTCGAGACCCCAGATTGTACCCTCAGCAACAGGAACAAGGCCGAGGAGGTTTACTGGAAGACCAGCTGTGAGACCGAACTTCTTAACACCTGTAGGAAGAACTGACAGCTGATATTCAACAGGCTGTGTGCGGAAGAGACCCTCAGAAGGAACACTTACGATACGAACCTTCTTGCCATCCTTGCGGAGAAGTTCTGCACCAGCTACGAGAGTAGAAACCTCAGAACCAGTAGCAACGAGGATTACATCAGGATTCTCATCAGAACCAGCAACTACATAGCCACCCTTGCGAGCCTGCTCATAGTCGTTGCCCTCTGGGAGGTTGTTGATATTCTGACGAGAGAAGATGAGAGCAGTAGGACTGTCAACATTCTCCATTGCCATAGCCCATGCAGTTGTTGTCTCCTGAGCATCAGCAGGACGAAGAACGAGAGTAGAGTTCTTGCCATCGTGACGCTTGAGCTTCTCCATGAGACGGATCTGTGCCTCGTGCTCAACAGGCTCGTGAGTAGGTCCATCCTCACCAACACGGAATGCGTCGTGAGTCCAGATGAACTTAACAGGAAGCTGCATGAGAGCTGCCATACGAACAACAGGGAGCATGTACTGGCTGAATACGAAGAATGTACCGCAAGCAGGGATAACACCACCGTGGAGTGCCATACCTACACAGCAACAAGCCATTGTGAACTCAGCAACACCAGCCTGGAAGAATGCACCAGAGAAATCGTCAGCTGTGAGAGCGTGAGTCTTCTTCAAGAAACCGTCAGTCTTGTCAGAGTTAGAAAGGTCGGCAGAAGCACAAATCATATTTGGAACCTGCTCAGCGAGAACTGACAGACAAGCAGCAGAAGCTGAACGAGTAGCGTCGTTGTCCTTCTGAACACACTTTGACCAGTCGATCTGTGGAGCCTTGCCACTGAACCAATCAGCCTGCTGTGCAGCCTTCTCAGGGTTAGCATCAGCCCAAGCCTTCTCCTCAGCATAACGCTCAGCGCAGATAGCCTCAAGTTCCTTAGCGCGGTTAGCATAGAGTTCTGCTACCTCTGGGAAAATCTGGAATGGGTTCTCTGGATCACCACCGAGGTTCTTTACAGTGTTTGTGAATGCATCACCACCGAGAGGAGCACCGTGAGTCTTGCAGTTAGCCTCGTAAGAAGTACCGTCAGCCTTGAGGGCACCCTTACCCATGATACACTTACCGATGATGAGAGTAGGTTTGCCAGTAACAGCCTTAGCCTTCTCGATAGCAGCACGAATCTGCTCACAGTCGTTACCAACAATCTCGATAACCTCCCAGCCCTGAGCACGATACTTAGCAGCTGTATCCTCGTTCATAACGTCCTTTGTCTCTGTAGAGAGCTGGATGTCATTACAGTCATAGAACATGATAAGATTGTCAAGACCGAGGTTACCTGCGATACGAGCGGCACCCTGAGAAACCTCCTCCTGGATACCACCGTCAGAGATATATGCGTAAATTGTCTCCTTTGCGAAAGTAGGGTTGCCAGTGTGTGCTGCGAGGAACTTAGCAGCGATAGCAGCACCAATAGCATAAGCATGACCCTGGCCGAGAGGACCAGATGTGTTCTCGATGCCACGAGCTACTTCATACTCTGGGTGACCTGTTGTAGGAGAACCCCACTGACGGAGCTGCTGAAGTTCGTCAAGAGAGAACTTACCAGCAAGACAAAGCTGAGAATAGAGCATTGGAGCCATGTGACCTGGGTCGAGGAAGAAACGGTCGCGACCAACCCACTCAGGGTTCTTTGGGTCATAGTTCAAATACTCTGAATAAAGTACATTGATGAAATCTGCACCACCCATAGCACCGCCAGGATGACCAGACTTAGCCTTTTCAACTGCTGAAACTGCGAGGATACGAATGTTATCCGCAGCCTTGTTCATTAATTTTACACTGTTCATATTAATTAATATTATATTTCCATTATATTCCGTCACAAAGATAATAAGAATTTATGAATTATAAAAGTCAAACTGACACTTTTTTTCGTTGTCATGTAATTTTGTGACTTTTTGTGCTGTTTTTGCCCCAAAAAACAAAAAGGAACCAGCACAAGTAGTACTGATTCCTCATTTTTTATTTATAAAATAAAACTTACTTTACAGAGAAGTGGTAAGCAGTGTGGCTATAATATTTCTCGCCAGCCTTGATGTAA
Source organism: Prevotellaceae bacterium UBA1726 (assembly GCA_002316005.1). Classification (GTDB taxonomy): domain Bacteria; phylum Bacteroidota; class Bacteroidia; order Bacteroidales; family Bacteroidaceae; genus Prevotella. The sequence goes on along the minus strand of DCIM01000063.1, from coordinate 71,345 downwards.
GGCTGTGGCCAATCCTTCTTGTTTGGAGAGTCAGGATACTTCTGAGTCTCGAGACAAACTGAAGCCTGCTTTGGATACTTGATGCCACCCTTACCAGCTACAGTACCATCGAGGAAGTTGCCAGTGTAAACCTGAACACCTGGTTCGTTGGTGTACATCTGCATAAGGATACCAGAATCAGGAGAGTAGAGAGAAGCAGCTACCTTCTGCTCGTCACCCTTGCCGTCCTTGTAAGTATTCAGACAGAAGTTGTGGTCGATACCCATTCCCCACTTGATCTGAAGACCGTTGTAACCTGTTGTGTCAGCGATACATGTGTTGAGAGCCTTTGGCTTTGTGAAGTCGAACTGATTGCCATAAACTGGACGAATCTCGCCAGTAGTCATGAATGTTGTGTCAACTGGAGTATAGTTGTCAGCATTGATGTAGAGCACATGGTTCCAGTTCTCAACCTCTGGATGACCAGAAAGGTTGAAGTAAGAGTGGTTTGTGAGGTTACAGATAGTCTCCTCGTCAGAAACTGCCTCATACTGGATGTCGAGAGTGTTCTCGTCTGTAAGAGTGTAAGTGATTGTTACATCGAGGTTGCCAGGGAACTGCTCCTTACCGAACTCATCGCGGAATGTGAGGACAATCTTGTTCTCTGTTGCTTCCTTTACATCAAATACATTTGTATGATAGCCGTTGCTACCTCCGTGGAGGCAGTGGCCAAAGTTGTTCTGTGTGAGTTGGTAATCCTTACCAGCTACCTTAATCTTACCCTTGTTGATACGATTGCCATAACGGCCGATAGCAGCACCGAAGTTGTTGTCAACATTGATATACTGGTCAAGATTGTCAAAACCGAGAACTACATCGCGTAATGCACCATTCTTGTCCTTTGCCATAACCGAAACGATACGAGCACCGTAGTTTGTCACGCAAACCTCCATGCCATCAGCATTTGTCAGTGTATAGAGCTTAACAGGCTTGTTGTCAACGATACTGTCGAACTTTGCAGGGTCAATGCCTGACTTTGTGAGGCTGCCATTACCCGAACATGCTGTAAGCAATGCTGCAACGCCAAGACCGCAAGCAAAAAGAAGATTCTTGATTTTCATAATTGTTTCCTTTGTTTGATATTGAAAAATGCCCCTCCTGTCTTTTGTGACGGGAAGGGCAGATGTTTTATTTATTAGCAAATTTTGCGACCACCGTCACCGATTACTACTGGGATAATCTTTGGTTCCTTGCCATACTTCTCGCGGAACTTCTCAACTGCAGTCTTGCAGAATGCATCGTAGAGTTCGTCCTTAACGAGGTTGATGGTACAACCACCAAAGCCACCGCCCATGATACGAGAACCGGTAACACCACACTCCTTAGCAACATCGTTCAAGAAGTCGAGTTCCTCACATGAAACCTCATAATCCTTTGAAAGACCGTTGTGAGTGAGATACATCTGCTTACCTACTTCCTCGTAGTCGCCACGGTTGAGGGCATCACAAACTGCGAGCACGCGGTCAACCTCACCGAGTACGAATGTAGCACGCTGTACATCCTCCTCAGAGCACTCTGCCTTAACCTCCTCGAGGTCAGCCCATGTTGTATCGCGAAGAGTCTCAATCTTACGCTCTGGATGCTTTGCCTGAATAGCAGCAGCCACATTCTCGCAAGAACGACGACGATCGTTGTAAGGAGAACCAACCAACTCGTGCTTTACGCAAGAGTTTACAAGAACGAGCTTGTAACCCTCTGGATTGAATGGGAAGTACTCGAACTCCGATGAACGGCAGTCGAGACGCATGAGCTTACCAGCCTGACCGAAAGCAGAAGCGAACTGGTCCATGATACCGCAGTTTACGCCTACATACTTATGCTCTGTAGCCTGACCAGCGCGAGCAATCTGCCAAGTAGTGATCTTATTCTCAGCGAAGAGGTCGTTGAGGGCTGTACCGAAGCAAACTTCCATGGCAGCAGATGAAGACATACCAGCACCGAGTGGTACATCACCAGCAAATGCGATGTTGAAACCCTTAACATTTACACCGAGGAGGAAGAACTCCTGAATCATACCATAGAGGTAGCGAGCCCATGAAGCCTTTGGTCCCTTTGGATCGTGAACCTTGAATTCTACGCGATCCTTGAGGTCAATAGCATAAGCCATAACAGTGTCAGTGCCGTTAGGACGAACCTCTGCCATGATACCGCAGTCTACTGCGCCTGGGAATACGAAACCACCATTATAATCAGTGTGCTCACCAATAAGATTGATACGACCTGGTGCGTGATAGATGTTACCAGTCTGTCCATCGAAGTGCTTGATAAAACGACTTCTTACGAATTCTATATCCATAGTTTCAAATTTTGTTTTCCGGTGGGGGAGAGAGGCCCCCACCGTGTATTGTTAGAGTTTTGTACACACCTTATTAATATATATATAATAGGTGCAGTACGAAATTTAATTATTAGTCGATCTTAATGTCCTTGTTTACATTCTTGCAGCCGATGAGAGCATAGTAGAGCATGTAAGCCAACATTGCCACGATGAGCCAGTAAGAACCGAGGTAACCAACAACTTCGCGAGCGAGGTAGTCCTGGATGAATGGCATAACGCCACCACCTACTACCATTGTCATGAAGAGACCAGAAGCCTTAGCTGTGTACTTGCCGAGACCCTCTGTAGCGAGGTTAAAGATACCACCCCACATTACAGATGTGCAGAGACCGCAGAGGAAGATGAATACACATGAAAGTGGAACCTGAGCGTCCTGAATTGTGATGAAGCCGAGGTTGAGGTTCAGTGTGATATTTACATTGCCTGTGAAGATTGCAATAACGATGAATGCGATAGCTACTGCAGAAACTGTAATCAACTGAGTGCGTGAAGAAACCTTACCAGAGATTGCAGTACTTGTGAAACGGCCGATGAGCATCAGGAACCAGTAGATAGCAGCAAGCGAACCTGCTACAGCTGCAGCACCTTCAAATGACTCGTGGCTGATCCATGCGTTCATCATACCTGGGATACCAATCTCGATACCTACATAGAAGAAGATAGCGATGATGCCGAGGAGACAATGACGGAATGCGAGTGGAGACTTCTCGTAAACAACCTGTGAGAGGTCGCCCTGTGGCTCTTCAATCTTGATGAATGAGATAACTGCAAATGCAGCAAGGAAGATTACGATACCAGTGATGATAAGTGGAGCTACATCAGGGAAAGATTCCTTTGTCAATGTACCAACGAGCATACCTGCAAGCATTGGAGTGAGAGTTCCAGAGAGTGAGTTCAATGTACCACCTGCCTGGATGAGCTGATTACCCTGGTTACCACCACCACCGAGGAGGTTGAGCATAGGGTTAACAACAGTGTTGAGCATACATACACAAACACCGCAGACAAGAGCACCGAGGAGGTAAACATAGATATTGCTTACAACACCAGAAACCAACTGAATACCAAGACCAATAGCACCAACGATAAGTGCGATGAGAGCAGTCTTCTTGTAACCGTACTTGATAAGCATGTTACCAGCAGGGATACCCATGAAGAGATATGCAGTAAAGTTCATGAGGTTACCGGCCATACCAGCCCACTCATAAGACATACCCCAGATGTTACCGAATGGAGCCGCCATGTTTGTTACGAACGAAATCATCGCGAAGATGAAGAACATCGTGATAATCGCAATCCAGTTGCGACCTGTTTTTTCTGTTGACATAAATTTAATTTTTAGTTATAATTGTTATTTGCTATTTTTGATTGTTGTGGAATGGAGTGATATCCACTAAACGCGATAAATCCTATGGCCTCCGAGGAAACCATAGGAATTTATTTCGTTGATTATTTGTCTACGCCGAACTTGTAGATTGTTGTCTGCTTGTACTTGTCATTAGGACGGAGCACACAACTTGGGAAGTATGGGCGGTTTGGAGAATCTGGGAAGTGCTGTGCCTCGAAGCAAACTGCTGAACGACGAGGAGCTGTAGCACCATTCTGGATTTCGAAACCAGAGAGGAAGTTACCTGTGTAGAGCTGCATACCAGGTTCTGTTGTGTAAACCTCCATTGTACGACCGCTTACTGGTTCTGTGATCTTAGCAGCAAAACTGAGTTCGCCTTCCTCGTTCTTGTTCAATACATAGTTGTGGTCGTAACCTGAACCATTCTTGATCTGCTCGTTGTCAGCATTGATCTCAAGACCGAATGCCTTTGGCTTGCGGAAGTCGAAAGGAGTGCCCTCAACCTTCAGAATCTCACCTGTTGGAATTGATGTCTCATCGATAGGGAGGTAGAAGTCTGCATTGATTTCACAAATCACATTGTCGATTGTTGGTGTTGGGTTTGCGATACCTGCCAACGAGAAGAAACCGTGGTTTGTGAGGTTGATGATTGTACGCTTGTTTGTTACTGCAAGGTAGTTGATAACCAACTCGTTGTCATCAGTAAGAGTATAAGTTACATGACACTTAACCTCACCTGTGTAACCTTCCTCACCATAAGGAGAAACATAAGTCAGAGACAACTCGCGGCTGTTCATCTGGATAGCATCCCAAACCTTAGCGTTCCAACCTCTCTTACCACCGTGGAGTGAGTTAGGACCATTGTTTGTGAACAACTCGTACTTCTTGCCGTTCAACTGGAACTTACCCTTGCAGATACGATTGCCAAAACGACCGATAAGTGTTGAGAGGTATGGCTCTGAACCTTCAATAAGTTTGTTTACATTGTCGAATCCCTGAATTACGTTAGCATAGTTACCATCGCGGTCAGGAACCATGATAGCAGCGATTGCACCGCCATAGTTTGTGATGGCAACCTCGCTGCCTGACTCGTTCTTAAGAATGAAGAGATCTGTCTTCTTACCATCTACTGTGGTCTGGAAGTTTTCGCGCTTCAGACCACAAAGGTACTGTGTTTCTGTTGTGTTTGACATAAAAAACTGGTTTTTAGTTTCACTTAAATTTCTATTGCAAAGTAAACGAAAAAAAACCAAATAAGCAAATTTACAAGCAGAAAATCACTAAAATGATTAGTTAAAAACAATTAATTTGTATTGTTTAGGTCTGTAAGCAAGTCTGCAACGACATAACTGCTGCCTCCGACAAAGACAAAGTCACCTACTTTTGCATCTGCCAAAGCCTGCGTGTAAGCCTCGCTGACAGAAGAAAATTCCTTACCCGAGATTCCCTTCTCTTCGGCAATGTCCTTGACTACTTTTGCAGGTATTGCTCTGTGGGTTGAAGCTTGGCAGAAATAATATGTTGCTTCCTTTGGAAGAAGATCCATTACGGCATTGATATCTTTATCGTCAACCATTCCGAAGACAACTTTCAATGAAGTGTGGTTTTCGGCTGTGGCTTTTATCTGTGGAGCCAGGTATTGCCAACCTGCAAGATTATGCCCTGTGTCGCATATCACAAGAGGTTCGTCCTGGAGTTTCTGCCAACGACCCATAAGACCTGTCAATTCGCATACATTTTTCAATCCGCGTTCTATTGCTTCGTCGCTGATTTCCAGTTGGTTGCGCAATAGACGAATGGCATTGAGAATAGTATTCTTGTTCTTCTCCTGATAGTTGCCTTTTAACTCAAAATCAAGGTTGGAATGAATGTGGTTATCCTCTGCAAAACAGAGTATTGCATTCTTCTCTTTTGCGACACGCTCAAATACAGGGCGAGTCTCAGGAGTGTATTCACCTACAAGGCAAAGTTTTCCTTCTTTTATTATGCCAGCCTTTTCGTTGGCAATAGCAGCAAGAGTGCTGCCAAGAAACTGTGTATGGTCGAAACTGATGTTTGTTATGACCGAGAGTAGGGGAGTAATGATGTTTGTGCAGTCAAGTCGTCCGCCTAATCCTACTTCTACGATAGCAATGTCAACACCTTGCTCTGCAAAATAAAGGAAGGCAAGGGCAGTGGTAAGTTCAAAGAAACTTGGTTGCAGAGGTTCGAAAAATGAACGTTCTTCTTCAACAAAACGAATCACTCTCTCCTCTGGAATGCACTCGCCATTTATGCGTATTCTCTCGCGGAAATCAATGAGATGAGGTGATGTGTAGAGACCAACCTTATAGCCCTGACTTTGCAGAATAGCGGCAATGGTATGCGAACATGAACCCTTGCCGTTGGTTCCTGCGATGTGGATTGTCTTGAACTGACGATGAGGGTGATTGAAATGCTCATCAAGGGCGTGAGTATTGCTCAATCCCTCCTTATAAGCACTTGCACCCACCTTTTCAAAGGCAGGTGCAGCGTTGTATAGATAATCTATGGTCTCTGAATAATTCATTTTTAGAAGAATCGTTTGAATCTGTCGAATATGAATCGCTTTGTTTCTGTGTCGCCCTGAAGATTCTCACTTCCGCGAAGTTGCTCGATTGCCTTCTTCTCGTCTTTTGTGAGAGTCTTTGGAACATAAACAGATATATTAACGAGCAGGTCGCCTTTGCCACTTCCGTAACCCTGTACGGCAGGAAGGCCTTTTGAACGCAGACGAAGTGTCTTACCTGGCTGTGTTCCCGGCTCGATTTTAATTTTTACCTTATTACCTTCGATTGTTGGAATCTCAACCTCACCACCAAGTGCTGCTGTTGGGAAATCAAGGAGAAGGTTGTAGATGAGGTCCTGACCATCGCGAACGAATGTCTTGTGCTCTTCCTCTTCAATGTAAACCTGAATGTTTCCGGCCACACCATTACGAGGACCGGCATTACCCTTACCTTGAACAGTGAGCATCATTCCATCGGCGACACCTGCAGGAATGTTTATCTCAACGATGTCATTGTCTTTAACAACACCTGTGCCCTGGCAACGCTTACATTTGTTCTTGATAATCTGTCCGTCACCGCCACAACCAGGACATTCTGCCTGTGTCTGCATCATACCGAACATAGAACGCTGAGTGCGATAAACTACGCCACTACCGTTACACTGTGTACAATTCTCTGTGCCAGAACCGTCTGCACTACCCGAACCCTTACAGTCAGGGCAGCAGACATCCTTGCGCACTTTGAATTTCTTTGTGACGCCAGTGTTTACCTCCTCAAGAGTCATGTGAACCTTAAGGCGAAGGTCGGCACCTTTATAGACGCGTGGACCACGAGAGCGGCTGCCGCCACCTCCGAAGAAATCGCTGAAGCCGCCAAAACCGCCACCACCGAACACACTATTGAGAATGTCGTTGATGTCGAAATCACCGAATCCGCCACCACCGAATCCACCGCCCATGTTAGGACCGTTGAATCCGAACTGGTCGTATTGCTGACGCTTTGTCTCATCACTCAGTACGCTGTAAGCTTCGGCAGCCTCCTTGAATTTCTCTTCAGCTTCCTTCTTCTCTGCCTCACTCTTGTCCGATTGACGGTCAGGGTGATACTGAATGGCGAGTTTTCTGTACGCCTTCTTTATGTCTGCAGCACTGGCCTTTTTGTCAACGCCAAGCACCTCATAATAATCTCTTTTGTTCATAAAGCCCCACCAAGCCTCCCCTATGAAGGGGAGGATGTTTAATAGTTTATTTTTCTTCTAAATTAATCAAAAATAGCCGTCACCCAAAATGCATTTTAACATCCCTCCCTTTGGGAGGGCTTGGGTGGGCTTTACTGACCAACTGCCACTTTGGCATGACGAATGACTTTATCGTTCATAGTATAGCCAGCCTGTACGCAATCAATAATCTTTCCCTTCTTGTCGTCGCCCATACCAGGAACAAGTGCAATAGCCTCGTGGAAATCAGTATTGAAGTCGGCGTCTTTTGTCTCAATCTTCTGAACGCCAAGGCCTTCGAGCGCTTTGTTCAACTTTTTCGCGATGAGTTCCCAACCCTCTTCAAGTGCCTCGATCGACTCTGCCTTTGAAGCATTTTCGATTGCACGCTCCATATCGTCGAGCACTGGCAGAATTGCCTTTATGACATTTTGTCCGCCATTGAGAATCAGTTCTGTCTTCTCAGCAACAGTACGCTTGCGGAAGTTCTCAAACTCAGCAGCCTTGTAGAGTGCCTGTGTCTTGAGTTCCTCAATCTGTGCAAGAGCAACATCCAGTGGATCCTTCTCTTCCTCTGGTTCTGCCTGAGTCTCCTCTGCAGTAGTCTCTGCCTGAGTATCTTCGTTGGTATTTTCATTTAGAGGTTCCTGATTCAGTTCCTCTTCATTTGCATTTATATCTTCTTTTTTCATATTTCTTTTGTATTATTTTCCCTATCTATTGCAAACACTATGCCAAAAATATAAAAGGTTGAAATTTCTCCCAACCTTTTAATTATTAATTGTCAATTGTCCAATTGTCAAATTAAACAGCGTACATGCTTTCCTTCTGCTCCTTGATACGATCATCGTAGATGTAGTCATCGTATGTTGTGAGCTTGTCGATTGTACCCTTTGGAGTAAGTTCAATAACGCGGTCGGCAACAGTATTGATGAACTCGTGGTCGTGAGAAGCAAAGATGATGTTACCCTTGAAACCAACAAGATTGTTGTTGAATGCCTGAATTGACTCAAGGTCGAGGTGGTTTGTAGGAGTGTCGAGGATGAGGCAGTTTGCATTCTGAAGCTGCATACGAGCAATCATACAACGCATCTTCTCGCCTCCAGACAATACGCGAACCTTCTTTTCAACCTCTTCCTGCTTGAAGAGCATACGACCGAGGAATCCCTTCATTGCCACCTCGTTACCAGTGCCGAACTGACTGAGCCAGTCAACAAGGTTGAGGTCACAGTCAAAGAATGCTGTATTGTCGAGTGGGAGGTAGGCAGTAGTGATTGTCACACCCCACTTGAATGTACCAGCGTCAGCCTGACGATTGCCGTTGATAATCTCGAACAATGCTGTCATTGCCTTAGGATTATGCGAGAGGAAGACAGTCTTCTGTCCCTTCTCAATCTGGAATGTAACATTGTCGAAGAGAACTGTTCCATCCTCCTCAACAGCCTTAAGGCCTTCAACTTCAAGAATCTGGTTACCTGGCTCACGCTCCATTGTGAAGATGATGCCTGGATATTTACGAGTAGAAGGCTGAATCTCCTCAACATTGAGTTTCTCGAGCATCTTCTTACGCGATGTTGTCTGCTTTGATTTTGCCACATTGGCAGAGAAACGACGGATGAACTCCTCCAACTCCTTCTTCTTCTCCTCAGCCTTAGCCTTCTGGTTCTGAGCCTGACGAAGTGCCAACTGACTTGACTGATACCAGAACGAGTAGTTTCCGGCAAAGAGAGTAACCTTACCAAAGTCGATGTCCACTGTCATTGTTGATACAGCATCAAGGAAGTGGCGGTCGTGACTAACCACGAGAACTGTCTGCTCAACATTCGAGAGATATTCCTCAAGCCACTGTACTGTGTCAAGGTCAAGGTCGTTGGTAGGCTCATCGAGGAGGAGGTTGTCTGGATTTCCGAACAATGCCTTAGCCAGCATGACGCGAACCTTCTCGTTGTTCGAGAGTTCCGACATCATCTTCTGGTGCAGATTCTCCTTGATACCGAGGTTCTGAAGCAACTGTGCAGCATCGCTTTCTGCTGTCCAACCGCCCATCTCGGCATATTTCTCCTCGAGTTCAGCAACAAGCACGCCATCCTCGTCGTTGAAGTCTTCCTTGCAATAGAGAGCCTCCTTTGCCTTCATGTTTTCCCAAAGAGGCTGATGACCCATAATCACAGTATCCATTACTGAGTATGCGTCGTATTTGAAGTGGTCCTGCTCCAGAATGGACATACGCTCGCCAGGAGCCATCTCAACAGAACCCTTGTTAGGCTCCAACTCACCGCTGATAGCCTTGAGGAGTGTTGATTTACCAGCACCGTTGGCACCAATGATACCATAGATGTTGCCGTGTGTGAACTTGAGATTTACATCCTTGTAGAGGACGCGCTTACCAAACTGAATTTGCAGATTTGTTACTGTTATCATGATTTTTTCTTCTTTTTTCTGGATGTCAACGTTTGCTTTGCAAATCCTCGCAGAAGCAATTTAGCGATAGTCGGTGAAACCGGATCGCGATGCGCTATTTGCAAAATTGCGATGCAAAGTTACGAAAAAAAATCCATATACAATAATAAATAAGGTGTAAACTGACATTTTTCAAATTAATTTCGTATCTTTGCACAAAATTCGTGGTATTAAAGCAGAACAAAAATGAAATACAATCCAAATCTCCATCAATACGACCATTATGATGTTCGTGGTGAGGACACACTCCTTGAGTGGTTGTTCAAGAATGTGAAGGGTAGCAAGACAAAACTCAAGGCTACTCTCTCGGGCCGTGGCGTGAAGGTGAATAATCGTGTTGTCACACAGTTTGACCACATGCTTCGTCCGGGCGACCATATCACCATAAGCAAATCGAAGCAGAACGACAAGTTCAAAAGTCGTTATGTGAAGATTGTATACGAGGACCAGTGGATTGTTGTTGTTGAGAAGAATGTTGGAATTCTTTCAATGGCAGCAGGTCATTCTTCGCTCAATGTGAAGAAAGTGCTTGACGATTATTTCCAGAAGACTCGTCAGTCGTGTCGTGCACATGTTGTTCATCGCCTTGATCGCGACACCAGCGGATTGATGATTTATGCCAAGGACATTGAGACAGAACAGGTTCTTGAGCATAATTGGCACGACATTGTGTTCGACCGCCGTTATGTGGCTGTTGTGAGTGGTGAGATGGAGGAGGATAGCGGAACTATCGCCAACTGGTTGAAGGACAACAAGGCGTTTGTCACCTATTCAAGTCCTGTTGACAATGGCGGAAAATATGCTGTCACACATTTCTACACCCTTGAGCGTCGTCCGGAATATTCGCTTATGGAGTACAGATTGGAGACAGGTCGAAAGAATCAGATTCGCGTTCACTCGGCAGATATGGGACATCCTGTTTGCGGAGATGTGAAGTATGGAAATGGTCATGATCCGTTGCATCGCCTTTGTCTTCATGCTTTCCTCCTTTGCTTCTATCACCCAGTGACCCACGAGCCAATGGAGTTTGAGACCCCAATACCAACACAGTTCAAACAGTTGTTCAAATAGCGAATAATTTTTACAACGTTCAAGGGGCATTGCCATTTAACTGAAATGACCGCCTCATTTAACTGAAATGACGACCTCATTTAACTGAAATGACCTCCTCATTCCACTTAAATGACACGATGAAATAAGCGTAATCACAACACGTTGAAAATTAGACTGTTACGAACGCCAATTTTGGGGAATGACTGAATCTGGCAGGATTTGCCGAGTTGAATATTTTTTACATTGCTTAAAATATAGAAAACTAATGCTACAAACTGTTAGGACATTTGCAATCATGGTAATAATGCTCTTCTGCGCGAAGAGTGTTGAGGCTGCTGGAGTAAAGACTTTTGCGGCCGATTCAACTGTGACCACAACAAAGGCGAAAGAGCGCAAGTCGTTCCTACAGCGAGTGAGCAAACCTTTCCTTTGGATAGCGAAAAACTGGTCGGCCTACGATCCTAAATATTCCACACCGTCTTTCTACGACTGGCAGATAGAGTTGGGCAACAAATTCTCGCAAGAGACAATGTATATCGATTGCGATAACATGAATATTGAGATGACCTCGAAACTGAGTAGCAGGCTTGGACCTAATTTCGGTTGGAGGTTTCTTTCGCAAGGCTTCACTATTGACCTTAACGCAATTCATGGAACTAAACGCAAGAACGAATTTACATTCTCGATTAATTCTGCCCTTGTGAATGCAGATATTATTTGGCGAAGAACAGGTGGCGACTATAGTTTCAAAAAACTCCTCTTCCCTGATTACAGTAGTGCTTGGTCAGAAGAAGAAGGTTATGATGTATTGGATGTCCCTCTTGTTGATTTCTCTCAGGATGCAAATGCCAATGGCTATGGTAATTACTTCCGCAACGACCTTACGGGTGTAAATATCAACTATTTCACCAATCACCGCAAATACTCCAATCCAGCGGCTTTCTCTAACAGTTCTATCCAGTTGCGTTCGGTAGGTTCGCCAATCATTGGTTTAGGTTATACCTTCCATAGAGTTTCCACTGAATTGAGCGACATCTTTATGGAAAAAGGTGCCTCGGCTATTGCGACAATAGAAGAAAAGGAGAGAATCAATCGCTATCGACAAGAGGGCAATCAGGAGGCTTATCTCAACGAAATCGGTAATTTGATAAGAAGTCACAAGGAAGATCTTTCCAGTGATGTCACCACATACATGCTTTTGGTGAATGGTGTACCATCCGACATCAGTGTAAAGGACCTCCACATGCAATTGGGTTATGCCTTTAACATCGCTTTTTCAAAACGCTTGCTTTTAGGATCCTCGATAATGATGTCGCCTGCTGTCAACTGGATTAGTTCTAACAACTATGGAACTAATGTGTATAAAATGAGACATACTCTTTATGACATATATAAAGATGCCTTTTCAGAAGTTGGGATTACTGAAGATATTTTCGTAGTAAATAACAAAAGAACAACCTTCAATGTCAATCTTTTCCTTCGTGCCAGTTTGACATATAACTATAAACGCTGGCGAGTAGGTGCTTATTACAACAATAATTACTACCATCATGGTAAGAGCAATGTGTTAAGTGTTGCTAATGAATATGGTTCTGCTTATGTGTTTGCAAGTTACAGTTTCGGCAAGAAGAAGGAATATCGTTGGAATGGCAAGAATCGCGAGGCTTACATAAAAGCAGCCTTGACAAAGAAGCAGATTATAGAATCGCATGACACACTCCCTGTTAGCAATGTCAATTACGGTCATGAGTTTGTTCTCACACATGGCATTACGCGATATACTTCTGACTTTTTCAACCTCGATATAGTTGGTTGCGACCTTGTTCAAGGACCTGACGGCCAATATGGTCAGTTTGTGATAGAGCAGGGTAGAGTTGCCGATGGCAATGACACAGAAGACCGCCTTAGAGCAGGTACCGTCATTCCAGTAAGTGCGAATGGTACAATTGAGATAAAGTCAGGTCGTACTAATGGAATTCGTCCTGCCAACTGGCTCAAGTCGCAGTTGGATTCGCGTCAGTTGCCAATGAATTGGTATCCTGAAATGCTGCATTATGCACTTCGCGGAAAACTGACATTGTATGTGCGAAATCATCAGTTTGGCACAAGCAAACCGGTGAAACTCGAGATTGATGATTTCTATCTCTGCCACGGAAAAGAGTCAAAGCAATTCTATCTGATGGGTGCAAAGTCGTTCCATTCGCATTCCTCTTATAGTATTATAGGTAATGTATATGTGAACAAGCGTCTCTGTCGTGTTTACATTGAATCAAAGAAGCGTGGCACAAAGAATTATGTATATGTCAATCCGGTGAAGAAATCATCGCTCACTTGGATGAAATATGTGCCAGACGATCGTGCTGTCAGCCTTGTTTCAATCCCTGGCACTCACGACGCGGGTTCTGCTTCTTTGCCTGAGTCGGCAATAACAAGTATGGGCCATACTCAGAACTTCACTATTACAGAGCAACTGCAGGATGGTATTCGTGCCTTCGACATTCGTTTGAAGAAGAACATGAAATATGGCCACACCATTATGTGCCGCGACGGATTTGAAGAAACTGTCGATGATATTTCACAATTCCTCAAAGATAATCCTTCTGAGTTTATTGTGGCAATGATTGGTAGTGATGAAGGCGGCAAGTGGAGTGACGAGATGAAGGAAAGCTACAAAGCCCTTATCAACAAATATCCTGGTCTTTTCGTTGAGGATTTCAAGGCATCTACATCTGTTGGTGAGGCTCGCGGAAAGGTACTCGTCATAAAGCGTCAGGAGGAATGTCCGTTTGGAAAACTGCTTAAGTTTGCTGATAACCAGACATTTGAGTACGATTGCTTCCGTGTTGAGGATGAATATAAGATGCACAACACTACGAAGAAATCGCGTCTTGTGGCAAAGCATCTGCGTGAAGCTTACGAGAATGAAGATCCTGACAAGTGGTACATCACATTCAACAGCATAGCCTGGGGACCTCGTCATCACAAACCTTATTATGCTGCATGGGGTGGTGCATTGAATGTGCGCAAACCTATGAACAAGGCTCTACGCGATGTTCTTGAGCAGAAACGATACAATGATTTCGGTTTGTTGTTCCTCGACTTCTACAACGACCATGGCGACAAGCCAGAACTTGTAAAGGACATCATCCTAAGCAATTACCATTTGGACGATGATGACGACTTCATCATTGAGGAATCTGAGGAATAAAACGGCAATAGGCTATATGTATTCTGAAGTCAAATGACTACATGAAATACATATAGTAGATTGCTGCAAGGATTGCCAAGAACAATACTGTGACAATTATGCGGAAAAGGCAAGAGGTTACCTTCTTGACAACAATGATGCCAATAACCAATGCCAGAATGACCAATGCGTATAATTTAATGTCTTCCATAATTCTTTCTTGTTAATTTGTTTTGCGAAGAGGTGGATGCACTATCTGTTGTGCACATCCACCTGTGGGAATGGAATCTCAATGTTATTGTCGTTGAGAGTCTTGTAGATGCACTCACGCACTTCTCCGTCTCGGAGGAAATACTCGCCAACAGGTACCCAAACCAATACCTTCAAGTCAACAGACGAATCGCCGAAGTTGTAGAGTACAACGCGAACCTTCTCTCTTGATTTGAGGAACTTAAACTCTGTTGAACCTTCCTTTGGATTGAGGAATGGAAGCTGAGATATGTTCTTGATAAGAAGTTGGCGTGTTGTCTCAACATCACTGCCATAGGCAATGCCAATGTCGAGAATGTCGCACTCCCAACCGTGGTTCTTGGTGAGATTCTTATAGTTCTTGGTGAAGAGCTGAGAGTTCTGGAATGCCATGATTGAACCATCGCTGATTTCAACCATTGTCGATGTGTAACTGATTGACTTCACAATACCACGATATCCATCGCACTCAATTCTGTCGCCAATCTTAACACGGCCAGCCATAAGCGAGATGCCGTAGTAGATATTCTCAATGATATCCTTTGACGCAAAACCGACACCCGTTGAAAGACCACCAGTTATGACAGCAAGCCATGTTGTACCCACATTGAGGATATTCAGTACGATGAGCAACCAGATGCCCCAGACGATAATCTGAACGATATTCTTTGCCAATACATTGCGCGAAGCAGCCGTAGAATGGTCGCTTTCCTCGAAATGCATCTTGAGGAATGCCTTCACTGTGCGGTTGATATAAGCGAAAAGGAAATAGAGCACTACAACAAGGCTAATGCCATAGATACTGCCCGAGAATCCCTTTGTATCAATGAATTTCATTGTGAATATTTTCCATGTAGTGTCGCTGAGGTTGAACACATCTGCTGCCCAATAGATTGCCAAAACGATTGAGGCAACACCGAAGCAAGGCATCAATACTGTTGAGCAGAAATTGTAGAACCAAGTCTTGGTGATTGGCAGTTTGTTATACTTCTTCTTCTTTGCCCATGCCTTCATCCAACCCGAGATACAAGTGATGGTTAGGATACATGTAAGCTGCATAATCCACCAGATGAGAGCCTGTACGCTGAACAGAGTATAACCTGTCCACGAAAGCACTACAGAGACGATGAACACTGCAAGCGAGATGTATGTGTAGTAGACATCACTACGTGGGATATTGTCATTGTGTCGGCGTATTACATTCCACTGCCAGATGGTGCAGAAGAGCAGGATAGGAGGGAAGAACAGGTTGACAAGGTCGTTAGGGATGAGTACAATACGGAAAGTGATGACGATGAATCCCATCACAATCAGTGGTGCATATATGCGGAAAGCACTCTTTATCTGTGCACTGTCAAGACGAAGAAGCAACGAGATAAGAATGGCACTGAGCAACCAAGCATACTCCACAAGAAGGCCTGAAGCCATAAGGAGGAAGTTCTGCGATGATACTGTCAGGTGGATTATTCCGAGAATAATGGCAAGTGTCACCATCGTTGTAGTCAGCATTATGCAAGTGCGCTTCGACAGGAATTCCTCTGTCTGTAGTCGCTTTGGCATGAAATGGAAAACAAGCATGTTCAGGCAGAATGCAACTAAGGTGTATAAAAGAATCACCGTAAAGAGGAATATGATTGAGCGAATGTCCCATTGCGATCGGACCTTTCCTGTATGCGGCATGTATTTGTTCGTGACGGCATTGCTCATCGAACGGAACGAAGTACTGAAGTCCTTCAGAATGTTGAAGTAGTTTTCACCTCCGTTCTTGAAGATGCTTGTCTGGATGTCTGCATATCGCTTCTGGGCATAGTCGTGGAGATTGCTCAGGCGTGCCTCCATTGAATCGTAAAAAGGAACATATTCATCAATCGACTCATTGTTGGCATTGAGCGAACGACGGATATTCACAGCAAGCGTCAGGCATACCATTCTGTCAATTTTGGCAGAGTCGCTTAGATTTCTCAATGGCATCTGACTTAGATTGGCAATCAGCGAGTCATAGCGTGCAATCTCACGAGTGTTCTTCTCAATGTAATTGCGGAATGGCATCGCCCTCTCCTGAAACTGCATATACATCTCTGTTGCCTCGTGACAAGCATAGGTGAGGTCGAAGATGTAGTCCTGCTTTTGTGAGTAGAGCATCAGCGAATTCTGTGATGAACGCTTCGAAATATCCATCAGGCTGTTTACAATCTGCTGTTGCTGCCATTGCATATATCGAGTTTCCTTTTCAAGTTCCAAGCGATAGGCAGTGAGTTCGCCACGCAGAATGCTCAGGGTGTTGTCGAGATTTGCCTCTTTGAGCACAGCCTTTGAAGGCAGCACTACAAGAAGCGCCAATATGATAATCGTGAATATTCTTTTTATAGTCATCTCTGCAGTCTTATTTTTCTGCAAAGATACAACTTTTTATTTAATGTACGCGTAAATCATAATCTTTTATTTTGTTTTTTAAGAAATTAGTCGTACTTTTGCGCTTATAAATTAACAATTAATTATGAGCAAACCACTTGCAGAACGAATGCGACCACAAACCCTCGACCAGTATGTAGGTCAGAAACATCTGGTAGGAGAGGGGGCAATACTGCGCAATATGATTGACGCAGGGCGCATCTCGTCGTTCATTCTATGGGGACCTCCTGGTGTGGGAAAGACAACCCTCGCACAGATTATCGCCAATAAACTTGAGACACCATTCTATACGCTTTCTGCCGTTACGAGTGGTGTGAAGGATGTGCGCGATGTCATTGAGCGCGCAAAGAACAACCGATTCTTCTCGTCTGCCTCGCCAATTCTCTTCATTGACGAAATACATCGTTTCTCAAAGTCGCAGCAGGATTCACTTCTTGGTGCTGTGGAGCGTGGTATCGTGACATTGATAGGCGCAACAACAGAGAACCCTTCGTTCGAGGTTATCCGCCCATTGCTTTCTCGTTGCCAGTTGTATGTATTGAAGAGCCTCGATAAGGATGATCTCCTGCAGCTCATCGATCGCGCAATCCACGAGGATACCGAACTCCAGAAGCGAAAAATCAACCTCGAGCAGACAGATGCCTTGCTTCGCTATTCTGGTGGTGATGCTCGCAAATTGCTTAATATCCTTGAACTCGTTGTTGAGGCTGATTCTAATGAAGAGGTGGTGATAACCGACGAGATTGTTGTGAATCGCCTTCAGCAGAATCCTCTTGCCTACGATAAGGACGGTGAGATGCACTACGATATTATCTCTGCCTTCATAAAGAGTATTCGTGGTAGCGATCCTGATGCAGCGCTCTATTGGATGGCGCGAATGATTGAAGGTGGCGAGGATCCTGAGTTCATCGCTCGCCGCTTGGTTATTTCTGCCTCCGAGGATATCGGCCTTGCAAATCCTAATGCAATGCTCATTGCCAATGCTGCTTTTGATGCTGTGATGAAGATTGGATGGCCGGAGGGGCGCATTCCTCTTGCTGAGGCTGCTGTCTATCTTGCCTCTTCGCCAAAGAGCAATTCTGCATATCTTGGAATCAACAAGGCATTGGGCATCGTTCAGCAGACGGGCAATCAGCCTGTGCCGCTTCATCTTCGCAATGCACCAACGAAACTGATGGCCGAACTGGGCTATAGCGATGGCTATAAGTACAGTCATGACTATCCTGGTCATTTCGTTCAGCAGCAGTTCATGCCAGATGAATTGGTGAATACTCGTATCTGGCAACCACAGCATTCGGCTTCTGAGGAGAAACTCTATCAGAATATGCTTGCATGTTGGGGTGATAGATTTAAATAACGGCCCACCCAAGCCCTCCCAAAGGGAGTGATGTTTATACTGCATCCTTCTGAGGAGGGCAATGAGTAGGGCATATTTCAATAGTAATTAGTTTTAATATCATACAAACTATTAAACATCCTTCCCTTGGGGAAGGCTTGGTTAGGCCTTATGAAGATAGTTGTAATGGACGGTCATGCAGCGAATCCTGGTGACCTTAGTTGGGACATATTCCGTCAGTTTGGCGAAGTCGTTGTCTATGAACGCTCAAAACTTGAGGAGGTTATTCCTCGTGCTTTGGGTGCTGATGCCGTATTCACAAACAAAGTGGTGTTCGATGATGCTGTAATGGCGCAATTGCCTGAGCTGAAGTATATCGGCATCCTTGCCACTGGTACTAATGTTGTCGATCTTGACGCTGCCCGCAAGCGTGGCATAACAGTGACGAATATTCCTGCATATAGTACAGACAGCGTGGCACAACTCGTGTTTGCCCATATCCTCAACATCCTCAATCGCATTGATGTCTATGCGAATGATGTGCGCGAAGGTCGCTGGGCAAGCAATCCTGATTTCTGCTATTGGTATGAGCAGATTCACGAACTGTCGGCACTTACCCTCGGCATTGTCGGTATGGGAAACATAGGCAGAAAGGTGGCTGAGATTGCCCTTGCCTTTGGCATGAAGGTGAATGTGTTCTCGAGCAAGGAACTCTCGCAATTACCTCTGGGCGTTGTGAAGAAGTCGCTTGACGAAATACTTGCCGAGAGTGACATCGTGTCACTTCACTGTCCGTTGACTCCTACAACGAAGTCGCTCATACGCAAAGAAACCATTGAGAAGATGAAACCAACGGCAATTCTTGTCAATACAGGTCGTGGTCCTTTGGTCGATGAGGCTGATGTGGCAGAGGCTTTGCAGAATGGTCATCTGGGTGCTTATGCTGCCGATGTGATGGTGCAGGAACCACCACGCGCTGACAATCCTCTCTTTGCATGCAGCAATGCATATCTTACTCCTCATCTGGCTTGGGGCACTATTGAGGCACGCGAACGCCTCATGGCCATTGCTGTCGAGAATGTCCGCGCTTTCATCGCCGGCAAACCACAGAATGTTGTCTAACCATTTAGGCTTTTTCATTTATCATTTATCATTTTTCCTTTAGGGCTCTGCCCGCAAAACATGGATCCATTAGAACCTCTATTGTCGCAAACCTTCATTCAGATTCTTGAATTTGTTGGTACTTTTGCTTTTGCCATTTCCGGAATTCGCCAAGCTGCTGCAAAGCAGTTCGACTGGTTTGGCGGTTTTGTCTGCGGTATTGCCGTGGCTATTGGTGGCGGTACTCTCCGCGACCTCATGCTTGGTGTGACACCATTCTGGATGACCAACGCATTTTATTTTATCTGTACATTCCTCGCACAGGTGTTTGTCATTGTCTTTAGTCGTTATCTGAAGCATCTCGATAATGCCTGGTTTGTGTTCGATACTATTGGACTTGCGCTTTTCACCATCGTAGGTCTTCAGAAGACTCTTTTCTGCGGCTATCCTTTCTGGGTGGCAATCGCCATGGGATGTATCACTGGTTCGGCCGGTGGCGTGATTCGTGACATCATGCTTGACACTGCCCCTGTCATCTTCAAGCGCGAATTCTATGCTATGGCTTGTATCTGTGGTGGTATTCTATATTGGCTCTTGCTTGTCATTGGTGTGCGAATAGAGTTTGCTTCTCTTGCCACCTTCGCCCTCATCTGTCTGCTGCGCTATGTTGCTGTCAGATACGGCATATCATTGCCTAAACTCAAAGGCGAGGAATAAAGTTTTCGATAAATATATGCCGATGGAAGGAAGAAAATCACCCGAAGTGAGATGGTATGTGACGAAATCGCAACATTCGCCATTACCTTTCCGTGAGAAACTCACGAAGGCGGGATTGGAGTACTTTCTTCCTACGCGATTCGTCATTCAGAATGTCGCGGGGCGTCGTCTGCGTGTTGAACGACCAGTGATATTCAATTTCGTCTTTGTTCGCGGTACTATCTTCCAAGTGAAGGATTTCTGCCGTGCTAATCTCGGCCTTCATCTTGTCTATCGTCGTCGATATATTGACGAAAAGGAAAACAACGAGGAGAAGATGGTGCTTGCTGTTAGCGATGCAGAGATGAGCATGTTTGCGCGTACCATCGGCGAATACAATCAGGAGGTGCCTTTCATCAAACCTTCGGAAGTTGATCTTGAGAAGGGCGACCATGTGCGTATCCTTGAGGGTGCCTTTGCGGGTGTTGAGGGCGTGCTTATGTCGCAACAGGGCAAGGACGGTGGGCGTGTGCTTGTCAGTCTTAGCAATGTCATTGCTGTCCCTACGCTCGAGATTGAACCTGAATATCTCCAGATTATCTCCTTTGCGCCATCGGGCAAGCATATGTACAAGAAGTTTGATTCCTTCATGGCGAAGGCGCGAAAGGCAATATTCCATCATCTTGAGGGAAAAACTGAGAAGCGTGATATCGTGGCGCTTACCACTTTCGAGAAACGCTTCTCCGAACTCCAAACTCACACGGTGAATTCACAGGTGAAGTTGCTTGTCTATCTTCTTGTGTGCTACACTTGTCTGGGCGATTCGCAAAGACAATCGGCCATAGAAAATCAACTCGTTGCGTTGTTGCCTCAGGTGAAGTCGGATTCGTTCAAGGCGCTTGCCTTGACCTACCTATATGCTTGTATGCGAAACAAAACCTATTTCGACGATGCCCAGGCGATTGTTGACAGGTGGGGTGAAATAGGCGACAAGGAAAAGACCAAGCGCGAAATCGCCGCCGATCTTTTTTCGTTTTGTTCTTTATAAAACACAACCTTTTACTTCGGAGATATGCACCTGATGCCTATTTGGCTTGGGTGTTTCTGCATGTAGGTGTAGAGCGTCATTGGCTCGTCCACCACCTTCTTGTGAATCTGCGAGGCGTTCAGCAGGTGCAGTGTACCGTCCTTATGCCACGACGCAATACCGATATGACTGGTGTCCAAACCGGCTTTCTTTGTCAGTATCACGATGATGTCGCCTGTTTTGATGTACTTCTTCAGGAGAGCGTGATTCTTCAACTGCGCCTTTTGTATATAGCGATATTGGTTGCCTGTCAGTGCCTCCTCTGTCCTTCTTATCTCAGGAATCATCGTGGTGTCGCGTGCAAGGGCAGGGTAGAGGTTAGCGTGCTGCGACATGTAGTTCACATTGAGCGTCTGGATGGCGGTGAACGGTGCCACCTTTGCCGATGTCTCTTCCACAAATCCGTTCTTCGTGTTTTCCTCAATCCACGAACTGAAATAATGCAATCGTGTAGGGTAGGCGATATGGCCGTTCTTATAGCGAATCTGTCGAAGATAATTGGCAAAGTCGAGGAATGTCTTCTTGTCATTCTGTGCGCAAAGCGACAATGCCAGCACATTCTCTGTGAATGTGGTGCAATCCAGTTCGCGCAGGTTGACGATGAGGTTTTCCTTCTTTCCAACTTCCAGAGTCTGAGCGACATACGGTATTCCTCTTAAAGCACTACCGAAGTAGAACATATACTCGTTCATGCCTTCTTTCTTCGGCGCATTACCGAGCAGTTCCATCACCTTCACGCTGTCCGCCTTCTCGTAGATAAGGCACTGCGCGTTAGCCCCAAAAAACGAAAAGCCAAAAACGAAAAGCGCTAAAACAAGAACTCTCGCGGATATATTTTTTATAACATTAATTACCATGAATTATCCATTAATTATTTTTCAACGAACTCAGACTTTTATTTTGAGCAGAATTCTAAAACTTCTTTGCTTGGGCATTTTACTCCCCTCCCTTTATGGGAGGGGTTGGGGGAAGGTCCTCTTATACTTCTTCTTTATTCCGAAATTGAATCCGGCATATACATTCACCGAACCGAAAATATTGTTTGTGTAGAAGTTCTGCCTTGAATAGTTGTAGGAGTGGACAATGGCTTTGGCACCGGCAAACCACTTGAGATTGTTCCACACCAAACCAAAGCGTCCAACGCCATCGAGCGACAGGTCGGCAAACTTGAAATCGCGGAAGTTGATACTCTCGCCGACGGCGTTCAAACCACGACTGGTGTCTGCTATCGAACGCTTGTAACTAACAGCCAACGAAAGCGATGAACTGAATAGCCAGTTTTTCGCAAATACCCAGTTATAGCCGTAACCGCCCGATACCGACAAATCCGAATATGTAATCTTCTCCGATTTCCTCTCGCCGACGAATTTCGTTGCAGCGTCAGAACCGAGTTTCGCGGTCATTAGCGCGTTCAACTGTTCCCAGTTGATGTCGAGCGAATGGCGTGTGAAACCGATGCCCGCTACAGGCGAACCTGCCGAGCGTTTCTGCTGTGTACTCTGGCTGAATGCGGCTGGATAAGAGAAGTGGTTGTGGTTGAATACATAATAAAGGTTCAAACCTGTCACACTCGACTGAAAACCGTCGAAAGGAACCTTGGTCATTGCCGATGTGTCAGTACCGTCTCTCATCGTCACGCGACTGATTTTGTAGGTCGTTCCTGACTGTCGCCAGAAGAGGTCAAGGCCAAAGGAAAGACACCAGAGACTTGCAGTAAACTCCTTTCTGTTGTCCTTGCCCCTGAGATGCAGCACATCGATGGTGTAACCGCCCATGAAAATGCTCCAACCTGCCGAAGGACCAATCTTCAACGATGGCTCTGGTTCAAAGCGAATGGCATTACCGACATTGTCGCGCCACTCGTAAATCTCATAGTTCAACTCGTTTTTCATGATGGCCTGAAACTTATAGTGCTGGGGCTCTACATAGTTCGTGTCGGCCTCAAAAAACAATGTGGAAATAGCCTTCACCACAATGCCCGCAAGCGATTTCTTTGCCTTCTTGATAAACTTGTTCTTCTCCTTCGCCGGAATGCTATCCACCCCAGCCATCTGGACGCTATCCACTACCGTCGTCTGGACACAATCCACCGCTGTTATGGTGTCTTTTTCCACAACGATAGTATCCTGTTCATGGGCAAACGCCCCCGAACAGAACACGAACAATATTATCGTAAGAATATATCTCAATCTTTTTATTTTCTTTTTTGCGTCTTTTCTCCCTCTCCTTGTGGGGGCTTTTGACTCGCTATCAAAATGCAGTCGGGGAGGGGCTTTTACAATTTCCACAAAATCCTATCCATCACCCAGTTCACTGGTGTTGCGCTAATGGAGTCGCATGTGCAATGGCCGAATCCTTGCAGATGTTCAATCACATTCTTGATGAGAGGCAGCTGTACATACGGTGGGTTTGGCACACGAATACTTCTGATGCCTTGCTCTGTGACAAGGTGTATTGAGTCGTAGGAGAATACCGAGAACGACAGTGTGCCTTTCTCGCCGGTGAGGTAGATTCTGTCTTCCTTCGCACTCTTATGACCGACGAAGCACCATGCTCCCGAACCGGCGATGCCACTCTCGAAGTAGAAGCATGCATTCACATTGTCTTCTGCTTTGTAAAGCCCCGCGCGATTTGATGGATACCCGTGGGCACGGGTTATCACGCCAAAGAGTTCCTGAAGCAAATCCAACTGATGTGCGGCAAGGTCGTAGAAATATCCACCTCCGGCAATGTCTGGTTGGAGTCGCCAAGGCAGATTCTGACTATTATAGTCGAGTTCGCGTGGCGGAACGGAGAAGCGCAACTGTATGTTCATCACCTTTCCGATGACGCCTTCGTCGAGCAACTCCTTCACTTTCTTGAAATAAGGCAGATAGCGGCGATAGTATGCCACGAAGCAAGGTACGCCTGTCTCCTTACTGATACGGTTTATTCGTGCGCAGTCTTCGTAACTTGCAGCGAGTGGTTTCTCCACATACACCGGTTTTCCTGCTTTCATAGCCATAATGGCGTATGTGGCGTGGCTCGACGGTGGTGTGGCGATATATATCGCGTTCACCTCAGGATCCTCGATGAGCGAAATAGGGTCGGTGTACCATTTTTTTATTCCGTGGCGCTCGGCATACGAGCGTGCCTTGTCGGCATTGCGGCTCATTACGGCCTCAATGTGCGAACCAAGAACTTCGTTGAAGGCAGGGCCGGATTTCTTCTCCGTCACCTCACCACAACCTATGAATCCCCATGCTATGTGTTTCATAAAATCCAGTCATCAATCAGTTTTCTTGCAATGCTCAGTTTCTCGGGAAGGGTTGGGAGGTTGTCTTTCGTAAACCACTGTCCGTCACGCAGTTCTGAGCGTTGGAGGCTTATCTCGCCACTCTTGTAGTCGGCGGTGAAACCTACCATCAATCCACAAGGGAAAGGCCATGGCTGTGAACCGAAATAGCGTAGGTTTTCTATTTCCAGTCCTACCTCTTCCTTTATCTCGCGTCGTGCTGCTTCTTCGAGCGATTCGCCTGTCTCCACAAATCCCGCCACGAGTCCGTAGTGGTTGGTGCGGAAGGTCTTTGCCTGCACGAGCAATGCCTCGTCGCCTCGTCGGATGAGTGTTATCACTGCTACAGCCGGCGATGGCCATATCTCCTTGCCGCACATCGTGCAGCGCTTCGATATCTCTGTGTCCATCTTCATCGGCCCGCCACAGACACCGCAGAATTTGTTGTTCGAGTGCCAGAAAAGCAGTTCCTGGCATTTGCCGGCTTTGGCGTAGAGTGGGGCAGAGAGTTTGTAGTACGACTGACGCAATCCGCACATCTCGTGGCCTTCCAAGTCAACTACAGGACTGTCCACCAAAACGGCTTTCACTCCTGTTCCATCGGCCATAGGGTCGATGTCCATCACCGTTGTCCATGGCTTCAGTGCCACTGGCGCCTCGTCTCCCTCCGGCACGGTGAATGTGCCGTCAGGTAATTGCTTCAGGAGCAAATCCGATTTACAAAATACAAACCATTTCATAAACCCACTTCTTTATTTTCCAAAGATAAGTTGACGATCGCGTTGGAGGGCTGGCTCGGCCCATTCTGCAGGCACGAAGCGCCAGTTGTTGTTTGCCTTTGGTGTCACGACGCCTTCCTTCTCTATCTCCTTCATCAGGTAATAGCGCAGGTCGAGTTCACTCTCGCTGATCTTGCGCTCAGTGAGTTGTTCCTTTGTAAGGCCGGCACCCTTTGTCAGCAGTTCGCCACCACCGTTGGCACGGTAACTGTTCACTGCCACGACATACATCTTGTCGAGTTCAAACGGACGACCGTCCGACATCTGCAGAATCTTCACCTTCTGTCCGTCGGGCTTTGTCACATCCACCTCGTAGTCGATGCCGGCGGCAGAGTCGAAATTGAAGGTGAGGTTCTTGAAACCGAGTCGCTGCTGATCGTTCTTTGCACCGTCGTTGAGCAGCATGATATGGTCGTCGGCACTCGTCATCGTGTTCACCCAGAGGTCGTAGCTCATCTCCAAGTGGCGGCGAATTTCCTCGCCGGTGAGGTGCATGGTGCAGAGCTTGTTCTCAAATTTATAAAGGTTGAACATATCGCTCACATGGAGGTCGCCTGCCTTGATACTTGCGTTGAAGGCGAGTGGGGCAGTGAACGAGATGTCGGCACCGGTAATCTGCAACTGGAGGTTCTGAATCAAGTCGGTGAAAGGACACGAACCGAAGAAACAATCGCGTGTGTAGATCGACTCCGTGAACGAACCGACCTTCTTGTTTACATAGTCCTGAACATCCTTCACTCTTGCTGCAAACTGCTTTTCGAATGCCTCGCTAACGGGTTGATTCTCAATGTTTACGATGTTGCCGGTTATTTCTTTATTCAAAACCTTCACGCCTTTCTTTCCGCGATCGTTCACGGTGAGAGTTATCTCTGCGTCAGCCACATTCAGGGCGTTGTTCGTTGGGTCGAGAATCCACACCTGACGACCGTCGCTGTTTGTCACCTGACCGCCGTATTTGATGTGGTCGTGACCGTAGAAGATGATGTCGAATCCCGGTACATTACGGGCAATATCCTCCGTCTGGTTCTCCTTGATATTCTCTGTTACGATGCCACCCTCTCTGCCGGCGTGGAACAGTCCTACGAGCACATCAGGGTTCTCGTTCTTCTGGATGTATTCCACCCATTTGCGTGCCGATGCCTCCATGTCCTCGAACTCAAGTCCGCTCCAAATCTTCTCGTCCAACCAGCAAGGAATGGCAGGGGTGAGCATACCCAGTACCACCACCTTTACACCGTCGCGCACGAACACCTCGTAGGGCTTCAGGTAGGGTTTGCCAGTCTTTCGGTCGATGATGTTTGCACCAAGCACAGGTGCCTTCAACTCGCTCACCCATTTGTCGTACACCTTATGCCCTGTCTCCACATCGTGGTTGCCGAAGTTCTGCACATCGTAACCCATGAAGTTCACTATCGACGAGGCGAGGTTTTCCTCCTCCGTAGCGATGTAGTTGTAGTAGTAGGCGATAGGCTGTCCCTGCAGCAGGTCGCCGTTCTCCAGCAGAATCACATTCTCGCCCAACTCGGCGCGAACATCACTGACATAGGAATATACACGCGCAAGCGAACCGTTCTTTGGTCGGCGGTTAATGAAGTCGTAAGGCACATACGAACCATGGACATCAGTCGTCTCAATCAATCTGATTTTCACAGTCTTCGTCTTTGCCGAAACAGCAATACTGCACATAATAGCAAATGATAATATCGAAATAAACCTTTTCATCCGAATTTCGTCTTATTATATTAGAGTACAAAAGTACAAAAAGAGAATGAAATAACCAAATAAATTAAATTAATTTGGAAATTCAATTTTTTTTATTACCTTTGTCCGCAGAATGCTAAAACATTAAATTATAATATAAAGAGAAAACATTAAATTAATAACATAAAGAGAAAAATGAAGAAATTAACTATTATTGCGGCGAGTGCAGTCATCGCACTCACAAGTTGTGGTACACTCGGTACTACAGGTCTTTCAACAGCAGGTTCTGTTCTTGGCGCCCTCACAGGCAACTCAACAGCATCGACAGTTGCTTCTGCAGCTTCAACAGGTTCGAGCATCCTTGGCGCACTCGTTAACAACGCTACATCAGGTTCAAACCTCACTAACATCCTCACATCAGTAATCGGTCTTGACAAGGCTTCTACAACCAACCTCTACGGCACATGGTACTACAGCCAGCCAGGTTGCGCCTTCACATCGCAGTCGACACTTGCTAACGCAGGTGGTGAGGTAGTTGCTGCTACAGTAAAGCAGAAGCTCGCTACATACTACAACACATTGGGCTTCAAGTCGAACAACACCCAGTTCACATTCAATCAGAACGGCACTTACACAGCAACACTCCATGGCAAGAGTCTTTCGGGCAACTACACCTTTGATGAGTCGACACAGGCTATCACAATGAACATCACCCTTCTTGGTGTCAGCGCTTACACACTCCAGGGTTATGTAAAGAAGAACTCCGACGGTATTGCCCTTCTTTTCGAGTCGAAGAAGATTCTCACAATCCTCCAGACACTCGGTGCATTGAGCGGCAACTCAACAGTTTCGAACATCACCAGCCTCACCTCAAACTACGACGGTGTACGCATCGGTTTCGACCTCAAGCAGTAAAAAGACCCTCTTATAAACACCTAAGGCAGGCCCTCACCCCCAGAGAGCCTGTTTTTTTTTGTTGGGTGGAATGGGGCTCTCCCCAAAGCACTGATTTGATCGTTACTCCGCATTGATTTTAGCGCTTCATTTCAATGTGGAGTTCTGGTCATTTCTGTGGTTTCAGATGGTCATCTTTCTGGTGCCCCTCTTCTCCGTTTCGCTTCCCTCTTCCCCGCTTCGCTTCCCTCTTCCCCGTTTCGCTCCCTCTTTCCGCCCGGTGAGATGGTAGTGAACTGTTTTGACAATTCGTGTATTCCTTCCCGCTATGCGACATAGTCAGCTGGTCAGTGATATAAAAACTAATTGTCATTTGTAATTGTCATCGATTGTACTGTGTCTTTTCCGAGTGGTAACAAAAGCTACAATAACAAATGGAAAAAAGATGCACTTTTCTTTATTTTCTAAATATTTTATCCCAAAAAGTATTACCTTTGCATAGAAAAACAAACGAATATGGTATTGTAATGATTAGAACAAATTGCTTTATGGCGGCTATGGCTGCATTTTTTATGCTGTGTGGAGTTAATAATGCTTATGCACAGACAAGGGAACAACGACTTAAAAACCATGTGTATTATCTGGCAAGCGACTCTCTGCATGGCCGAAAGGCTGGTAGTGCCGACGCTGCAAAGGTGGCGGACTACCTGATTGCTGAATATAGTGCCATGGGTTTGAAACCTTTCTTTGAGGAGGGGTGGAAGATGAAATTCAGTCACTCTGAATCGGATTGTGGTTATTTCACGAACATCGTTGGTGTTATTGATGGTCATGATCCTGTGCTGAAGAATGAATATATTGTGCTGGGTGCTCACTACGATCATATCGGTAAGAAGAAGGACGGGACAGTGTATAATGGTGCTGACGATAATGCGTCGGGTACTGCCACGCTGCTTGAATTGACTCGCGAGTTGCTGAAGGATTCTGCGTCGTTGAAGAGGAGTGTCATCATTGCTGCCTTTGATGCAGAGGAACTTGGTTTGTATGGTTCAGAGGCTCTGGCGAAGAGACTGAAGAAGGATAAACTCATTGACAATGTGAAACTGATGGTGAGCATTGACATGGTGGGATGGCTCGAGAAGGGCGGTGCGCTTACTATCGAGGGTACTGGTACGATAAAGGACGGAAAGAATTATCTTGCGTCCCTCGCCAAAGGGAATGATATAAACCTGAAATTCAAAAAATATGAAGGTTCGGTTTTAACTGCTACCGACACGGAGAGTTTTGCCCTTTGCATGAGGCCTACTCTGGCTGTCACCACTGGTCTTAAGTCGCCTTATCACAAACCTGGTGATGATGCGGAATTGATTGACTATGCGGGTATGGACAAGATTTGCGATTACCTCTCGACCATGGCTCGTAGTGCTTCTGAGGATGCCGACTTTGCCGGTTCGGGGAAAGTTGCGTTTAAGCACAGCAATCGTTTCCGTCCGTTTGAAATCGGTATTGCAGCAGGTTTGGGTTCGTCGCACTTGAAGTTCAAGAAGTCAGACCTTTCAACGGGTAATGCATTCTCGTATTCGGCAGGTATTGCTTCAAAATTCAATTTCAGCAAACATTTCGGTTTGAGGGTTGATGCTCGTTATGAACAGGCTGCATCGCTCTTCCCTGTGGAGGATGACTTGTACAACTCGAAGGGAAAATACACGCAACATGCATTGTGTGTGCCTGCTTGGTTGTTGTTACAGAAAAAGAGTGGTTTGACGAGCCTCTTCGTTGGCTTAGGCGGTTTCTACCGTCATAAGTTTGACTCGAAATATTCTGACAAGGTTGTGACTGAATATCCTTCTCGTGATAATCAGTTTGGCATGGCATTTACATTGGGCGTTGGTATTGGAAAAATGACATTGGAAGTGTCGAAACTGACCTGCTTCAGCCAGTTTGCGGATACGGATGTCAATGCGAAGATGAAAACCACGATGGTGTCTCTCGTGCGTTGGTTTTAAGAGCCGCTCCGACTCCCGAGGGGAGGGAAAGGAAGGTGGATAAAAAGAAAAAGGACAGGGCCGGGTGGGCTCTGTCCTTCTTATATTTAATAAGGTTATTTTGCGAAGAAGGCGTTAATGCTGATTTGCGATTCTAACTCGGATGGGAGGAGAATGTCTATCAACAGGTCGTAGAGATAATAGAAACCTTTATTGAAGACTTCTGCCACTATCGGGGCAAGGATGATGAAAAGCACCATTTTCTTCCAACTGATTTCTGTGCATGCCTTCACCATGGTAAATGTGACGACTAACAACAAAACTATCCATATTGCTATCAGATAGTCGAATTTTGGCATCATACTTGCCGGAAGTAAGAGAAAGATTGCTTCTAAGCTGAGCATAATAATCATCGCGTAACTGAATGAATAGAGCAAGAGATGAAGCGACTCAGAGAGGTTGAGCGACTTCTCCTTTGCCCGGATCAGTCGCAATGTGACTGGTATGGCTGGCGTGAAGATGAGACCTGTAAGAATCAGGTAACGCTGGTCGTCGGTGATAATCCAATAAAAGAAATGTGTCAGTTTCGAGACTATTGGGTAATTGGCCAAGAGTGCGTCCCATGTTGCAGGATAAGGTGTTATTGGGGAACCTTCGTCAGGCATATCTGGGATGAAGTAGGAAACGGCTACGATGATGATTGTCAGCATCAGTGGGTCGATGTACTCTGCACGATGGCCTCTCAGATAGTCGCGCACCATGTAACCTGGTCGGATGAGCAGGTCGATGACGGTGTGGAGCAATCCTCGGTCGACATGGGTGAATCGGTCGGAGAAGTTGCGGAGTGTGTCTTTGAGTGTCAGGCGTTTGGTCGTTGCCTTCTGCTTGCATCGTGGACAGAAGTCGCCGCGATACTCAGTGCCGCAGTTAAGGCAGACATGCTTCTCGGCTTCACCGAGGTTGATGGAGGTCATGTGATTGCCATCACGAAGCTTCTGCTGCAGATTAGAAAATCTCTTTTTCATTTGACAATTTACAATTTGACGGCGAACAAGGCGCTTTATTTCTTATAGAGTAGGAACTGTGGCTTGACAATCATGTAGAGGCCGAAGGAGAACACGAATTCATTCTTGCCGTCACCGGGACGACAACTGAACGCCTCGAGGTTGGTGCCGAAGGTGTAGCGCTCTGCCCATGTGTGGGAATAGCCGAAGTCGAAGTAGGCGGTGTTGTTGCTCGTGAACTTCAGTTCGGGATGCTTCATGCTGATTGTCGAGAAATAGGGATTGCCGTAGAGGGTGATGAAATTCTTCGGTGCAAGGAAGAATCCCGCCTGCGCATGGAGATCGCGACAGAATGTCAATGAGGCAGAGGCGTTGTAAGCCAGCCCTGACTCGAAGTCCCACAACTTGCCAGCCTGCTGATAGCACCCCACGACATCGCCCTCAATGTGCAGATGGTTGAGCCCTCGCTGTGCAAACGACTTATCCCATGCCACGCCCAACGAACCGTTGCAGAGTGTCTGCACGCCCAGGCCAAGTTCGGACTTATCGAGTTCCCCACCACGATGCTGGACGAGCGTCTGTAGGCGGAGTGAGAGATTGTTCCATCCCTCAGCCTTGAACGGCGTGAGGGAAGAGGCGATGCCCACGGTGAACGCCTCCTGATGGGTGTCCTCCTCAAACTGGAAACTCTGCCAATTGCAGAACACATCGGCCTTGACGAGACGACTGTTGAAGAGAATCTGCGCGCCCATCTCAGGATCGGCAGAGAGCATCTGCTCGTTGTTGTAGAGTGGGGTGATGAACTGATGTTCGGTGCCTCCGTAGATGTCGCCAATGACGAAGTCGAAGTTGCCCGTCTTCATCTCTGCACGAAACCATGGCAGCAGATGAACACCATCCTGATACTGATTGCCCTTCCATTTTGCTATGTCGTGGTAGGCATAGTTGGGATATTTGTTTGCACCATCGAAGAACAATCCCGCTGCACCCACCTCGAGATGGATGTTGTCGAGAGGGTTAT
Source organism: Prevotellaceae bacterium UBA1726 (assembly GCA_002316005.1). Lineage (GTDB taxonomy): Bacteria > Bacteroidota > Bacteroidia > Bacteroidales > Bacteroidaceae > Prevotella. The sequence goes on along the minus strand of DCIM01000063.1, from coordinate 39,637 downwards.
ACTGAAGGGTAGGGCGCAGCCACGCACCCGGAAGGGTGTAGCCCTTGGAAATGTCGGAGTCGTATTCGTTGTCGCGGAAGAATGCCATGCCCTCCACCTGCACGGTCAGTTCGCCTGGAGTGAACTCATGCGACGACGTCTGCTGAGCGTAGGCAGCAACGCCCACGAAGCAAAAAAGACAGAAGGCAAAAAGGGCTTTCATTTGGTGATTTCGTGATTTATGATTTGATGATTATAAGCGGGATGGAATCCCGCTTAATACGACGGCGAACTACTCGGGAGTATTATTTTACACAAAAGCTCAACTCCTCCTTATCCTTGGCCTTGTCGGCGAGGATGACAGCGCCGGGGGTGAGGGCGTCGGAAAGGAGAAGCTCGCAGACACCATCCTCGATGTATGTCTGGATGGCACGCTTCAACGGACGAGCACCAAACTGCACATCATAACCCTTGAGTGCCACAAACTCCTTTGCCTCGTCGGTGAGTTCGAGATGATAGCCCATGGCATCAATGCGCTCGTGGAGAGACGATAGTTCGATGTCGATAATCTTCTTTATAGCCTCTATGTCGAGTTGGTCGAAGGTGATGATTTCGTCGAGACGATTGAGGAACTCCGGTGCAAACTGCTTTGCAAGGCTCTTCTGCACGATGTTGCGAGCATACTCCTTGTCGCTCTCGGTGGCACTAAGTCCCACAGCACCCGAAGCTCCGAATCCGATGCCACGCCCGAACTCCTTCAGATGGCGAGTGCCGGCGTTTGAAGTCATGATGATTACCGTATTGCGGAAATCGATGAGACGCCCGCTTCCATCGGTGAGACGGCCCTCGTCGAGCACTTGCAAGAGGAGGTTGTAGACATTATGATGAGCCTTCTCAATCTCGTCGAGCAATACGATGGAATAAGGATGACGGCGCACACGCTCGGTGAGTTGTCCGCCCTCGTCGTAACCTACATATCCCGGAGGCGCACCAATGAGGCGCGAGGTGTTGAAACTCTCGGTATATTCGCTCATATCGATACGGATGAGGGCATCAGCCGTACCGAACATCTCGATGGCGAGTTGCTTAGCGAGGTAGGTCTTTCCCACACCAGTAGGACCAAGGAACATGAAAGCACCGATAGGGTGGTTTGGCTCCTTCAACCCGACACGATTGCGCTGGATAGCCTTCACCATCTTGTCGATGGCACCATCCTGAGCGATTACCTTCGCCTGGAGGTGCTTCTTCATGTCGCGGAGATGAACACCCTCTGTCTGGGCAACACGCTGAACAGGAACACCCGACATCAGCGATACCACCTCAGCAACATCGTCATCTGTAACATCGACACGCTCGCCCATATCGCCATTCTCCCAACTCTTCTGAGCCTTCTGGAGTTCGGCCTCGAGTTTTGTCTGCTTGTCGCGATAGGCAGCAGCCAGTTCGAAGTTCTGATTGACAACAGCCTGTTTCTTCTTCGTGTCGGCAATCTTTATCTGCTCCTGAAGTTGAGTAATCTCAGGAGGCATGTCGGTGTGCTTCAGATGCACCTTTGAGCCCACCTCGTCAAGGGCATCGATGGCCTTGTCGGGGAACTGACGGTCGGAGATGTAACGCTCGGTGTATGTGACGCACGCCTTGAGAGCCTCGTCGGTGTAGTGTACATGATGATGGTCCTCGTAGCGGGCAGCGATGTTATGGAGAATCTCGAGTGTCTCGTCGGCAGTAGTCTGCTCGACAAGCACCTTCTGGAAACGACGCTCAAGGGCACCGTCCTTCTCGATAGACTTGCGATATTCATCGAGCGTGGTGGCACCTATACATTGTATTATACCGCGCGCGAGAGCCGGTTTCATCATGTTCGCTGCATCCATATTGCCAGTAGCATCGCCAGCACCCACCATAGAGTGAATCTCGTCGATGAAGATGATGACATCAGGGTTTTCCTCAAGTTCCTTGATGAGCGCCTTGAGACGCTCCTCGAACTGACCACGATACTTTGTGCCGGCAACGATGGCCGACATGTCGAGGTTGAGGATACGCTTGTCGAAGAGTACAGGGGAAGTCTTCTTGTCGGCGATGAGTTGGGCAAGGCCTTCGACGATGGCACTCTTTCCGACACCCGGTTCGCCAATGAGGACAGGGTTGTTCTTCTTGCGCCGACCGAGGATTTCGGTGATGCGGAGAATCTCTCGCTCACGTCCCACGACAGGGTCGAGTTTTCCCTCGGCAGCAGCACGAGTGAGGTCGACGGAGAAATTGTCGAGGACAGGAGTCTTTGTCACCTTCTGGCGCGTCTGGGTAGTGGTAGAACCACCTTTCTTCGTTGAAGAATCCATAAGGATGTCGTCCTCGTCCTCTTCGTCGGGGAAGTCGATGCTCGACTGAAGTTCGCCGGCAGTGTTCTTTGTGTAGGCAAGGACACCGTCGTAGTTGATGTTGTTATCCTCAAGCACCTCCTTGGCACCATTCTGCATTTTGTCGTGAAGGATGGCAAGGATGAGGTGAGCCTCGGTGACAGTCTGCTCATGTTGCAGACGAGCCTCGAGGACAGCCTGTCGGAGGATGTTGTTAGCGCGTTCGTTGAGAACGACCTGTGTGGTGCTTATCGGTTCGAACATACCCTCCTCGCGAACACGCTGTTCGAGTTCGTTCTTGAGGGTGGAGAGGTCGGCATTCATGTGTTTGAGAATGTCGCAAGCCTCGTTGTCGTGCTCGCTGATCATACCGAGCAGAAGATGCTCAGGACCAACGACACGGCTCAATAAGCGAGTCGCTTCGTCGCGACTTTTTTCAAGGATTTTAGATACCTTTGGTGAAAATTGATTCATATTGTATTAATTAACTACGGCAATCGTTACAAAAAGCGTGCCAATAGTGCTGCACTTATTCCCCCTGCGTTGAAACGCAGGGCACAGTGACGCCTTTACTTCGTGTAGAAGTCGATGACGCGCTGTAGGGCACGACGGCAGACAGGACAGAACTCTGGGTTCTCGTTGGTGCGCATACGGCAGTCTGGAGTAGGACGCCACACGCCCTTAGCCGAATAGCCGCCACCCTCGTAGAGAGAGACACCCTCCTTACCCATGAGGTCCTTCCACTTAGCGTCGAAGTTTACCTTTGTTGTGATGTTCTCCTCCCATGGCTCAATGTCGTGAGGATACATAGGAATGTCCTCAGCCTCGTAGTAATACTCGTCGGCAAGGCCAGCAAAACTATGGCCGAACTCATGAACCACAACAGGGCGGAACAGACGATGGTGAGTCATAGAGAGGTTATAAGAGTTGAGGATGCCACCGCCACCATATTTCTCGGTGTTCACGAGAACGATGATATGCTCATAAGGAGTGCCGGCGAGGACATCGTGGAGGTCGCGCAGGTTGAGCGTTGTCAGATAACGGTCAGAGTAGAAAGTGTTGAAATGGCTGCTGAGGGCAGTACGCTTCCAGATGCCGTTGCCTGGTTCGCTTGTGCCGCTATCCTCGGAAACCGACTTCAGTGCCACGATGTTGAAACGGTCCTTTGCCGACTTGAACGGTTCGTGAGCGAAGAGTGCGTCAATTGCAATCTTGCAGTCATCGATGTAAGTCTGCATCTCAGCCTCAGTGTAGCCCTCTGCCACGAAAGCGATATGGATGCACTTCTCAGGGTTCTTGGCAGCGAGGAGAGTCTCGTAAGGAGTAGTCTTCTCGCCGATATGACGGATGAGGATGTCGGTAGGTACCACCTGATGAGTCATCTGTGCCATCACCTCACGACGGTTGTTGCACAGACGTACGGTGACATCGACAGTATCCTTTGGCATTGGCACGAGGAAGATGTTCTCGAACGAACGCTTAACGGTCTTTGCCTCATCGTAAGACAGCCACTCCTGGAAGAGAGTAGAGAACGAGTTGCGATAGATGACCTCCTGAGTGCGGTGGTCGCGAACGATGACCTGTCCGTTGCCCTCCATAGGCAGTTCGGCAAGACGAGTGTGCTTGCCATACCAGCCCGGCATGGTGTTCAGACGGTCGAGGTAGATGCTCTGCCCATGGATGTCGCCAGCGAAGGAATAGTCGAGGCGCAAGGTGGCTTCGGTGAAGTACTTCTCAAAATTCTGAGCACTCGCATAGTGGAATGCAAAAATTGCGGTTAGGAGTAATAGATACTTTTTCATTTTATTATTTTGTGATTTATGATTTAATAAACGCGGAGATGCTCGCCTGGACGGAGGTCGAAGTCGTAAGGCAGGCCGTTCATCTTGTAGAGATTCTTGAGACGGATGCCGTACTTCTGCGAGATAGAGTACATGCTCTCGCCCGGTTTTACGGTGTGAGGCTTGTTCTTGAAACTCTTATCCGCCTTGGTGCGCTTCTTCTTCAGATAGACGATGTCGCCCTTCTCGAGGACATCATTCTTGTCGCGCTCGTTGTATTTAGCCAGTTTGCGGTAAGAGACGCCCAATTCCTTGCCGATGGTGCGGAAGGTGTCGCCCTTGCGAGCAATGACATAGTAGTTCTTGTTGCACATCTTGATGACATGCTCGCCAGCAGTAGGAGAGACAGTCTCCTTTGTCTGTTTAGCCTGATGCTGAACGATGAAATGGTCGTATGTCTTGGCGTTGTCGTACTGCTGGAGTTTGTAAGTCTCGATGATGTTTATGAGCGAGTAGGCATACTGCGGATTAGTGGCATAGCCCGCAGCCTTAAGGCCGTGAGCCCAACCCTTGTAGTCGCCACGACTCAGTTTGAAAAGCGAAGCATAGCGAGGTTTCTGAGTGAGGAACTTGCTATGGTCTTCGTAACTCTCCACAGCACTGTCGTAGGCACGGAAACACTCCTGTGAGGCATCATCGTCGTGATGCATGGTGCGCCCTGTCCATCCGTGGCATTTGATGCCGAAGTGGTTGTTGCCCTTACGCGACAGTTCACTACGGCCAGCACCACTTTCGAGCAATCCCTGAGCAAGCGTGATGCTCGCAGGGATGTTGTAGCGAAGCATCTGGTCGATGGCAACATCCTTGTATTCGTCGATATAGTCCTGATAAGCCTGATTCCATCGAACCTGAGCAAAGCCGATGAGCGGCATCAGGGCAAGGAGAAGTATGGCGATTTTCTTGTTCATATTATTCAATTTCTTTTACCCACCCATGACGGTAGGCATAGAGTAATTCCTTAAGGTCGATGATCTGCTGTTTCAGTTCCTTGCCACGATCAGTGTCGGCAACGAGCATACGATGCGAACTCATCTCGACAATCTGAGTCGTAGACTTAATGTCGGTACCCTTCTGAATAGCCTCGGCAGTAGAAGTGAACGGTTCGTGCTGCACCAGTTGGAAACCACGCGAGTGATAAACCAAGGTGTAGCCCGCGATGCCCGTTGTCTTGTGGTAAGGCTGCGAGAATCCACCGTCGATGACCATCAGTTTTCCACCCGCCTTGATAGGGTTCTCGCCCTCGGCTGCATGAACAGGCACATGGCCGTTAATGATATGGCGGTTCTTTCCCTCGACATGGAACTCGTTGAGGATACGCTCAGCCTCCTCCTCACTGTCGCGCAGTTTGAAATAGTTGCCCTTTTCCTCGTGGTGAGTCTCTGGAGCATCGATGAAATATCGCTCGAAGGTAGCCATCTTCGACTTATTGAACAGAGGGCTCTCAGGACCACACCATAGATAGAGGAAATAGTCGCGAGCGAAACTCTTATCGTCAGGGTCGGCATCAGCCTGGAACGCCAGTCGGATGGTAAGGTCGATAGCATCGAGCAGTTCCATGCCGTCATAGAAATGTCCCTCGCCAATCTCGACAGAACGCATTGAACCGTCATCGTTGAGAGGAATGGCAGCATGGTAGAGCAGGTTGCCGTTGCATACGCTGTACATCGAACCGTGGCGCAGAATGGCACGGATATGCTTGCCTAATTTCTCGCTCACCATGAACGAGTGGCGCAGACGATGCATCAGCTCCTTCTCCTCGTCGTTCATGAGCGAAGGATTAGCAGGGTCGATGGTAGGGAAGAGATTGCTCTTGAGCGGATATTCCTTACCGTCAATAGTTATCGTGCCACGCTCATAGTCGATGCTGTCGAGCAAGCATCTGTCGGCCATCTTCCAGTTAGGATGACGCTTTATGATTTCAGCCTCCGCCTTGAACTGAAGAACCGATATAGCCTTGTGCATCTGAGCCGTGAGACGAGTCATCTTCTCCGTTTCAGAATCCTTGCCTATAGTCTTTGGGATGAATTCCTCGCAAGGGTCGTCCTTGTAAGTCTCCATGGCAAAAGCAGCCAGAGGCATCATGTTGATGCCGTATCCATCCTCGAGCGTTGTGAGGTTGGAGTAGCGCAGAGAAAGACGGATTACATTGCATATACAAGCATCGTTGCCCGCACAAGCACCCATCCAGAGCACATCGTGGTTGCCCCATTGGATGTCCCAACTATGATAATGGCGTAGAGTGTCGAGGATGATGTGAGCACCAGGGCCACGGTCGTAGATGTCGCCAAGAATATGCAACTCATCAATGATGAGACGCTGGATGACATTCGAAATGGTGATGATGAAATCGTCGGCACGACCAGTAGAGATGATAGTCTCGATGATGACCTTCACATACGCCTTTTTGTTGTGGAAGCCTGTGTTCTCGTTGAGCAGTTCCTGGATGATGTAAGAGAAATCCTCAGGCAGAGCCTTGCGAACCTTCGAACGAGTGTATTTGCTTGCCACCTCGCGGCAGAGAGTCACCAGCATGTTGATGGTGTTGTAATACCATGTGTTCAGATCCTCGTCGCGTTCCTTGATGAGAACCAGTTTCTCCTCAGGATAGTAGATGAGCGAGCAGAAGTCGCGCTTCTCGGCGAGAGTCATCTGCGAACCGAAGAGTTCGTTGACCTTTCGTTTGATGTTACCCGAAGCATTCTTTAGCACATGAAGGAAAGCCTGATGCTCGCCGTGGATATCGGCAAGGAAATGCTCAGTACCTTTAGGCAAGTTGAGAATGGCCTGAAGGTTGATTATCTCGGTGCTTGCAGCCGCTACCGTAGGAAAAGACAGAGAAAGCAGTTCCAGATAGCGTTTGTCGCGTTTGAGGTTGTATCTTTTATTTGGCATATATTGATGTACGATGTTGTGATGTACGATGTACTATTTGTAGTCGGTGATCATTGCGAGGAGAGATTTTGCTACCTTGTCCTCCTTGAGAGGCAGAGGCATGAATCCCTCGGTAAGATTAGCCTTTTCCTGCATGACGAACTCCAATCGCTGGGTGAACTGGAAGAGATGAATCAGTTTGAGCACCTCACCAAGACGATCCTCGTCGTAGTCGCTTTTGACAAATATCTCCGACAGTCCGTTAAGGAAAATCATCGGGATGTTCTTGCGGTGCGACAGATACTGCGCATAAAGCAGGTTTTTGCAGATATTAAGTATGACGCTGTCGTTTTCCTTGATCATTTTCACCTTGCGCTCAACCTCGTTCCAGAGACTGTCGTCGGTAGATTTGACAATGCGGCCATATACCGCCTTGTATTCAGATACCATCGTGGCAGGTTGGGTTGTGGCAGTCACTACAGGATTGAGAATCATCTGAAGGTTCTGGCGATTACCATCGTCGAGAAGTTCCTGTTCCATCTTTCCCGCCGAGATGATGGCAGAGCATCTTGATGTCAGTTTGACATGCGACGAACTTGGTTTCTGCCAAGGACAGAGACATCCAAGAGGCGTATGGACGGTGGCGATGAACTTCGTCATAGCATCCTTCGCTATTCCGACAGCAGTAGGAGTCCATGCCCCGATGAAATGGATGACATCAGGGTTTTCGTCGGTAAGAACGATGGACGAATCCTTCAACAGTTCTTCTTTCAGTATGTCGAGCATCTTTCCTGCAATCTTGTTGTTGTCAGGATCAGCCCCAAGGAATAGTCTTATTCTCATAGCTTATGACAAGTGAAGTCGTATTTATCGGCACGCCAGTAGCGAATACGGTCAGCCAAAGAGTGCCAAACGGAAGTCAGTTCAAACCAGATTATAGCACCGTAGGAGATGTCCTCGTGAAGACGGAGAGTGGCATTCTTTCCTGTAGCAGAACGCCATACTATGTTGATAATCAAAGCAATGACGGCAGCTGCAAGGACAACCCAGTTTTGGAAGATACCTCCAAGAACGCCAAAAGCCAGACAGCAAATCCATGTGAGATGGAGTAGGAGGGAGTCGAGGAAACTAAGCGCCTTGTGGCAGAATCCGTGATGCATTAACTTTGTAGAGTGGATGTAGAAGATACGGCGTTTATGCCACAGAGAGTTAGAAGGAGCAACCTCGGTGAGAGAACCCTCTGCAGAAGTTACGATGCCCGTTTTTCTCGTGCGTGCGTACTTATTAATAATAAAGTCGTATTCGCCTCGAACACACTCGAGATTGTCGCGATAGCCATCGCCGGCAATAAAGTCAGACTTACGGAACGCCATATTGGCATAGTTGGCAGCATAAGGCACACCTTTTACCGCCTCGCGCCAGAGATAAGCAAAATGACGAAGACGCGCAAAACGCTGGAAAGACTTGCTTTCGTTGTCGTAGTTGCAATATCCCACAACGATGTTTCTGGCGTCGGTGCATGCCTTACCCATTTCGGCAAGCCAGTGGTTGCTTTCTGGGTAGCAAAGGTCGTCGACAAGCAGACACCATTCGTTCTTTGCCGCCTTGACGCCCAGAGTCACCCCAAGTTTTTCGCGACTCACATAGAAATGAGTCTTCGGGATGAATGTGGACTGAATATTGTCGTATTGCTTGAATCGTTTTATCACATCATCGGCAAGAGAGTCGCCCTCGTTGGCAACAATGATAAGTTGAAAGCCAGGTTCGTATTCCTGAGCAAGGAACAAAGGAAGGTTGCGCTCCAGAACAGAAGCATTGTCGTTGACGGCAATTATGACAGAAAGTGGAGGGAGAATTGTTTGTTCTTCCTCCTCTATCACCTCCGTTGCTGATTTCGGCATTCGGAAGAGAGGGTTCATCACGCAGCTTATTACTGATAGAAGTATCAGACTGCAGCAGATGGATATAACCAATATGGAAATGTTCATTCCTTAGAATTTGTAAATGTTATGCGAAGTCCTCTGTGGTGTAGCCAACAGGTAACTTGCGGCAGTTATACTGCGATGCCATAATCTCGCCATAGGCACCGGCAGAACGAAGAGCGATGAGGTCGCCACGATGAGCCTTGTTGATGTCGATAGCCTTGGCAAAGACATCGCTCGACTCGCAAATAGGACCAACAACATCGTAAGTCTCTACAGGTTCATCGCTTGAGATGTTCTCAATCTTGTGGTAAGCCTGATAGAGAGCAGGACGAATCAGGTCGGTCATGCCCGCATCAACAATGCAGAACTGCTTGAACGAACCCTGCTTGATGTAGAGAGTCTGTGTGATAAGTGAACCACACTGAGCCACTACGGCACGACCAAGTTCGAAATGCAACTTCTGACCAGGACGCAACTTCAGATGGCGAGCGTAAGTATCGAAATACTCAGCAAAACCAGGAATCGGCTGGCGGTTAGGATGGTCGTAGCTGATGCCAAGACCACCACCGACATTGATATTCTCTACCTTGATACGATGAGCCTCGAGCTTGTTCTGCAGTTCGTTGATACGATTGCAAAGAGCCACGAAGTCGTCCATCTCAAGAATCTGACTACCGATATGGAAGTGGAGTCCGATGAAACGCACATTCTTCATCTTTGCCGCCTCTTCAATGACCGTCTCCATATCCTCCATGGCAATGCCAAACTTGTTCTCAGCCAAGCCTGTGGTGATGTTGGCGTGAGTATGAGCACCCACATTTGGATTGATGCGGAAAGCCACCTGAGCCACTTTGCCCTGCTTCTCAGCCAACTCGTTGATAATCTCGAGTTCAGGAATACTCTCTACATTGAAGCAGAAGATATCCTTCTCAAGTCCGAGGTTTATCTCCCAGTCGCTTTTGCCCACGCCAGCATACACAATCTTGTTGGCAGGGAAACCTGCAGCAAGGCTGGCACGAATCTCGCCACCACTGACACAGTCGGCACCAAGTCCGCTGTTACTGATGATATTGAGAATCTTGGCATTTGCATTTGCCTTTACGGCATAATGAACCTCAAATCCCTCGTGCTTACTGACCTCGTTATTGATAGTTTTCAGCGTTTCACGAAGAATTGCTGTATCATAATAATAGAAAGGTGTCTCTACACCTTTAAATCTCTCTATTGGAAAAATTCCCTTCATAATATATAATGGGGCACATCACTCCCCCTGGTTATGTTGAAACATTGGTGGGGAGATTACCCCACCATTAATTTATATCAAATCTGATTAGTTATTGAAAAGATTGTCGCTCAGACTCTGCAATGCACGCTTCTTGTCAGCCTCGCGGATAAGGAACGAGATATTGTAGTTTGAACCACCGTAAGAAATCATGCGGACAGGGATGTTCTTCATTGCCTCTGTAGCGAGAGCCTCGAAACCAAGGTTTGCCCAGTCGAGATCGCCAACTACACAGATGATACACATGTCCTGATCGACAGTGACAGTACCGAACTTCTTCAATTCATCAACGATGTCGTTGAGGTGCTTGTCGTTGTCGATAGACATTGACACACCGACCTCACTTGTCGCAATCATGTCGATAGGAGTGTTGTAACTCTCGAAAATCTCGAAGATCTTGCGAAGGAAACCAGTAGCAAGAAGCATGCGCGATGACTTGATCTTGATAGCAGTGATGTTGTCCTTTGCAGCGACAGCCTTAATCTTTCCACGGAGAATGACATTGTCGATGATTGTGCCTTGAGCCTCAGGATCCATTGTGTTCAGAAGACGAACAGGAATGCCAGCATACTTAGCAGGCTGGATACAAGTAGGGTGGAGGATCTTTGCGCCGAAGTAAGCCAACTCTGCAGCCTCTTCGAAGTTGAGTTGATGAACAGCCTCTGTCTTGTCAACAACACGAGGGTCGTTGTTGTGCATACCATCGATATCTGTCCAGATCTGAATCTCGTCAGCAGGAAGAGCAGCACCGATAAGGCTTGCTGTGTAGTCGGAACCACCACGGAGGAGGTTGTCAATCTCGCCGTAGGCATTGCGGCAGATGAAACCCTGAGTGATGTAAACCTGATAACCCTCATTCTGCTTCATAACCTGAGCGAGTTTTTCCTTGATGTACTCAGCATCAGGCTCAGAGTTCTTGTCAGTGCGCATGAAGTCGAGAGCTGAGAGAAGAACAGCATTGATGCCACATTCCTTGAGGTAGTTTACAACCATGTTTGTGCTGATAATCTCACCCTGAGCAACAATAGACTTTTCCTCGAAACTTGTGAAAAGCTCCTTTGTGAAAGAACGCAGATACTTGAACTCCTGCTTGAGGAAATCGCGTGTCAATGTTTTGTACTCGTCTGTGCTGAAGAGTTCCTCTACATGACTGAGATATTTAACCTCGAGTTGATTGATAACTTCGTTAGCTCCCTCAGGGTTCTTCTTGTAGAGATAGTTGCTGATCTCAACAAGAGAGTTTGTTGTACCTGACATGGCAGAAAGTACCACAAAGGTAGGTTCGCCAGACTTTGTAACCAGTTTGGCAACATTCTTCATGCGCTCAGGAGAGCCGACAGAAGTGCCGCCGAATTTCATTACTTTCATAATCGTTTTTTTTATTTTGTTTTGTTCTTTATTCTAAATTATTCAAAATCCTCTTCGTCGACCTGCTGATTTGTCACTTCAAGCAATTGACCATCTTTGCATTTATAGACGATGCCAGGGAACTGCTCAAGCATGCCCCAGTTGTGAGTAGACATAATCACAGCTGTGCCCTGCTTGCTTATTTCCTTGAGCAAACTTACAATCTGTGTGGCCGTCTCAGGGTCGAGGTTTCCTGTTGGTTCATCGGCAATAATAACCTTTGGACCATTGAGCAATGCACGGGCAATAGCCACACGCTGCTGTTCACCACCAGATAGTTCGTGAGGACGCACATTTTTTTTGTCGAGCATGCCAACAGCTTCGAGAACCTTGTCGATACGCTCCTCAATACGGTCCTTGTATTTCCACTGAGTTGCTTTGAGAACAAACTCGAGGTTTTTCTTTACTGTACGACGATGAAGTAGCTGGAAGTCCTGAAAGATTATACCCATTTCGCGTCGAAGGGCAGGAATTTCCTTACGCTTGAGCTTCACCATATCGCGGCCCATCACTTCGGCCTTGTCAGCCTCGTCATCATAGATGTCGAGTTCGGCATACATGGTTTTCAAAAGAGAACTCTTTCCAGAGCCCACCTTACCAATGATGTATATGAACTCACCCTCGTCGGCCTTGAAGTTGACCTTGTCGAGAATCAGTTTCTCACCTTGGTATACATTTACATTCTGATAATCTATTAACATCTTGCTAATCGGATTATATGTTTGTTGTTACTAATTCTTAATGTTTTTTCCAACCTGGATTATGACGCTCGATGAGTTCTGCAGCCATATCCTCGATGCGCAAGCCCTTGCTTGTTAGGAGAACGATGAGATGATAGAGCATGTCAGAGCCCTCGTAAATCATTCGCTCGTTGGTGCCATTACATGCTTCAATAACGAGTTCGAGAGCCTCTTCACCAACCTTCTGAGCCATGCGGTTCAAACCGTCATTGAAGAGCGATGTTGTATATGAACCTTCAGGCATCTCCTCGTGACGCTTGATGACGAAGTCCTGCAGTTCGGTTAGGAATAGCAATGGATTCATCTCGTTCTTCTCTGCCCAGCAAGTATCAGTGCCTTTGTGGCATGTAGGTCCGTCTGGATTAGCCTTTACAAGGAGTGCGTCGTTGTCGCAATCCACCTTTATATCGACAAGGTTGAGAAAGTTGCCGGATGTTTCACCTTTTGTCCACAACTCATTACGACTACGGCTCCAGAAAGTTACTTTCTTTGTTTCGAGAGTCTTGTTGTAAGCCTCTTCATTCATGTAACCGAGCATCAGCACGGTTTTTGTTTTTGCATCCTGAACGATGGCAGGAACCAATCCTCCCATCTTTTCGAAATCAATCATAATCTTATATTTATTTTTTGTTCTTTCAAATATTGTTTGAGTTCCGGAATCGGAATCTCTCCGAAATGGAATACAGAAGCAGCAAGAGCTGCGTCAGCCTTGCCTATTGTGAATGCATCGCGGAAATGCTCTTTCTTTCCAGCACCACCAGAGGCGATGATTGGAATGGAAAGCGATTCGGCAAGTTGAGCAAGTGCTTCATTAGCATAACCTTCTTTCACTCCATCGTGGTTCATAGAAGTGAAGAGAATCTCTCCGGCTCCTCTTTCCTGAGCTTCACGAGCCCAGTCAAAAAGACCTAATTCTTGCCTTTCACGACCACCTTTTGTATAGCAATGCCATCCGTCTTCGTCAAGTCGTGCATCAATAGCACAAACGCATACTTGTGAACCGAATTTGTTTGCAATCTCGTCAATCAGTTCAGGTCGGCGAATAGCGGCGGAGTTCACACTGACCTTGTCAGCACCAGCGAACAGAAGTCGCTCAACATCCTCAAGCTGGTTTATTCCTCCACCCACGGTAAATGGAATGTTTATCTCTTGAGCCACACGAGTCACCATCTCAGTGAAGGTCTTTCTGCCTTCAAAAGATGCTGTAATGTCAAGGAAGCACAACTCGTCGGCACCAGCGTCGCTGTATGCCTTACCTAATTCCACCGGATCACCGGCAGAACGAAGGTTGACGAAGTTGCTGCCTTTTACGGTTTCACCGTTTTTGACATCTAGGCAAGGGATTATTCTTTTTGTAAGTCCGCGACTCATATGTATTTATTGTATGTTTAATTTTTCGATATCAATCTTCCCTTCGTAAAAGGCCTTGCCAAATACTACAGCAGGAATGCCTGATTTTTCAAGATTGACAATATCATCGTTTGACGATACTCCTCCGGATGCAATAAGGTGCAGCATAGGATATTCGCTCATCATTTTTGAATATAATTCAATTGCAGGGCCGCTTAATGTACCATCCTTTGAAATCTCAGTACACAAGACATTCTTCACTCCGGCATCTACATATTTCTTCAAGAATGGCAATAAATCTTCCGAAGAATCTTCCTTCCAACCATTTATGGAAATCTTTCCGTTGCGTACATCTGCACCGAGTATTATTTTCTCTGCACCATATTTGTCAAGCCACGAAAGGAATAACTCCGGTTGTGTTACGGCAATACTTCCAACAGTTACCATCTCTGCGCCAGCCTCAAAAGCTTTTTCTATGTCATCTTCCGACTTGATTCCACCTCCAAAATCTACAACGAGATTGGTTTGCGTGGTGATTCTTTTTAGGACATCTACATTGACAATGTGTTTCGACTTTGCGCCGTCAAGGTCGACAATATGTAGTCGTTTGAATCCTAAAACCTCAAACTCCTTAGCCTGAGCCACGGGATCCTCATTGTAGACCTTTTTCTGGTCGTAGTCGCCCTTTGTGAGACGTACACATTTTCCGTCGATTATATCTATTGCTGGTATCAGCTCAATCATTTCTTTATTTCAGATTTAGAAAGTTCTCTATTATTTTTGCCCCCACTTTCCCGCTTTTCTCAGGATGAAACTGACAAGTATAGAAATTGTCCTTGTGCATTGAGGCGGAGTAGGGATGTATATAATCGCATTTTGCGATAGTGAATTCATTCTCTGGTACATAGAAACTATGGACATTATAAATGAATTCTTCCTCTTTGATACCTTCAAACAGAGGAGTCTTCAAGTCGTAAATGGAGTTCCAACCCATCTGTGGAACCTTATCTTCATGTCTTTGAGGTTGAAAGCGCTTTACATCGACAGGGAAGATGCCAATACAATCAGTATCGCCTTCTTCTGAATGGCGGCAAAGAAGTTGCTGACCAATGCAGATACCGAGAACAGGCTGTTTCAGTGAACGGATAATCTCATCGAGTTTATGTTCGCGGATATATGCCATAGTCGTACTTGCTTCACCTTGTCCGGGGAAAAGAATCCTGTCAGCACGCTGTAATTCCTCAGCATTGTCGGTTAACAGTGGTTCAACTCCTAAACGACGGAGGGCATTTACTACGGAATATATGTTACCTGCGTTGTATTTTACTATTGCTACCTGCATCTTTTTACCTTGGTTTTCTATCGCGATATTAACAGTTTTATATAAAACTGATGCAAAATTACTAAAAAATCTGCGTAATAAGAAGGGAAAGACCGATTTTTTGTGTTAACTTTGCACTCGAAATGTAAATTTCTTAGGATTTTTATTAGAAAAACCTATAAATTCGTGTTTGTAACAAAGTTAAGGTAATGATTGATACATCAGTATTTCAAGGAAAAAAGGCAAAATATTACACATTAGGTTGTAAACTCAATTTTTCGGAAACATCCACGTTCGGTAGGATGCTCTCTGAGATGGGTGTTGTTGATGCCGGTAAGGATGAAAAGGCTGACATTTGTCTTATCAATACCTGTTCTGTTACAGAGATGGCTGATGCGAAATGTCGTCAGCAGATACGAAAAATGATACGACAGAATCCAGATTCCTTTGTTGTCGTCACAGGATGCTATGCTCAACTTGAACCAGAAAATGTTGCAAAAATTGATGGTGTTGGTTTGGTTTTGGGAAGCAATGAAAAAGCGAATTTGATACAATATCTATCAGATGCCTGGGGTGAAAAACTAACGAGTCATTCTGATGACTTGAATTCTCAAAATTGCGTAGAATATCATTCTGTTAAAACAAAGGAAATCAAATCATTCGCACCTTCTTGCTCAAGAGGAAATAGAACCAGGTTTTTTCTAAAGGTGCAAGATGGATGTAACTACTTTTGCACATACTGTACCATTCCTTATGCAAGAGGCTTTTCGCGCAATCCTACAATCGAGTCTCTTGTAAAACAAACAGAACAAGCTGTAAGTAAAGGTGGCAAGGAGGTTGTACTTACTGGCGTTAATATCGGTGACTTTGGAAGAACTACGGGTGAGAAGTTTATTGACCTCGTAAAAGCCCTTGACAAAGTGGAAGGAATTGAGCGGTTCCGTATCAGTAGCCTTGAGCCTGATTTGCTCGATGATGAACTGATTCGCTATTGTGCAGAAGAGTCGCGTGCGTTCATGCCACATTTCCATATTCCCCTGCAAAGTGGTTCGGATGAAGTCCTTAAATTGATGCACCGTCGCTATGACAAAGCCCTCTTTGCGCATAAGATAAATCTCATAAAGGAAATGATGCCTGATGCTTTCATTGGTGTGGATGTTATGGTGGGATGTAGAGGTGAAACGCCTGAATGTTTTGAAGAATGTTATGATTTCTTGAATTCATTAGATGTGACTCAATTGCATGTGTTCCCATATAGCGAACGCCCTGGAACTGCAGCTTTGAAGATTCCTTATGTTGTCAAAGATCAGGATAAGAAGTTGCGTTCAAAGCGTTTGCTTGACCTTTCTGATGCGAAGACAGAGGCTTTCTACGCCAAATATATCGGCCAAGAGCGCGATGTATTGTTTGAAAAGGCTGCGAATGGAAAGGCAATGCATGGATTTACTGACAATTATATCCGTGTAGAATTACCTGTTTCGAAGTCAAATCCTGAACTTGACAACCAGATTCGTCGAGTACGACTTGTTGGTTTTAATTATAACAAGACAGCTCTTCGCTGTGAACTTGTTTAATCGGAAAATTAAATAAAATTGAGTTAATTGGATTATAAAATCGCAATAATTTAACTTTTTTAGCAATTTTATTTGGTTGTTAATGAAAAATTTCCTAATTTTGCACCTAACAAATTAAATTTGTAATATTCCGCGTATTCTATTTAATAATTAGGTGAAGAAACTGTATCTCATAATTATGACTGTTTTGCTGTTGGTGTCATCTTGCGATTTCACCATGCCGCGAATTGCACAGCACGACTCGATTGATAGCATAATGATTCGACGCTACGATCGAGTAGAGAGTCGTTATCTCACCACCGGTGATTTTGCCGCTTTACAAGAAATGAATACTGTATATCCAACAGAAACACGCGCTTTGATTGAAGATTTGCTGAAGTTAGGTTCTGTTTCTGAGGTAGACATAAATAAGAAACTGCTTGATTTCTATCAGGATTCAACACTCCAGAATGTCATATATGCTGCGGAGACTGAATATGCTGATATGAGCGATCTTAACAATCAACTGAAGAAAGCTTTTGCAAAACTAAGAAAGGAAATTCCTGAAATTGAGATTCCTACTTTCTATGCTCAGATAGGTGCTTTTGACCAGAGTATTGTAGTTGACGATAAGGCCATAGGAATATCGCTTGACAAGTATCTCGGTAAGGATTTCCCGATTTACAAGCGCTTTTACGAAAAGGAACAGCTTGAGTCGATGAGTCGCGAATATATTGTTCCTGATTGCGTAGTTTTCTACCTCATCAGCATGTTCCCGATGGCAAACTTTGAAGAACGCACTCAGTACGAGAGGGATATCCACTTTGCTAAATTATCATGGGCAACGAATTATGTTACAGAAACAGAATTGCTCAAGAATGATTATACCCAGAAAGTTAATCTCTTTATGCGCGAACATAAAGATGTTTCTCTCAAGGATTTGCTCACGATGGAGAATAATATTGAGTTTGATATGTAATATTTGGATAGAATGGTTAAATAAAAAACATCGCTACGGGCAATAGCCATAGCGATGTTTTCTTTTTTATCCGTTGAGGAAACTCTTATTTCTTCTGAGCGTAGAGTTTCTCGAGGGTTTCTTTAAGTGCAGCAATCTTCTCTTCAGAGTCACTTTGCTTCTTACGCTCAAGAGCAACAACCTCAGGTTTTGCATTCTGTACAAAGCGCTCGTTCGACAGTTTCTTCATTACGCCAACGAGGAAACCTTCAAGATGCTTGAGCTGAGCCTCTGCCTTCTCGATTTCTGCCTCAACATCAATAAGATCGCCGAGAGGAATTGCATATTCTGTAGTGCCGATGAGGAAAGCACTTGTGCCTTCGCTCTTCTGCTCAACATAGTTGATGCCAGAGAGACAAGCTATCTTCTTGATGATAGGGCCAAGGGCAGGACAGCGTGTGACATTCTGGTCGTCGCCACCAAGTACAACCTCAAGGGCAAGTGCCTCGCGTGGAGAGATATTCTTTGACTGGCGAACGGCACGAACACCAGAAATAATCTGCTTAGTTTCTTCATACTGAGCAATGATCTTTGCATCCTCATCTGTTGGTGCGCCGATTTCGAGTGTTGCCACCATGATAGAGTCACCATCCTCGCGTTCTGTAATCTGCTGATAGATTTCCTCGGTGATGAATGGCATGAATGGATGGATAATCTTCATCAACTGCTCAAAGAAATGAAGTGTTGCCTCGTATGTATCCTTGTCAATAGGCATTGCGCTGTTCTTCTCGCGGTCATAGTCAGGCTTGATCATTTCAAGATACCAGCCAGAAAACTCGTCGGTGAAGAGTTTGAATACTGCCATCAATGCTTCGTTAAGACGATACTTTGTGTAGAGGTCGTTGATTTCAACCAAAGCAGTCTTAATCTTTGACTCCATCCATGAGATAGTCTTCTTGTTTGAAGCTGGCTGTTCGATATCTGCTGTCTCCCAACCCTTTACAAGGCGGAAGGCGTTCCATATCTTATTACAGAAAGCTGCACCCTGCTGGCAGAGACTCTCGTCGAAGAGAATGTCGTTTCCTGCAGGAGCAGAAAGCATCATTCCCATACGAACACCGTCGGCACCGAACTTCTCAATGAGTTCAAGTGGGTCAGGCGAGTTGCCAAGACTCTTCGACATCTTACGACCGAGCTTGTCACGAACGATACCAGTGAAATATACATTGCGGAAAGGTACATCCTTCATATACTCCTCACCAGCCATGATCATTCTTGCTACCCAGAAGAAGATGATATCCGGACCTGTTACAAGGTCGCTTGTTGGATAATAGTATTTGATTTCCTCATTGCCAGGCTCGTTGATACCCTTGAACAGAGAAACAGGCCACAACCATGAAGAGAACCATGTGTCGAGTGCGTCTTCATCACGAGTGAGGTCGTTCATGGTAATATTCTCGCCATACTTCTCCTGTGCCTTCTTGAGTGCATCTTCTGCTGTGAGGGCAACAACGAATTTCTCGTCTTCTGCACCATCTTCTGTGTTTACAAAGTAAGCAGGAATGCGATGACCCCACCACAACTGACGAGAGATACACCAATCCTGAATATTCTCAAGCCAGTTCTTGTATGTTGTTACGTACTTTGTTGGGTGGAACTTGATCTCGCCGTTGAGAACCGGTGGGAGAGCGATGTCAGCGAAATGCTGCATTGAGAGGAACCACTGGCGGCAGAGACGAGGCTCTACAGCAGTGTCCTGGTTACGCTCTGAATATCCAACCTTGTTTTCGTAATCCTCAATATGATCCATGAGGCCGGCCTCTTCAAGATCCTTTGCAATCTGCTTGCGGACAACCATACGATCCTGGCCGATGTACATACCACCAGCCTCAGAGATTGTACCGTCAGGATTGAAGATGTCGATAGTCTCAAGGTTATGAGTCTTACCCAATGCGTAGTCGTTCACATCATGTGCTGGAGTAACCTTCAAACAGCCAGTTCCGAACTCGATATCAACATAACGATCTTCGATAACAGGAATTACGCGTCCAACAAGTGGTACGATAACCTTATGACCGCGAAGCCAATGATTCTTTGGATCCTTAGGGTTGATACACATTGCTGTATCGCCCATGATTGTCTCAGGACGAGTTGTTGCCACGATAGCGTAATAGCCCTTTTCATCTTTGTGGAATATTTCGCCTTCTTCGCCAGTGAGGACGACAGGATTAACATCTGCATCAGCAACATAATACTTCAAATGGAAGAGCTTTGACTTCTCGTCGCGATAGATAACCTCCTCTGTAGAGAGTACTGTCTGAGCCTTTGGATCCCAGTTCACCATACGCAAACCGCGATAGATGAGGCCTTTGTCGTAGAGGTCGACGAATACCTTCAATACTGACTCTGAACGCTCTTCGTCCATAGTGAATGCTGTACGATCCCAGTCGCATGAAGCACCGAGCTTACGCAACTGCTTGAGGATGATACCACCGTGCTCGTTTGTCCAATCCCATGCATGCTCAAGGAACTGCTCGCGAGTAAGGTCGCGCTTCTTGATTCCTTGCTGTGCAAGTTTGTTCACAACCTTTGCCTCAGTTGCGATTGACGCATGGTCAGTGCCAGGAACCCAACAAGCATTCTTGCCTTCGATGCGTGCCTTACGGATAAGGATATCCTGAATGGTGTTGTTGAGCATGTGACCCATGTGGAGTACACCAGTCACATTTGGTGGAGGTATAACTATTGTGTAAGGCTTGCGACCGTCTGGTTTACTTGAAAAAAGTTTGTGGTCAGTCCAATACTGATACCACTTGCCCTCAATGTCCTGAGGGCTGTACTTACTTGCTAATTCCATTTTTTTATATCTTATTTTTGTTCTTTCTACCTTATTAATAAATAATTCTGGTGCAAAATTACTAAAATTAAACGGAAAATGATTACTTTTGCATGATAAATTAAAATAAAATGCATACAAGAGAAGAAAAATTGGAGGCTTTTGGCCGATTGATTGATGTTTTGGACGAACTCAGAGTGAAATGTCCATGGGACAGAAAGCAAACTTTCGACTCGCTTCGCCCGAATACCATCGAGGAGGTTTATGAACTCTGCGATGCCTCAATCAACCACGACTGGAAAAATGTGTGCAAGGAGTTGGGCGATGTACTCGAACATGTCATTTTCTATTCCATCATGGGACGGGAAATGGGTGAATTCGACATTGCCGATATCTGTAATAAGGAAGCCGATAAACTCATCTTCCGTCATCCGCATATCTATCCTCCTGTTGACGAACCAGTACAAGAGGCATCGTTGAAAGAAGTGAAGTCGGCTGATGATGTGATGGACAACTGGGAACAGATAAAAATGAAGGAAAAAGACGGAAATCGTACCGTTTTATCGGGTGTTCCACAGGCACTCCCAAGTCTCATCAAGGCCTTCCGCGTCACCGAAAAGGCGAGCAGTGTGGGCTTTGACTGGGAGAATAAAGAGGATGTGTGGGCAAAAGTTCACGAGGAACTCGACGAACTTGAGGTTGAACTTCGTAAAGGTGACAAGGAAAAGAGTATCGATGAAATGGGCGATTTTATCTTCTCGTTGGTCAACGCCGCCCGCCTTTACAATATCAATCCTGATACTGCCCTTGAGCGCACAAACCAGAAGTTCATTCGCCGCTTCGGATATGTTGAACAGCAGACACTAAAGCAAGGTTGTCAACTCAAGGAAATGACTCTCGGTGAACTGGATGCTCTATGGGATGAAGCAAAGAAAATGGAGAATCCTGATGCGGAACATTCCGTAAGTGATCGAAGTAAATAATAGGAAAAACAAGACTAAATATTATGGCTATGAAGAAATTATTATTTCTTACAATTTCAATCTTTCTTATCGCTGCTTGCCAGCAGAAGAAAGAAACTCAATCAATAGTTGAACAAATTGAAGAAGAAGTCTTAGATTCAACACTTTACGGTATATGCGGTGAAGGTACAATGATGCACACTCTTCAACTAATCACCAACATGGAAGATACTGTAGAAATCCTTATAAATGATGAGGATGTTGAGAGTGCTACACTTGTTGTTGGTGGTTTGATGAGTGGCGACCGAATGGCAGTAACTACCTATAAGAGTGAGGATGGTCTTGTGGCAAGTCGCATCATCAATCTTACATCGCTTCTTGGAAAGTGGAGTAGTATCGATAAGAGTTTCGAAATGACCGAAGATGGCGAGGTCGTTTCCGATGTGAAACTTGAAAGTCGTCCTTGGACTTCATGGCGAATACTCAATGGAAATCTGCTGCTGAATCGTGATACTTTCTGCATCGTGAATCTTGGTGCTGATTCACTCGAACTCGAGAATACCAATGGAATTTATTTCTACAAGCGAGTTCGCGAGACAATGAAAGTTGATACGCTTAAAACCAAATAAGGTCCCACTGCATTGATTCCGTTCAGAATCCATATTCTTGGTTGTGGTAGCGCTCTTCCTACTTTGCGCCATAACCCTTCATCCCAGATAGTTGAAATCAGGGATAAATTCTTCATGATCGATTGTGGCGAAGGCACTCAGATGGCGATTCGTAAGACGCATGTCCATTTTAATAAGATTCAGGCGGTGTTCATCAGCCATCTTCATGGCGATCATTGCCTTGGCCTTGTGGGCATGATAAGCACTTTCGGACTACTTGGCCGAACAGCGCCACTTCATATCTATGCCCCGAAGGAACTCCGAACATTCCTTCCCGATCAACTTGAATTCTTCTGTCATGGCCTCGATTACGAAGTGATTCTCCACGATGTTGATACAGAGAAGAATGAGGTGATTTACGAAGATCGTAGTCTTACTGTTGAGTCAATCCCTCTTGAGCACCGAATGCCGTGCTGCGGTTTCCTCTTCCGCGAGAAAGAGGGTAGAAGACACATCCTTCGCGATATGACCGATTTCTACGGCATTCCTGTCTCTCAGTTGGAGAATATCCGCGTTGGTAAGGATTGGGTGACTGAAGACGGTGAAACCGTGGAAAATGAGCGATTGACACGCCCTGCTGAACCGGCTCGCAGTTATGCTTATTGCAGTGACACTCGCTATATGCCAAAACTCCACAATCTTCTCAAAGGAGTCACTGCGTTGTATCATGAATCGACCTATGCCGACGATAAACTCGACCGTGCGAAACTCTACTATCATTCCACTGCTCGCCAGGCGGCTCAGGTTGCCCGCGACGCTGATGTAAAAATCTTGATGTTAGGCCATTACAGCCAACGATATAATGATGAGAGTTTAATCCTCAAAGAGGCATGCGAAATCTTCGAAAACAGCGTCTTGACTTCCGAAGGAAAGGTTTTTGATGTTAAATAATCTTAACTACACAATATTTTTCGGTGCAAAGTTTCGTATTTCGAATTAATAAATTAATTTTGCATATTGAACAATTAAACATTGATGCGTATGACAAAAAATATACTTACACTTACCCTTTCAGCATTGCTGCTCATCTCTGCTCCTGCTATCACAATAGCAAGTCCAATGATTGAGATTATGGACCTCGCTGACATTGAGTCGCAGGGCATCACAATCAGCATCAGTCAGGATGTGCTTCATGTAAGTGGTGCTGCTGGTCAGACACTCCAGATTTACAATGTTACTGGTGTTTGCGTGATGACAGTGAAAGTAGATGGCGACGAGAAGCGCTACGACCTTAACCTCCAGAAGGGTTGCTACATTGTCAAGGTTGGCAAGGTTGTACGCAAGATTTCTGTTCGATAAACAAAGTTTGTTTTGAAGGCGTTTTCAAAACTTATCCTTATAGTTTTCGTGGTATGCGGTTTTTCTGCGTGCCACGAAAATCATTTTAATACAAACGCCAATCTTCAGCTTTCCGATTTTGATGCCCTCCGTGTTGATGAGTATAAGTTCAGCAAACTGAAAATCAACGAGTGCCTGGGCCGTCTTGTGAAAGCTGATAAGGACACTACCTCTGCCGATCAGCAAACACGCACTCATTATCTTTCTACTGAGGCCCTTCTGTGGGTCGATCGCTATGGTGTGCGTTCGCAGGCCGATACTCTCCTTAAATATATTAATAAGGTGGACGAGATTGGTTTCTCGCCTGTTCATTTCCGTTCGGCTCAGATTGAGCGCGACTTGAACAGAATGCGTAACCTTGAATTCGACGATGCCAACGACATCAATACAGTTGCCTCTCGACTTGACTATAATCTCACTAAGGCTTTTCTGCGTTATTACTGCGGTCAGCGCTACGGATTTATAAACCCTCACAAGGTGTTCAATCGCCTTGACCGTGATGCCGATGATACCCTCCACACCATTTTCCGCCAGTTGTATGATGTCCACACAAAGGTGCTGAACAACGAGGAGTATGTCAGTCTTCTCGGCAAGGTGTCAAGCGATAGTGTGCCGGAGATGCTTCGCGATGCTGAACCTCAGAACGAACTCTACAAGAAACTCAAGGCGATGCTTCCTGCCTCAACTGGCTATGAGCGTGAGCGAATACTGGTCAATATGGAGCGTTGCCGCTGGCGTAATGAGGACTATCACTACAATCACGATAAGTACATCGTGGTGAATGTGCCTTCCTACGAACTCATTGCCTTCGACAAGGGCGATATCCTCGAGATGAAGGTGGTGTGTGGCAGTGGCAAGACAAAGACGCCGCTTCTCAATAGTAATATCATGCGAATGGACCTCAATCCGCAGTGGGTTATGCCATTCTCGATTGTTAAGAAGGACATTGCCGCACATGCCGGCGACTCGGCTTATTTCGCGCGCAATCATTACTGTGTGAAGGAGAAGTCAACAGGTAAACTGCTCACTCCTCATCATGTCTCAGCTTCTGCTTTCCGATCGGGTGCTTACAAGTGCTTCCAGGAGGGTGGCGAAGGTAATGCCCTTGGCAGGATAATATTCCGCTTCCAGAACAATTTCTCAATCTATCTTCACGACACTTCGAACAAGAGTACCTTCGGGCGTGATGATCGTAGTGCGAGCCATGGTTGCATTCGTGTCGAAAAACCTTACGAACTGGCGCAGTTCCTGCTTGACGACAAAGACGAGAAAACACTCGAAAAGATAAAGTATTCAATGGAGATGCGTACTCGTGTTCCAGCCGATGGCGCTGAGCAGGAAATGCAAAAAATTGACAAATCCAAGATAATTCGCTACCTCGACATTAAACCTCAGGTGCCTCTTTTCATCACATATTATACAATGTATTTGATGCCAGATGGAAACTTGCGTCGATATGCCGATGTCTATGGCTATGACCGCGTGATGGCGAGCAGATTGAACAATTACCGATAAAAAACCTATGGATCGCGAAAAAGAAATGATGCGACTATTGAGCAACGAAACCACCGTCCGACAGGGTTTTGAGATGCTCGTGGGCCTGTATAGCGAAAAACTATACTGGCAGGTGCGTCGTATTGTCATTTCTCACGACGATACCAACGATATTGTTCAGAATGCCCTAATCAAGGCATGGATGAACCTTGGCGAATTCGAGAATAAATCAAAGATTTCAACATGGCTTAGCCGTATCGCCATCAACGAAGCGCTTGATTTCCTTCGTAAGAAACAGAAACTTCAAGGTATCAGTGCCGATGATGATCCGGTAGTGGCAAACCAGTTGATGGCAGATGAGTTCTTTGATGGCGACGAGACACAGGCGCAACTTCAGGAGGCCATATCCAGACTGCCCGATGTGCAGAAGACGGTGTTCACACTGCGCTACTACGAAGAGATGAAATACTCTGAGATGAGCAAGATTCTTGGCACCTCCGAAGGAGCCCTGAAAGCCTCTTATCATCTTGCTGTCAAAAAAATTGAGGATTATTTTAATAAACACGATTAAACCATTTTCTTTTTTTATAGTCAAAATTGCGTAAAAACAAAATATTATGGCAAAAACAGAAGAACATATAGAGAAAAAGTTCGGACGCCAGACTCCATTCACTGTGCCTGAAGGCTACTTCGAGCAGTTGCAGAAGAATGTGATGGATGCGCTTCCAGAACAGACTGCGAAGGTCATTCCTATGACTCCTCGTCGCCGTGCTATGATGCCAATCATCACAGCTGCAGCCTCTGTCTGTGTGGCTATCTGTGGCGTAACCGTATGGTTGCACAAGGTTTCTGCAAACGATCCTGCCAATATGTCGCTCGCTGAGTCGGCTGAGTTCCACGAGATGCTCAGCAACTACGACGAGAACTCATCTGATTACATCATGCTCGACAAGGATGACATGTACACTTACATGTTGCAGCAATAAAAAGAAAGGGACAATGATTATGCGTAAACTATTATTGATTTTCTGCATGGTATTTGCTGCTGTTGCTGTGTCGGCTCAGGGAAATAAAGGTCAGGCGAAGGATCAAAAGACATTCGATCCACAGAAGTTTGAGCAGCAGCTCGAGCAGTATGTTGTGAAAGGTGCTGGCTTCACTCAGGCTGAGGCAGCGAAGTTCCTTCCTCTCTTCCGCGAGTTGCGCAAGAAGACCACTGCCATCATGGAGGCTAATGCCAAGAAGATGAAAGGTCGTCCGACAACTGAGCAGGAATGTGCTGATGCAATGAAGAACTTTGCTGAGTCGGAAGTGCAGATTAAGAAGATTGAACAAACCTATACGCTTAAGATGCTCAAGGTGGTGCCTGCAACGAAGCTCATCAAAGTGAAGCGTGCTGAGGAGGAGTTCCATCGCGAGGCTTTCCGTAAGGTACAGGAGTCACAGCGTGGCAAGGGCATGGGCCATTGGGGCGGTCCTCGCAGAGGTCTTCGTAATGGTGGTCCCCAGGGTAATAAGAAAAACTAAAGGATAAATGATAAATGCGGCGGGAGAGATTTTTCTCGCCGTATTTTTTGGAAACATAAGAATGCAAAGATATTTCGTTTATTTCAGTTACGACGGTACTGCCTATCACGGTTGGCAGATTCAGCCTAACGGCAATTCCGTTCAGGAAGAACTCCAGCATGCTCTCTCAGCCATTCTCCGCCGCGAGATGGAGGTAGTTGGTGCTGGGCGTACTGATGCTGGTGTTCATGCCCGTCAGATGGCTGCTCACTTCGACCTTGACGACGAGAATGCCGATTGCAAGCAGCTGGCATATAGATTGAACCGAATCCTTCCGCGCGATATTTCCGTTGACCGAGTGGAGAAGGTTGACAACGACCTTCATGCGCGATTCTCGGCTACAAAGCGCACATATCATTATTATGTACACACGCGCAAGGATCCTTTCCTACGCCAATATTCATATCAGCTTCATTGGGATCTCGATTTCCAGAAGATGAACGAGGCTGCGAGTCATCTGCTCACTGTTGAGGATTTCGGGGCGTTTTGCAAGAGTCATTCTGATGTGAAGACCACTCTCTGCAATGTCATGGAGGCTCGTTGGGTTCAGGATTCCGACCATAGTTGGCATTTTGTCATTGCAGCCAACCGTTTCCTCCGCAATATGGTTCGTGCCGTTGTAGGTACATTGGTTGAGGTTGGTCGTGGTCGAATGACAATCGAGGAGTTCGATGCTGTGGTTGCTGGAAAGAAGCGCACCGAAGCCGGCGAATCAATGCCGGGCAATGCCCTTTTCCTCGAGAAAGTTGAATATGGACAGTAGTATCTTTATTATCTAATTATCATTTTAACATCCCTCCCTTTGGGAGGGCTTGGGTGGGCCATATGTGGTTACTTCTTGCTTTTACTTCTGCTTGCCTTCTTGGCTTCTACGATGTGTTCAAGAAACTCTCGTTGAAGGACAATCCCGTCATTCCGGTGTTGTTCCTCAACACCTTGTTTTGCTCAATATTTTTCCTGCCTTTCATCTTCGTTTCGGCTAATACCGACTGGTTGGACGGAAGTATGTTCCATGTAGCCCAAGGCGGTTGGGAATGCCACAAGTGGATAATGCTCAAGAGCCTTATAGTACTTTCTTCGTGGATTTTCGGCTATATCGCCATAAAGAATCTGCCTATCACCATTGTTGGCCCTATCAACGCCACTCGTCCTGTCATGGTGCTGGTGGGTGCTATGCTTGTCTTTGGCGAACATCTCAACCTCTGGCAGTGGGTGGGTGTATTGCTGGCAATCCTTTCGTTCTTCTTATTGAGTCGTAGCGGAAAGAAGGAGGGTATCCGTTTCACTCATAACCGTTGGATTTATTGCCTCATTCTTGCTGCCGTGCTTGGTGCAATTAGCGGGTTGTATGACAAGTTTCTCATGGCTATGCCTGAAAACGGTGGAGTAGGGCTTGACAAGATGATGGTACAGTCGTGGTTCAACATCTATCAGTGTTTTCTCATGGGCATTGCCATGATGACGCTGTGGTATCCGAAGCGCAAGAGCAGTACTCCGTTCCATTGGCATTGTGCAATCCTTGGCATATCATTATTCATCTGCCTGGCCGACTTTGCCTATTTCTTCTCGCTCAGCCAGGACGGCGCTATGATCAGTATTGTCTCAATGATCCGCCGTGGCAGTGTTGTTGTCAGTTTCCTCTTCGGCGCAATGATTTTCCGCGAGAAGAACCTCCGCGCGAAAGCCTTCGACATGTTCCTCGTCCTCCTCGGCATGCTCTGCATCTGGATTGGCAGTCATTAAAACGCTGAAATGACAGTGTGAAAACGGCGTTTTTATCATGTCATTCCATTGAAATGATGAGGTAAAATCAATGAAATGACTTCATGAAATCAGCATTGAGTTTGTCATATGCCGTTGTTGTAAATATTTATTCCGCGAAGTGAGCTCTCATGCCTATGAGTTGTCTCACGATTGACGCGACAGACGCGACAAACGCGACAATGACATTTTCATTTTTCAGGGGTAAAAGGGTAGAAATAAGGGGGTATATAATAACTTATATTTAATATTTATATTAAATATAAAACCCTTACACTTTCTCCTTGTCGAAGGTCGTGAATTTCAAAAACCTTTGTCGCGTTTGTCGCGTCTGTCGCGTGGTCGTGCCAAATAGATTTCTTACTTCTTAAAAAAAATCGGTAAAATCCTTGCAAACGGATTGAATATCTCCTATATTACTAATAGATGGTGGTAGTAGTGATACACACCGCCCAAGTGTTCGTATATGCTCATAATATAAAATGTTGAAAACAAAAAATCGACCCTCGTGATGAGAGTCGACCTTTATAAAGTTGATATTTAGTCCTTAGGCTTATGCCAGGGCGGCGAGATTCTGCTCGTTGTCGAGGACCTTGCCCTCAGCGGTGTAGATATAGACGAGACGCTCGGCGTAGGCTTTCTCAATCTTGCCACGAACCATCTTCATGGTGGAGTTGATCATCTGATTCTGCTCGGAGAATGGTTCCTTCAGCACACCGATGGTACTTGGCAACCAGCGGTCAGGGAACATCTCCTGCAAATCGCCACCCTTCTTGAAACGGGCAATCTCGGCGTTGATTTCCTGAAGAGCACCGCGACGGCCTTCCTCGGTGTTGAGGTCGAACGACTGCTGCAAGTACTGACGGTTTGGAACAACAAGTGCAGAGGTGGTAGGACTCTGGTTGTTGTAGAGCATCACCTGGTCGATGGCAGGACAAAGCTGAACCAAAGCCTCTTCAATACCCTCTGGCGAATACTTCTCACCATCAGACGAGATCAAGAGACTCTTGAAACGGCCCATGACATAGAGCAGTCCCTCGTGGTTCATATATCCAAGGTCGCCCGTGTAGAGCCAACCGTCGCGAACGGTATCGGCAGTGGCGGTAGGGTTCTTCCAGTAGCCCGCCATGACATTCTCGCCCTTGACAACAATCTCGCCTTGCTGACCGAGAGGCAGTTCGTTTCCCTTCTCGTCACATATCTTCAACTCCAGTGGTTCTACGAGTTTACCCGACGATCCGAAACGGAAATAGGTAGGAGCATTTGTTGAGATAATTGGTGTGGCTTCTGAGAGTCCATAGCCCTGGAACATTGGCAGACCAATACCGATATAGAACTTCTGCAGATCCTTATCGAGAAGGGCTCCGCCACCAACGAAGAATCGCAGACAGCCACCGAAACTCTCACGTACCTTATTAAAAAGAATCTTGTCGAAAAGCGATACCAATGGCTTCAGCACAATACGCCATCCCTTTGGGTCGAGACAACTCTCGCCATAGTAGCACTGACGGGTAGCCTTACCCCATTCGAAGAGTCGTTCAACAACAGGCCCTTGCTTACTGATACTCTGTTCAATGCTCTTCTTGAAACTCTTTGCAAGGGCTGGAACGGAGAGGATGAGGTGAGGTTTTATTTCCTTGATACTCAATGGGATATTCTTCAAAGCTTCAACTGGAGATTTACCCTGAGGAACAGTAGCAGCCATGGCACCTTGATGCATCATGATATAGAATCCCACGACATGAGCAAAGCAGTGGTCAAGAGGGAGGATGATCAACTGACGCCAAGTAGAATCGATATTGACGCGAGAGAGTCCCTGTTCAACATTGGCTGTATAGTTGCGATGAGTGAGCGACACTCCCTTTGGATCGGCAGTAGTACCCGAGGTATAGGTGATGGTGGCAAGGTCGTCGTTCTGGATTGACTGTCCCACAGCAAGGAATTCCTCCATTGTATGTTCGCTGAGGAATTTGTCACCTAATTTCATAACATCCTCAACGAAGATTTCGCCCTCCTTGTAGGTGTCCTGAGCATCGAAGATGATGACCTTCTCGACAAGAGGCAACTGACTGCGAATCTGGCGAACCTTACGCAACTGACGACCACTGACAATGATGAACTTCACATCGCCATGCTGCATGCGGAACAGCAGGTCGTTGCTCTCCTCGAGCTTGATGCTCAGTGGCACATTCACACCACCAGCGTAGAACATTGCCAACTCAGAAACAATCCACAGGTTTCGACCCTCGGAAAGCAGAGCCAGTTTGTCGTCCTTCTTTACGCCAAGAGCCTGGAGGCCCGCACCAAGACGATAGACCAACTGCTGAACTTCAGCATAAGTAGTGTCCTGCCATACATTATCAACCTTCTCCTTCAGGAACACGTTGTTCGCGTAAACCTTTGCGGAGTTCTCAAATACATCAATGATAGTTTTCTTTGCCATATTCTTTGTTTGTAGATATTTTTTGCAAAGATAGCAAGAATTCCTTAATT
This sequence comes from Prevotellaceae bacterium UBA1726, assembly GCA_002316005.1. GTDB lineage: Bacteria > Bacteroidota > Bacteroidia > Bacteroidales > Bacteroidaceae > Prevotella. The sequence goes on along the minus strand of DCIM01000063.1, from coordinate 8,935 downwards.
TTTTATATCTTTGCATAGCAAAATTGACTTTTATGGAAGAAATAAGGATAGAATCAGTCATTGATATTGTTCGGAAGGCTGCCGAACTGATGAAAACCGACTTGTTCGACATTCAACAGAAAGACGGCTTTTCGAACATCGTGACCTCGAACGATGTGGCAGTGCAAAATTTCCTCTGTAAGGAATTGGCACTCCTCCTGCCAGGCAGCGGATTCCTCTGTGAGGAAGAGGACATGATCGACACCAGTCATGAGTACACTTGGATTATCGACCCAATCGACGGCACAGCTAACTACAGTCGTGACATACAGCATTCAGCAATCTGTGTGGGACTGAAGCACGGCAGCGAGATGGTGAAGAGCGTTGTCTATGTGGTGATGGCAGGTGAGATGTTCTGGGCAGAGAAGGGAAGGGGAGCATTCCTCAACGGACGGCAGATTCATGTAAGCGATCGGCCTTTTGCCAACAGTATCATGTGCACAGCCCTCGCAGTATATCATAAGGAATACACAGATGTATGCTCGCGAATCATCGTCGATACCTTCAAGAGATGCAATGACATTCGCCGATTTGGAGCAGCAGCACCAGAGATTTGCTATCTCGCTATGGGACGCTGTGAACTCTATTTCGAGTATCTCCTCTCACCATGGGACTTCGCCGCAGCATCGCTCATACTGACAGAAGCTGGTGGAGTATTGTCAAACCTCCAGGCTGAAGAACTGCCGTTGACACAACCAACGGGAGTGCTCGCCGCCAATAACGAGGAGAACCTTAGAACACTACAAGAAATCGTTAAACATAACCTAAAATGAGACAACTACTGACAATCCTTTGTTTGCTCTATTCCTTTAGCCTGATGGCATGGGAGAGAGAACTCGTTTGGCCAAAAGGCAAGATGCCTGATGCACAAAGTCATCAAATTGCAGCAATGACCGATGAAGCTGAACAACCTGACTTCAATGCCGACAAACACCGCGTGGCTTATCTGGAATGGTTTGAGAAACCGCAGAATCCTAACGGCACTTGTATGATTCTCATCAGCGGTGGCAGTTATGAAGTGTGCTGCGATGTGGGATTGATAAAGATGTGGCACGAACGACTGACTGCCCTCGGCATTCAGTGTGTGAACTTTGTTTATCGTACACCTCGTCCTGTAGGCCTTGATATCTACCAATCGGCATGGGAAGACGGTCAGCGAGCAGTTCGTATGGTTCGCAACGAGGCAAAGAAGCGTGGCTATGACCCTGAGAAAATCGGTACTATCAGCATGTCGGCAGGTTCGCACCTTGCTCTGATGCTCGCCACAAGTTCGCAGACACGCGCTTATACTCCTGTGGATAAACTCGATTCTATTCCTTGCCATATCAACTGGGCTATTGTGAATGCCCCTGCCTATGTGACAACCGATGGTGAGAAGGGCACTCCTTCCACTCGCCAAGGCTACGGCATAGATGTTGAGATGAGCAAATGTTTCCGTTTCGACGAGAAGACTTGTCCGATGTGCCTTCATCATGGTGGTGCGGATATTTGGTCGCCAATTGGTTCGACTGAGGTGTTCCGTCAGTTGCGCAAGATGAAGATTCCGGCAGAGTTGCACCTTTATCCAAACCAAGGTCATGGTGCTCTTGGCTTCGATCGAGGCGTGGAGTTCATGCGACAGATGGGAATACTTGGTGACCTTGAACCTGAGGTTGAACTGATGAGTCGTTATCCAAACGATGATGCCCGTGCAGAATATATAAAGGAGAACATCTGGCCAGAAGGAAAGATGCCAGATGCACAGGATCATCAGTGTGAGCCATATCTGGAATGGCATATGCCTAAGACTCTGAAGACGAAGGCAATACAGATTATCTATTCGGGTGGTAGTTATGAGGGTAATGGTCCTGAGAGTTTTGAGGTGGCACCGGCTCGTCGTTATCTGAACGAACAAGGCATGACCGTCGTCACAATGAAGTATCGCACTCCTCGTCCAAAGGGATTGGCAAAGCACACTACCGCTTGGCAGGACCTTCAGCGTTGCATTCGTATTGTGCGTAGTGAGGCTGAGAGTCGTGGATTGGATCCAAACAAGATTGGTATTATGGGAAGTTCGGCCGGCGGTCATCTCACTCTCATGGGCGTCACTTCGTCAATGCACCAGTCGTATTGGCCTATCGACGATATTGATAATTTGCCTTGCAATGTACAGTGGGGCATTGGTATATATCCTGCCTACGCCTTGACCGATGGTGCAATGGATCCTAACACAACAAGCGGTACTGCCGATGATGCCGTGCTCGTACCTGAATTCTCGTTCGACAAGCAGACTGCACCAATGATTTTCATACATGGTGACGAAGATGTGTGGGCATCGATGAATTCTGTTCGCTGTTGGGAAAAGATGCGTAGCATAGGTGTTCAGTGTGAACTCCATATCCTCTGTAAGCGTAATCATTGTTTCCAGTATAAGGCTTCGCCAGGCACAGGTAGTTACAACTATCTTGAGCGTATTGGCGAGTATGTAAGTAACCAAATTAAGTAGTGAAATTATGAAGAAACTGATTCTTATGTGTCTGTCGGGATTGATTTTTGCCAGTTGCGGTAAGTATCAGAGTTATACTGATACGATTGAGGTGAATGGCCAGAAACTGTTCTATGCCTGCGAGGGAAAAGGCAAAGCCGTAATATTGATTCATGGTAATGGCGGTAGTCATAACGATCTTGAGACAACAACCCGTCAGTTGGCTCAGGCTGGTTATCTTGTCTATGCTTTGGATTCGCGTGGACAGGGGGCAAACGAGCCTTTGAAGGAGTATCACTATAAGGATATGGCTGAGGATACTTACGCTTTTATCAAGGCAAAAGGTTTGGATAAACCTGCCGTTTTCGGATGGAGTGACGGTGGTATCATTGCCCTCGAACTTGAGTCAATGCATCCAGGCACTTGTTCGCTTCTTGTGACCAGCGGTGCAAACATTACAGCCACAGGTGCCCTTGATGAAAAGATATTCAAGGAGATATTTGGCGATGAGGATGCAGAGCGTTCGCCATTGGTTCAGATGATGTACGATGAACCAAACATGACCAAGGCTGATATGGAGAAAATCAAATGTCCAGCATTGATTTGTGGTGGAGAGAACGATCTTATTCTCGAGAAGCACACTCGTATGATTGCCGAATATATTCCTAATGGTGAGGTGATGATTATTCCGGGCGAAGATCATGGTTCGCATATCTGGCATAACACGAAGATGGGCGAGATAATCCTTGATTTCTTTAAGAAGAACGACTATTAATCTCGTTTGATAATAACGCATATAAAAAGAGGTGGACCATTGCCGGTTCACCTCTTTGCGTTTTATTCTTTGTCTTTCTTGTTCGTCTTGTCTTTCTTGCTTTTCTTTTCAAACAACTTCAACTTGTGAAGTTTGATGTGTGGCTTCACTTTCAGCGTGTTCTTTATGTCCGTTGGATCTGTGAATGAGAAGTCGCAAGAGAGATCGGCCCATTTGTTAGTTGCCCACAGTTTTCCGTCGGCAGCCTTTCCGTTGCTGTGAATCTTAAAGTCGATATCTCTGATCTTGATGCCCTTGTAACTTGCTTCACGAGCACGACCGCTAAGTGTACAAGTAGGAATCAGTCCTTGCTTGCGATGAATAAGTTTGGCAATCTGTGGGCTCGCGATGTCGAGGTCGCTGATATTCGCCATTACTGATATATTGCCAATATTGTCGTTTCCAATGTATTTACCCAAATTGAACTTCTGGGTGGAGAGGCTTCCGTTCAACTTGTAGTCAATAGAACTCAACTTCATGTTGACATCAAATACGCCCCAGCGAGTACCAAGAACGCCCTTGAACTCTTGACGACGGAATGGGAGATAAACTGTGCCACGGAAACTGATATCTCCTAAATCGCGAATGAATTTCATCGCATCGCCTTGTATTGGGAAATGCGAGATTATCTGCTCCTTAATACCGCGAACAGCCTTGAGTTTGTGTACATTGAATCTAAGCGACACTTGCTCGCCCTTCTTCTGTGGAATATTCATTACGCCGTCGGCATGAACATCAACTCTGTGGTCGGCATTATAGGCGTGGACATTATGGATTTTTATCTGCTTCTCGTCTCCTGTAATAGTGCAACGGGCGAAGAGTGGGGTAGTGAAGTTGATTAACGCCTGACCGAATGGACGGGCGATGTCTTTGAGCAGAGCATTCACTTTCACCTCAGAAGTAGCGAACGATAATGGTCGCTTATCTTTTCCGTAGCGTGGCAGATTGATTGAGGCACTGTCGATGATGACTTCTGTTTTTCCTGAGCAGACATAGAGATCGTTCATTGTCTGGTGGAAACGAGTGCCATTGACATCAACCGAAAGGCTGTCGATATGAAGCCCTGAAGTCTTGTCAACACCCTTCAGACTATTGATTTTCATATCTACCGAATCAGAAGAAAGCAATGAAGCCGTAGCATCAAGACTCAATTCAAGTTCCAGATGCTCGCCATCAAATTCTCCCTCCATCGGACGACGAGGGGTTACAGGTACACCTATGCCATTTTTGAAATAGATATTCTTAATGACAAGATGATGCACATCGGCCGTCCCCTGTGTTGAACCTTCAAGCGAATAGTCCTTTATTGTAAGGTGTTTGTCTTGATAGGTGAAATCCATATCGCCAATGCCCAACTTGCGCTCATTGCCCTTGAACACAATATCCTTAAGAGTAATTGCCGTTTCGGAGTTTCGCTCGTTCACAGCCAATAAATCCATCTTACCTGTGAAATTGCCTGGAGCACCGCCGCCATGAAGTGAAACCCTTGTATGGAGATTATCAATCCATAAGTGGTTGGGGTCCAATTCTTTATGTCCATCGCAATTCAAAGAATCTTCTGAACGCACATCCCACTTGGCAGATGTCCTATTGATTGTTACTTTGCGAAGATCGAAGTATAGTTGGTTCTTTGTATCCTTCTTATCGATAGCGTCCTTCTTCTCGCCGACGAATTGAATGGCGTCAATAACAAACTGGTAATTTGCAGCACTATCCTTGCGTACCTTATATATATTAGCGTTTGCGCCAGACAAGTTGAAACCATATACAAGCACTTCCTTCTTCCACAATTTCCAGAAATTGACGGTTGCCTCAAGAGTATCAATATGCAGCATATCCTCTTTCTGCAGATCCTTCACATTAAGGCCGTAGATTGCCATCTCGCTTTCAAAAGGATGAAGTCGGGCACCTTCAAGTTTCACTTCTGTGCCGAGAGCCTCAGAAAGAAATGATTCAGCATGCTTGCGCAATTGCTCATCGCTTATCTCGTGGTGGATGAATGCAACTAAACCACCCATCAAAACGATGATTGTGGTCAATATGATGAGTACTATTTTGAAGAATGTTCGCATATGGATAGATTTTAGTAGTATCTCGTTAGGTTCTTTTCTTGTTTGTAATAAACAAAAAAGACTGCCTCAAAGCAGTCTTCTGCGGTGCGTACGGGACTTGAACCTTCCGCACTTATACGATTTTGTCTTAATTGTCAATCTTCATGTTAAAACCTTAAGCTATAGGCGCTTAGGTCGTTTTCATTGATATAATGAGGTAGGATGTTCTACTAGCCACTTGTTTTTGGTAGAACGCGTGGTAGAAAATGACCCCATCCTCATTTTGAACCCACCCGTTTCGGATGCCGCAAGGTCTCCGTTTCGGGTGTTTTTTTGTTATTGTAATCAACATTTTTGTTCCGCTTCAATCTTTCGAAATCAACGGATTTATGCATGAATTACACTTAATTCTGCTTTTTTACAGTCTTTACTTCTGTTATCGAATGTTAAATCTTTCTTTGTTGTCAAAGTAGGTCAACACTTTTCGATTTTTAGCTGAAAAATTATTTTAGGTGGGACTCATGGTGTCCCATCTGAACACTAACTTTGCTCACAGAAATAGTTCCTGTTTGTTCGCTAAGGGCTTATCCTTTGCGACCGCAAAGGTACTATAAAATATTGGATTACCCAAAGAATTACATATAAAAAAACATAATATGAGAAAAATTCTGAATGGTGAGCAAGAAAATTGGTTATATGCCAACTATCAGGACAGGACAAACAAGGAATTAGCCGAGGAGTTGTCCGCCATGGTTAAGCATGAGAACCAGAAGCAAGCCAAGAGACTCACCGGATTGCTCGATGGCATTTCAGATCCCGCAATCCAAAAGGCTGTAAAGAGGAACATCGCTTCTCTGCTGATGTTCGAAAGCGTTTCGGAAGACTATGTAAGAAAGTACGCGCGTAAGCTCAAATGTCCGCCCAAGTCTGCGGCTCTACGTTCCGAGACCGCCAGACAAAAGGCTGCTGCCACCAATATAAAGTTGTGGCTTGCCAAGGCGGTGACAGTTGAGTCGCCCATGGACTGGTTCCGCACCTTCTTTCTTCATGAGACAAAGATCTGTCTTGTTAAAGATGTCAAGGAGATGAAATCCATACGAACTGCCATGTCAAGGTGGAACAGACAAGAAGGATTCGACAAAGGCATCTTCCTGACATCTACTTTCGTGACTGAAGCAAATATTCTAAGAGTTGAAGCAACAATCAATAGAGCATCCGGAATAATATGAGACAAGCAGACTTAAATTACATCATTCAAATGGTACTGAAGCAGCTCAATGCCGACTTCCGTGCAATATGTGAGACAAGAATCGATCGCTCACTTCATGAATATATCGTCAGAAAAATCAAAGAGATTGTCTGCGATTCAAAAGAGTTCAAACCTATTCTCGAAGAATGCTTCTCCAATGAAGCGCAGAGAATAATCAGTGAAGAAATGGAAAAGGTAAGCATTCCGCTTACTGTATCACAGCTTTCTGCACTCACAGGATTGTCTGAGATGGCAATCTATCAGCGAAAGCATAGAGGTCAACTGCAGTTCGAGAAGAAAGGTTCACGTATCTTCATCTCACTGCGAGAATTAAACAGTCAACTTCTGAACATTCCTATTCAGAGAGGCTGAACATTGAATATCAGCTAAGTCCAGCATGGACTGTCCGGGAGGCTGGTCCATGGTGGCATTTATTTACTCCTTATTTATATATATAATATGGCAAATGAAATCATCACGACTCAGGACGTTGAGTCAAGAGTTATAGAAATACGTGGTCAGAAAGTGCTTCTTGACTGCGACGTGGCAGCACTTTATGGTGTAAAGACAAAGGAAATAAACCAGGCTGTCAAGAACAACCCTGAGAAATTCCCTGAAGGCTACCTTATCGAAGTTGATATTTTCGAGAAGGAGGAGGTGGTCAAAAATTTTGACCACCTTAAGAAATTGAAGTTCAGCCAGTTCCTTCCTACTGCTTTTACAGAGCGCGGTCTTTATATGCTTGCGACTATACTAAAGTCAAAGCAAGCTGTTCAGACAACAATCGCTATCATTGACACTTTTGCTATGGTAAGAGATATGGCTCGTACTATGGAGTCCCTCCAGAACGAGACCGATGGCGGTGACAAGCAGAAAGATCTCCTTCAGCGTTCAGGAGAACTTATGGCAGAAGTCATCGGCCAGAATCTCACTACCAAAGCCATAGAGACAGAGATTGAGCTGAATCTCGCTGTAGTCAAGATAAAGCACAAAGTGATTAGAAAGGACAAAGAATGAAAAAAGAATTAGCGGTTCAGCCAAAGATTGCGGCATGGATGGTAGAAATGCAAATGGAGCACTCTCTACCTATCGACATTACTGTTGGCTCAAAGATTGAAGAACTGAGAACTATTACATTGTTCTTCGAGGAAGAAGACGAAAATGCTGTGCACTGGCTGGTTGACAAATGCGTCAACCGTTTCATCAAGTTGTATGGCTAATAATTTGTAGGGTATGATACCACAAGATACTATTGATAAAATTCTCGACCGAGCGGACATCAAGGAGGTCGTCAGTGATTATGTCACATTGAAGAAACGTGGCATAAACTATGTGGCTTGCTGTCCGTTCCACTCCGAGAATACACCATCATTCACAGTGTTCCCTAAATCCGGCACATTCAAATGCTTCGGATGTGGAGAACAGGGTAATAGCGTAGGTTTCCTGATGAGACATGAAAACCTCACCTACCCTGAGGCACTGCGTGTGCTGGCAAAGAAATATAACATCGAAATCAAGGAGCGTATTCCTACTGCCCAGGAGGAGCAGGAATATAAGCTTCGTGAGGCAATGTGGATTGCCAATGATTTCATCTCAAAGGAATATGTCAAGCAGCTACACCTTCCTGAGAACAAAGCTGCAAGGGATTACGCTTACCATCGTTGGGGTGAACGATATTGTACTCAGATCGGTATAGGCTATTGTCCGAAAGATGCTCGTATAGTGGATGACAGCTATATTTCAGAGGAAGTGGCTGATGCTCTGCATCTGCGTAACCGTGGTGGATATGATTTCTTTAATGGTCGCATCACCATTCCTATACGTGACCGCCAGCAACGCATCATTGGCTTTACATCTCGTGTGCTCGATGATAGCAAACCAAAGTACATGAACTCTTCGGACTCGCTGATATACAACAAGTCGAAATCCATCTTTGGCATTGATGCTGCTTGGCGTGAAGCAGGCAAGACGGAAAAGGTGTATCTTGTGGAAGGCGCTCCTGACTGCATGAGACTGCAGTCTATTGGAGCAATTAATTCGGTAGCAACACTAGGTACTGCGTGGACTGACGAGCACTTCGAACTCCTAAGACGTGCTGCATCGAATGTGTGCTTCCTTCCCGATGCTGATCCACCTAAGGAGGGTGAGCAGTTCGGTCCAGGAATACTTGGAGTGATGAAGTCTGGTGAAGCGGCTATGCGCTTCGGCTTCTCTGTTTCTGTTAAGCAGATTCCTGTTACCGATGAGAAGCAGGATCCTGATACCTTCTGCGAGAACATAAACATCTTCAATAGCATTGAAGAGAAGGATTTCGTCAC